>JBEARC010000001.1:0-8254 GCA_041163465.1 Bacteroidota bacterium
GCGCATCGCAAAACACAGAATAACACAGAAGAACACAGAAAAACACAGAAAGATCGGATGCCTGAGAAGATCTGATGCTTGAGGCTCAGGCTCAGGCTCGGAAAAACCTCAGGCTAACCGTCGCCGGCAAACGGCTGGGAAACGTGCGACTCACGTCTGGATCCATGACAAGACCTGCCTCTTCAGCCATGGCATCAAACACCGGTATCTCCACGATGTATTGGTCTGAATAGCCATGCGTGGCGTCGTATGCAGTGGCGGGAAGCTTGCCCTGCAATGCACAAGCATCACGCGGGTCCACAGTATGCAATTCAATCATGAGCAGCCCGTGCTGGGCAACATAGGGGGACCATTTCATCAAGTGCTCCTTGAGACTTTGCTCCACATCACGCAGCTTCAGACGTTGGCCTCTGAAGGCATAAGCCCCTGTGGTGGTCGGATTCTCAGGTCTGTGGACCAGCGGGGGATTGTACACGCGGTTGTGGTCTAGAAAAGACCGAACATTCAACAAATCGCTCAATCTCACGCGGTGAATCTCGTAGAGGTCCAACGCGAGTTGATCGGGATCTCCGATGTCTCCCCACAGAAAATGACCCTTGACCCCCTTGTGCATGAAATGATCTGCCGTCGCCACGAGCGCCTCTTGGTTGAAGTCGGCGCCAACGAGCATCAAAGGATGGGTATCGAGGTGCTTGCCCCGGAGTGTATGACGGGCGATGAAATCATGGAGGTGAAGAAGCAAAGCGCCGTTTCCGCATCCCATGTCGCAAAGGCCTTCGGGCTGCGCATCCAGTGGCTGGTCAAAGACACCCCTGACCACCTCGTCCAAGTGCTTGAAATACGCCTTGTGCGCACCTCCGGAGCCCCAAACATTCAGCGTCCGGTCCACGTGAATTTCGGCCTCACCAGGCTCGGTGCGCCACAGCCACCTCCCATCGCCAAGGAGCAATTCCTTGGCCCACAAAAAGGTTTGTGTGTAGGACGTTGTGACGCCATACGCTGCGGCGCGTTCCACAAAGAAGGCTCCGAGTTCCGTCCCCGACCACCCGAGGGCATCGCTCAGTCTCCACCAGGCCTCCTGTTTGGTCGGATGCAATTTGGCCAAGGCACGCTCCAAATCGCCAGTAGTCAGCATCGGCTCGGTCCCAAAGGCCGTACCCAGCATGACCAGCCACGGGGCCGCCATGGCTCCTTCCACGTGCAATGTCATGCGCTGAGCCAAACCTTCCGGCGCACCTTTGGGAAGCAACCCCAACTCCTTCCATGTCTCGCGCATCGTCAAGAACTCATCCAGCACCCATGCACACTCCGCTGAGAATGGTTCCATTGGACGGTTCCAAGAGCCCACC
Organism: Bacteroidota bacterium; assembly: GCA_041163465.1. Taxonomy (GTDB): domain Bacteria; phylum Bacteroidota; class Bacteroidia; order Flavobacteriales_D; family Sanyastnellaceae; genus UBA11663. The sequence continues at coordinate 1,350 of JBEARC010000001.1, forward strand.
ATCAACTCCAACCACTTCCGCCCTACCCCGTAGGCCTCTCGGTGCTGCGCCCAATGGGCCACATCCGTTGTTTTCAGCGGCGTGTATGTGATTTTGTCCTCCCCCCTGAAGGCCTCCACGATGCCTTGGGAACACAGCATGCGCAAGCCAACGTTCAAATAGCCAGCATTGGCACCGTGCAGCGCCGCAAGTTCATCCACATCTCCACCCACCTGCAACACTTCCTCCAGAAGGCCTGTCATGTCGAGCACAGGAACCACCCCACTCATGGCGAGCCCGTCGAGGTGATAAAACAGGCGCGACCGCCAAATTCGTTCAAGTTCTTGCGAAGCCATCATCGTTTCTTCTGCACCATGGCGTCACGATGCAACGTGACGGCAATGGTCTTGGCCTTAAAATACGCCATGCTGATGTATTGTCTGCCCCCGTAGAGGTTGCCATCGCCCCAACTGTTCTTGATGATGAAGTACTCTCGGCCGTTTTGGTCTTGTGCCAAACCCACAATGTGCATCAAATGATCATCCGTGGTGGCATGGCTGTCAAAACCATCCTGACGGTCTTCTTGGCTCACCTTGTCTTCGACAACCACCGATTTCCAGAGATTGTCCTTCTCCGCTTCCACAGGCCAAAGAGCCATGCCGTGTTGGAAACTGAATCCCTTCTCCGAGACGTCGGCATCCCATGCCACGGTGTAGCCATCCATGAGTGCCTTGCGCACCACCCGCGTGAGCTCATCGATGGGGAGGTTGAGGAACAACCCGCGGGAAAAATTGTCGGGAACCTCAAGCGCAAAAGTCTCTCCAAACGGATGGTGGGTGAAACTCGTCAAACTCACATACTCAGAGGGAACGATGCCCAGCAAATCCCGAAACGAGGCAGGTGTATGCGTTTTTCCATCATAGACAAACGAGGAAGGAAGCGCACCGAGGTAGGCATCGCAAATTCCTTCCACAGCATCCTTCCAATCGTCCGACAGTGTGGAGCGTTCACTCAAGGCTTTGAGACTCGCTGCCAACACCGCATCGAACTCTCCATGATCGTAGCCGGTCTCTCCAGCGTCTAGACCGGGGAAAGCGACATCAGGAACGAGACCATACCCCTCAGCCGCATTCAGCACGTCGTGACAAAGGCTTCCCGGACCCAATTGGTAAAGTCCATGATGACGCAAGTACATGTCAGCCTTCCGGGGATAGGTGTAGCGAACCGAAGCCATCTCGCTCAGATTCACCAATGTCCCGCTGATTCGATAGGCCTCACTTTCCAGAAAACTCGTCGTCGAAAAACTCCAGCATGTGCCCGTTCGGCATTGGTCCTTGACATCCGTGGCGGTAAGGTCAGCCAAGGTTTTGAAGGTGTACAGGGGTTGATCCTGTTGGGCCATCAAACCGCCCCAACTCAGGGTCAAACAAGCCATCCATGTGGCACGCAATGAGAAGAATGAATGCATAATGCTGGTGATTGAGCGAAAAAGGTACATCCCATCCGACGAACCACAGCCTCCATTGTCATCCTCTCACCTGAAGTCCACCGCGACCGTGAACAGAACCGTCAGAAGGACGCACGCACGAAATCACCCAGCTGCGACGGAATCATCCAGGTCACAAACAGTGCACCATTCCACCGCTTGAATTCCGTCGTTCCCAAACGCATGTTGTCTCTGCAGGCCCGAACGTTGAGCTCGATGTTCCCGCCCTCTTCAAAGGACAAATCCAATCCCCCCCCGACATACATGCCTGTTCCCCATTGGGTCAACAAGTTGTTGGCTGCACCCAAGGTCCCATTCCCATTGGCCGGTGCTGTCAGCAAATCCAAACGCTTGGCTTGCGACTCGCTGTCCTCCCACATCATGATGTAGTTCTCCTCCACAGTCAAGGCGTTGGCAAGCCCCCCCGCTTCAAAGGTCCAAGAGACGCCCTCGGCCATGTACGCCGAAGTCCGGTACCCGAGCAGGACATTCAACCGGCGTTCCTTGCCCAAGATGGGGAAGGTCAAAATCTGAGCATTTCCCTGACCCTGATCCGGCAATTGCCCCGTATTCAAGGTCCAAGCACCCTCGGCCGTCATTTGCATGGCATCCACACTTACCACCAAGGCGCTCTCCGGATTCCAGAATTTCACGGCCTTCAACCCAAACATCATGGCCGGACGGTATTGCATCAAAGGCAGGCTTTCCAACCTCCACCCCATGTTGCCATCGGTCAAGTCATTTAAAATATCCCTCACAGGATGTTGCTGCTGTTGCAACTGAAGCAGGCGGTCTTCGATGCCCCAGATCTGTCCACTGGCATCCCCCAACTCCCACATCCCTGAACCGTCGTAGAAATACGCCGGCCAGCTGTCTCCGCGGTACACGCCAATGTTCAGACCAAACTCCAAGCCACGACGGCTGACATAGGTGTAGTCATCTTCTGTGTCTCGAACCGTCATTTGGCCATGACAGAAAGCGGGAATCACAAGCGTCAACAACCCTGCCAATCCCCTCCTCCATCTCAGGCTTGACAGGAAAGTTTGGACGGTAGCTCGAACAACGACCAAAGGAAGATTGAAGCACATATCCAAAGGTCGGAAGAAATTCCTTCTTTTTTATCCTATAAATCCGATAGGTTTTGTATATTAGGGTCATGGTTTTGTTACTCGCCTGGAACGCGTGCTGCGGTTGCTGTTGTCCATCCCTCGATTCGGGAAGGCTGTTGACAATGCCGTGAAGCTTCGCGCCTCAGGCAACGACAAAGGCCTCCTCGCAAGGGAGGCCTTTTTGTTTTCCATCCCACGCATACGAACCCCAACTCACAATCCAACCATGCAAAGTTTCATCAGTGAAATCGAGGACCCCATCGTCCAACGAGACATCCTCGAGTTGAACAAGAAAATCTTGTTGTTTCGTGAAGGTCAAATCGACGAGGAGCGTTTTCGCAGCTTGAGGCTCGCTCGGGGCGTCTACGGACAAAGGCAGCCGGGCGTGCAAATGATTCGAATCAAAGTGCCGCTCGGGCTGCTGACGTTTGGCCAGTTTCGTGGCATTCTCGACATCTGTGACCGTTACAGCACGGGGAAGTACCACATCACCACAAGACAAGACATTCAAATTCATCACGTCCGGTTGGAAGACAGCCCAGCCCTTTGGGCAGAGCTTGAGTCCCACGATGTCACGCTCCGTGAGGCATGCGGAAACACCGTCCGCAACATCACAGCTTCGCCCCTGGCGGGACTGGATCCGAAAGAACCCTTCAACGTCTTGCCATGGGCCGATGCGATGTGGCGCTACTTCCTGCGCAATCCTGTGTGCCAGGAGATGGGGCGAAAATTCAAAATTGCCTTCTCCAACACCGAAGAAGACAGTGCCATGGCAGTCATGCACGACCTCGGTGTGATTCCAGCCCTCAACAGCGAGGGACGTCCGGGATTCAAAATGCTCATCGCAGGAGGTCTGGGTGCCCAGCCGGCCCAAGCCGATGTGCTCTTCGACTGGGTGCCCACAGATGAACTCATCCCCTGGACTGAAGCCTTGCTCAGAATCTTCGACCGGGAAGGAGAACGGACCAAGCGACACAAGGCTCGCTTCAAGTTTCTTTACCAGCAACGAGGCAGGACAGCCTTGTTGGAGGCCCTAAGACAGGAGCGACGCGCTGTCACCGGGCCATTCCCCGAGATCGATCATGACGAAATCATCGCTCCTTCCCGAGCGAGCATCCATAAGGAGGTTGCTCCCGAAGGGCATGATCGCTGGCGACAAAACCATGTGTACGCCCAGCGGCAAAAGGGACGATTTGCCGTGGGGATCAGGGTTCCTTTGGGGGATGAAACGACCCATCGGACGCGTCAGTTGCTTCAAGCGCTTGAGCCCCTCACGGAGGGGGAATTGCGTTTGACTCAAAGCCAAAACATCCTGCTCCCCCACATCCGCGAAGACAACCTCTGTGCCATTCACAGGGTCTTGAAAACCTTGGGCTGGGATGCCTTGGGATTTGAATCGGGCGTCGACGTCACCGCATGTCCTGGCACAGACACCTGCAATTTGGCCATTGCCAACAGCACTCACCTGGCCACTGAATTGGAACATCTTCTGGAGGAAGAATTTCCCCATGTCATTCAAGACCGAACCTTCAGCGTGAAGATTTCCGGCTGCATGAATGCCTGTGGTCAACACACCATGGCCTCGGTGGGGTTGCACGGCAGCAGCATTCGGAAGGATGGTGTCGTGATTCCAGCCATGCAAATTTTGGTCGGAGGCGGAAGGCGTCAAGATGGATCGTGGCGCTTTGGCAAAAAGGTGATCAAACTTCCCACGCGCAGGATCCCAGAGGCCATTCGCATGCTCCTCATCGACCATGAATCCCACCAACGCCCCCATGAAACATTCGCGGATCACGTGGAGTCCATGGGTGATCGGTACTTCTACAACCTTCTGCTCCCGTTGGCTGATGTTCAACACGCCGAAGACCACGCATTGCGTATCGACTGGGGATCGGACACGCCATTCGTACCTGAAATTGGCGTCGGAGAATGTGCAGGTGTGGTGATCGATTTGGTGTCGACGTTGCTGCTTGAAGCCCATGAAAAATTCGAAGCCGCAGAAGGGGCCTTGAGCACAGAATCATGGGGACATGCGGTCTATCACACATACGCTGCGTACATCGCAGGGGCCAAAGCCGTGCTGATTCAAAGGGACCTTCCCACCAACAGCTATGCGGATATCATGGCCGCTTTTGATGAACAGGTGGTAGCGACCGGAGAAATCACGCTTCCGGCTGGATCCTTCACTGCCCAAACCCTCTCCTACCTCGGTGGGGGAAATCGCCCGGAATTTGCCCGCGCCTTCGCCGACGATTGTCGGGTGTTTTTGGGTGATTTACAACGGCTGACTGCACACACGAATTCCACGCAATCCAAAGCATCATGACACGAGGACATCTTTGGCTCGTGGGAGCAGGACCTGGAGATCCTGAGCTCCTCACCCTGAAGGCCGCGAGGACACTGCAAGGTGCAGACGTTGTTTTGCACGACAGTTTGGTGCATCCGGACATTCTCAGGCATGCTCATCCACGGGCGACGGTTCGATGCGTGGGGAAGCGGGCAGGTCGAGAAAGCACCCCTCAAGTGGTCATCCATGAACTCATCGCCGAAGCCGCCCATGATGGCAAGCAGGTTGTTCGACTCAAAGGAGGTGATCCTATGATGTTGGGGCGAGCCGGAGAAGAAATGGCCTTTGCTGAAGCGGCCGGCATTCCCTGGACCTATGTTCCTGGAATCAGTTCAGGAACCTCCTTGCCAGGACTGTCCGGCATTCCGCCCACCCTGCGTGGTGTGGCCTCCGCGGCTTGGCTTGGAACCGCCACGGATCAACATGGACGTCTCACCTCAGATTTGGTCCAAGCCTTGAGCACCAACGCCACCTTGATCATCTTCATGGGACGACGTCGGATTCGGGACATCGCCAGACATCTTGTCCATGGTGGTCGGGGCTCGATGCCTGTGGCCGTGATTTCTGAGGGAAGCCTGCCCGGCCAACAAACAGTCGTGCACGATGCCGACACCTGGCTCTCTTTGAAGACCCTGCCGACGCTGCCAGATCCAGCACTCCTCGTGGTGGGAGAGGTGGTTCATCACCGCATCCAACACCAATCCAATCAGGCCTTGATTCCAGAATCCCATCCACAGACACACTCCCCCATCCGTCACCTTCCAACCTTTCAACATGAACACGAAATTCCCCCTCTTCCTCAAACCGGAAGCCGTCAAATTCAACGTCTTCGGAGGGTCTGAAATCGCCGAGGAAAAACTTCATTTCTTGCTCAAAAGCAGTCCACAAGCACAGATCAAGGTGTTTGCGTCATCCTTCTCTGAGCCCGTACTCTCCCTCGCGCACAACCACACCAACGTCCGACTCGTGAAGCGATGGCGCGCATGGCCGTGGGATTTGGGACGAGGCGAAATCAGCATCGTCGCCACGGTTGAGTCACGGGAGGTTGGCTGGAATCAGCGCATGTGCCGATGGCGCGGTCACCTGCTCAATGTGGCGGATGTGCCCGACCAATGTGACTTTTACATGGGTGGAATTGTCACAAAAGGGCCCCTGAAATTGGCCATCAGCACGGACGGTAAGGCCCCCATCTTGGCCAAACGCATGCGCGAATGGCTCGAAGACGTGCTTCCCGAAGATCTCGAAGAATGCATCCATGAGGTGGAAGCTTTGCGACGTGAATTGCGTGGAGACTTTGCCCAAAAACAAGCGACCCTTCGCGCGCTGACGAAGCACTTTCGTGCGTCCTGAATGGTTGAAAGCCCGTCCAGCCCGACCGTCCGTTTGAAGCCCTCAGTCAGGCCACGGAATGCGCACTTCCAACCGCGTAAGTGGCCAATCACTGTCATCCGTGGGGGTGGCAGCGAGTTTGTCCACAAATTCCATCCCCGAAACAACCCGTCCAAACACCGTGTGCTCACCATCCAAATGGGGTGTCCCACCTTCCTCGCGGTACATGCGCCTTTGATCCTCGGTGTATGACCACCCACGCTCTCGTTCCAAGCGTGCCAACTCCCTCTCTCCAACTTTCCTCCCCGTCACGATGTAAAAATCGTACGCAGACGACCGTTTGTCCGGATTGTCCGAGTAACTGCGGGACATGGCCAAGGCTCCACGAACGTGCAAGTGATTGCCATCCCATTCCGAAGGCAAGGTGTGCCGTCCGATCAAGAATCTCAACTGCTGGGGACGCTCCTCCTCGCTGTTGCCCCCCTGCACAACAAAATCAGGAACCACACGTGTCAATTCAGTGGGGTCAAAATAACCGCGGTACACCTTGTACAAAAAATTGGCCCTGTGAATGGGCACATCGTCGAAGAGTTGAACCTCCACTGGACCATCGTCCGTCAAGATGCGGAGCTCATTGCCCGACTGGTTGGCGCCC
>JBEARC010000002.1:0-4324 GCA_041163465.1 Bacteroidota bacterium
GTGGCGCTTGAAAATGCAAACCCCGGAGCACACCGCGCGAGGACCGACTTTCATTGGCTTGCACAAATTGCACCTCGGATCCTACAGCTTCGTTGAACAGGGTTTGGTTCCACGTCTCCGAGAAACTTCCACGGCTGTCACCAAACACCCTTGGCTTCACCAAAAGCAATCCTGCGATGGGGAGTTGTTGAATTTCCATGGCTCAATCAGCCCGAAGGTACGGCTATCTTCGCGCCGTGTTGAATTCTGCCCATCACAGATTGCGTGCCATGGAGCCTCAGGACCTGGAGTTGCTCTACAACTGGGAAAATGACAGTGCACATTGGTGGATGGGTGCCACCAACCTCCCGATCAGCCGAGAAGCCATGCGCAATTTCATTGCCGGGGATCACGACGTGTACCGCGATCGTCAACTTCGCTGGATGTTGGATGGGTGGGTCGATGGGGAGTGGCACACCTTGGGTGCGTTGGACCTGTATGATTTGGATCCAAGGCATCTGAGGGCCGGCGTGGCCATCCACATTGCGGAGTCGGCGCGACGGCAAGGTCACGGATTGGAGGGCCTTCGTTTGTTGCTCGCCTATGCCCGGCATCATTTGGGCCTTCGACAAGTCTACGCTGAAATCCCAAGCGACCATGCTGCCTCCACAAAGCTGTTTGAAATGGCCGGTTTTGCGATGGTTGGCAACCTTGCTTCCTGGATTCGTGCACCGCATGGTTGGCAGGATGTCTCGGTTTGGCAATGTTTGTTTGACCAACCTTTTGACCCATGACCAACGCACGACGCAAGTCATTGTCTTCATGGGTTCTAGGGCTCTTGGGTGCAGCGGTGATCCTCGGCGGAGGCATGTGGTGGGGTTACAACCGGTGGTTCTTAACTCCATGGTTGTCGTCTCCGATGTGTGTCGACATTTCACCCACCACCCCAGCCCCTGAACGGCTTCAACGCGTCATGGATCAACTCGAGGGTGTGGACCGAGCCTCAAACCTCAAGACCTTCCTTTCGTTGAGGGGTTGGGAGCATCGTTTGAAGGTGGGGCGTTACTGCTTCCATCCCGACGAGTCCGTTCGTGCAAGCGCCACGCGAATGGTCACTGCAGACCGTGAAGCTGTGCGTGTGGTCGTGCGTTCTGGACGAGACCTGGGACCCATTGCAGGTACCATGACGCGTCGGCTGTTTGCCGACAGCAGCGTCATGATCGAATTGTTGGGGCAAGACAGCATCTTGTGGCGCATTCTTCCCAACACTTACGAATTGTGGTGGGAAACCGATGAATCAGGCTTGATTCAGCGATTGATTCGGGAACACAACGCTTGGTGGACCGAAGAACGTCATGCAAGCGCAAGGGCTTTGGGCTTGACCCCACGGGAGGTCACCATTTTGGCCTCCATCGTTCAAGCAGAAACTGCCGCCTTGTCTGAAGCACCCATGGTCGCCGGCTTGTATCTCAATCGGCTGAAACTCGGCATGGCGTTGCAGGCAGATCCCACCTTGATTTTTGCGTTGAATGACCCAAACATTCGCCGCGTGTTGGACGTCCACAAAGAGGTGGAATCTCCTTACAACACCTACAAATACAAGGGCCTTCCACCGGGACCCATTCGGGTGGTGGACCCGCGGTACATCCAGAGTGTGTTGCATCCTGCCCAGCATGACCACTTGTACATGTGTGCCGAGCCGGGTGGTGACGGAACCCACCGTTTTGCCACCACCTACAGGGAACATCTGCGCAACGCCCGAGCCTACCAACGGTGGCTCAATCAACAACGGATTTTTCGATGAGCATTGGAATCAAAGGCTTGGTTCAGAACCTCATGGTCTTGACCGCCTTGTCCCCTTGGGGATGGGGGCGTCTTTGGGCCCAAACGCCGTTCAATCTGCGAAGCCAAGTGGCCACTGCCCATCGCGTGCCATCGCCTCCCACCCTTGACGGGTTCTTGGACGACGACGTTTGGAAGAGTCACCCCGGGGCAACACATTTCACCCAGAATTCCCCCTTCCCCAACACTGCCCCCAATCACAAGACCACGTTTTGGGTTGCCTACGATGACCAAAACCTCTACGTGGCTGCATCCATGGAAGACAACGCCCCTGATTCCATCCTTCAGCAGCTCAGCGAGCGCGACTTGATTGAAAATTCGGATGAATTTGGGTTTTGGGTAAGCCCGTACAACGATGGAATCAACGCAGTGGGGTTTGTCACCACGCCACGTGGGCTCATGTCGGATTTCATCCTGACTGCCAATGGAGACGACCCTGCCTGGAATGGTGTTTGGGAGGCCAAAAGCACCATCCATGCCGGGGGGTGGTCCACGGAGATCCGAATCCCATGGAGTCAATTTCGGATGCCCAAACGTGACAGCCACGAGACCCAAACATGGGGCATGAACGCCTGGCGGATTGTGCGCCGAACGCGTGAAGAGTCGGTTTGGAATGCACTCGACCCCACCCAAGATGGGTGGGTGAACCAAGGCGGGGTGCTGCAAGGCATTCAGGGCGTCAACACCCCTCCTCGCGTGGCGGTCTTCCCCTATCTCAGCACCTACGCGCAGACAGCCTTGGATGACGACGGAAACCGGCAATGGGCGCTCCCTTTCAATGGAGGTCTGGACGCCAAAGTGGGCCTCGGAGATGCCTTCACTGTAGATATGACGTTGGTGCCAGATTTTGGCCAGGTGGTGGCAGACAACCTCGTCCTCAACTTGAGTCCCTACGAGGTGCGTTTTGACGAAAACCGCCCTTTTTTCTTAGAAGGGACGGACTTGTTCAACAAAGGCGGTCTCTTTTACAGCCGACGGGTTGGATCGGAGGGACAGCTGTTCAATGCCACCAAATTCAGTGGACGAACGGCTTCGAGCACAGGCTTGGGCGTGTTTCAAGCCTTGGCCCGAGATTCCACCTTGGAGGGCGGAGGACTCACGTCTTACACCGTGGCTGTGGTGGACCAAAACCTCCCCAACAATGGATACATCACGGCCCTGAGTACGGCCACGGTCCGGACGGGTTCGCGTCGCGATGCCTATGTCCAAGGCGCCGAATTCAATGTCCGCAACAAAGCGAACAGCCTCATGGTGGGCGGGAGTGCTGCTGTGAACACCATGGAACAGGGGGACACACTCAGCCATGAGGAGGGACACAAGTGGTCCCTGATGGCTGCTCGAACCTCTGGAAATTTCAGATGGAATGTGGGGCATTACAGAGAATCGGAGTCCTTCAATCCCAACGACCTTGGATACCTCGCGGCTCCCAACGAAGTCGTGACGTTTGGCGGTTTGGAATATGCCATGTACCAACCCTTTGGCAACTTCAACCGCATGTGGTGGGGAGTCAACTCAGAGCACACCCAATTGTATGCCCCTCGTGCCTTCAGCAATTGGACGTTGCTCGGGGAATGGGGGTCCATCACCCGCCGTTTCTGGTTCAACAAATTGACCTTGGAATGGCAACCGCGGCAAGGCCAGGATTTCTTCGCCTCGCGCATCGATGGCATCCCTTGGACGACCCCATCATCGGGTGGAATCGGTGCGGTGACTTCCACGGATTATCGAAAGGCCATCGCCCTGGATGCGTTTGTGAAACGCGTATGGCGACCAAGCCACCCCGATTGGCGAGAATTCTATGTTCGTGTGGCACCGCGCTTTCGGTTTTCCGACCACTTCAGTGCCAACTACGTGTGGAGTTGGCAGGTGCGAAGGAACGAACAAGGCTGGGCCAATCTTTACGAAGACGACCTCTGGGGTGGCCCGGTGAGTTTGTTTGGACAACGAGAAAATACAAGCCACACACACGTGCTCTCAGCCTCGTACCTGTTCAATCCGAGGCTCAGTCTTTCCGTTCGAATTCGCCACTATTGGAGTGTTGTCGACTACCATGAATTCTTTCAATTGCAGAGCGATGGCAGCCTGATCCAAACGCCCTGGGCAGACACCTTCATGAATGCCGATGGCATCACCTCTCCACTGGATGTCAACTACAATGCATGGAGTGTGGACTGGGTGTGTCGGTGGATTTTCTCGCCGGGCAGTGAGATGAACATCGTGTGGAAGAACACCTTGAACAGCAGCGGCAATGTCTTGGCTTCATCCTATGCCGACAATTGGGAATTGATGCTGCAAGAGGGGTTTGTTAATTCGCTGTCCATGAGGGTCTTATATTACCTTGACTACAGCATGATTGACCCCAAAAGAGCTCCGTTCAACCGGCCTTAACACCCTCTTGATGTGGCGGATGATGGGTTCAAGGGCGCCATTGCAATGACCCACTCCAAGAGGTTTGGTTGCCCGCGGCATCTGTCACTCGAAGGGACACAGGCACGGGAATGCC
>JBEARC010000003.1:0-3691 GCA_041163465.1 Bacteroidota bacterium
ACCACCTCGACATCTATGGGGATGCCCGCTCCTTTCGAGAAGCTTTTGAACAATTTGGCCAGCAAGTGACCGGCACCCTGCTCCTCCCGCTCGACCTGCCTTGGACAAACAGCCCATCGTCACCCTCGGTGGAGCGGTTTGCCGTGGGCAAGGATCTCAGTGCTGTGGATGGTGCCGACCACCAGGCCCTTGTGGGTGCGCAGGGAGAGACGACGTTTTGGATCCACCGGGGCACGCCCGAAGAAATTCAATTCCAAGCCACGCCCGCCCTGCCCGGAACATACAACGCTTCCAACGCCTTGGTTGCGGCGGCACTGGCTCACAAGGCCGGTGTTTCCGCGGAACTCCTGGCCACGGGCATCGCCCAATTTGGAGGGGTCAAACGCAGGATGGACATCCATCTCGACACGCCCTCGGGCGTTTACGTGGACGACTACGCACACCATCCGGAGGAATTGCGCGCCCTGCTCTTGGCAGTGCGCGAGCGGTGGCCGGGTCGCCATGTCACCTTGATTTTCCAGCCCCATCTGTTTTCTCGGACCAGGGATTTTGGTGCTGAGTTTGCCGAAGTACTCGGTACAACAGACCAACTTTGGTTGTTGCCGATCTATCCAGCGCGCGAGAAACCCATTGCGGGGGTTGATGCACAATGGCTGTTTGAAAACATCTCGGGAACCCACAAGCATTTGTCTTCTTCAGAAACCATCTTCACTTCCTTGAAGGCATGTCCTGTCGACGTGTTGATTACGGCGGGGGCTGGCGACATCGATCGCCTTGTCCCCCAAGCGATTCAACACATGCAGGACCGCTCAAGATGAAGACATGGTTTTGCGCATTCTCACCTCCATCACCCTGATTCTCGCCCTTGGCGCCGTGGTCGGTTTTGCTTCCAAAGAAGCATCTGACCTGCGTGTCCGGGATGTCAAGGTGGATGTGCGCGATGCCGATTTGGCCCATTTCCTCCATCCCGAACGCATCAAAGACAACCTTGGCGTAGAGAACATTGAAGGTGAATTCATCCGCGATGTCGATTTGCAACTGGTTGCAAACCACCTCTTGGCCATTGGATCTTGTGCCAAGGCTGAGGTGTATCCCTCGATGGACGGCACGCTCCACATTGACGTTTGGCAGCGCAGGCCTGTGCTTCGGGTGCACATCACGCCATCAAAAACCGATTCAGAGGACTCTTCCACGGGACGAGAGCTCTCAACAAAGGATCCTTCCGATTTCTATCTCGACGAGGAAGGTCATCGCATGGAACTAGACCCCCACTTCACACCTCGCGTTCCAATCATGCACGTGAAACACGAAGGCCAAGCGGACATGGGGTTGCGCTTGATGCAGGCCGTTGGGAAAGACCCGTTTTGGACTTCCCTGGTGGACCAACTCGCATTGAATGAACATGGGGAATTGGTGGTCATCCCTCGTTTGGCCGGCCATGAAATCATCCTTGGCGACCACCAAGACCCAGAGCATAAGAAACGCAATCTGCTTGCCTTTTACCGCGCACACATTGAACGCGGAAACCTGCGCAACTACCAACGCATTGACCTCACCTACCGCGACCAAGTCATCGCACAACGCTACCCATGATGGACAATCAACTCCCCAACCCTACCGGCGAACTCGTCGTCGGACTCGACATTGGAACGACCAAAATCGCGTGCTTCATCGGCCGCAAGAACGAGTTTGGCAAAATTGAACTGCTCGGCTACGGTCGAAGCGAATCCGTGGGCGTTTCCCGTGGTGTGGTTGCCAACATCGATCGCACCGTGGCTTCCATCAAACAGGCGGTTCAAGAGGCAGAAGAAAAGGTTGGAGCCCAAATTGGACTGGTGAACGTTGGCATTGCCGGCCAGCACATCAAGAGCTTGCAACATCGGGGGTTGATCACCCGCGAGAATCTGGAGGCAGAAATCAGTCAATCGGACATCGAGGCGTTGATTGACGACATGCACAAGCTCGTCATGCAACCCGGGGAGGAAATCTTGCATGTCATCCCCCAAGAATTCACGGTGGACAACGAGCAGGGCATCAAGGATCCCATTGGCATGGCCGGTGTGCGTTTGGAGGCCAATTTCCACATCATCACAGGCCAAATCGCAGCCGCTCAGAACATCTACAAGTGCATCCGCAAAGCCGGCCTTGAGGTGGACCAACTGATCCTCGAGCCCTTGGCCTCCGCCGCTTCCGTCCTCTCCGAGGAAGAAAAGGAAGCGGGCGTCGCCCTGGTCGACATCGGAGGTGGCACCACGGACATTGCCATTTTCCAGGACGGCATCATCCGTCACACCGCGGTCATCCCCTTTGGCGGCAACGTCATCAGCGATGACATCCGTCAAGGCTGCCAAATCATGAAGCGCCAGGCGGAGCAACTGAAAAAGAAGTTTGGCTCCGCCTTGGCTCAAGAAACCAAGGCCAACGAAATCGTTTGCATTCCCGGGCTGACCGGCAAGCGACCCAAAGAAATTGCGCTGAAAACCCTGGCCCAAATCATCGAGGCGCGCATGACCGAAATCATCGAGCATGTGCATTATGAAATCCGCAGCTCAGGCTACGGAGACCAGCTCATCGCGGGCATTGTCCTCACCGGAGGCGGATCGCAATTGAAGCACGTCGCACAGCTGTTTCAGTTCGTGACAGGCCTTGATTGTCGTTTGGGCTTCCCCGGGGAACACATCGCCAAGGCACCTGAAGACACGGCCATCCCATCCTATTCCACAGGGGTGGGCCTTGTGATCAAGGGATACGACCGATTTCGGGCGCAGCGCCCTGAAATAGCGGGCCACGCGCCCACGCCCAAGACGCCCCGTGACATGGGCATCGACAAGTTCTTCCGAAGCATCAAAAACTGGTTCGAAACCGAAGACATGTCCTGATTCAACGTCAGCCCAACGTCACCACCCTCACTCAATCCTCCCAACCGAACACAACACCCATGGAATTCAATCTCCCCAAATCCTCCAATTCTCCCATCAAGGTCATCGGCGTGGGCGGAGGCGGCTCGAATGCCGTCAACACCATGTTCAACCAAGGCATCACAGGCGTCGATTTCATTGTGTGCAACACCGATGCTCAGGCCCTGGACATCAGCCCAGTGCCCACCAAAATTCAACTCGGTGCCACATTGACTGGAGGAAAGGGGGCAGGTTCATTGCCTGAAGTGGGGAAAAATGCCGCCATTGAAAGCCTCGACGACATCACGGACCTGCTCGGCACGGACACCAACATGGTCTTTGTGACGGCAGGAATGGGTGGAGGCACCGGAACCGGTGCAGCGCCAATCATTGCCAAGGCCTGCAAGGAACGCGGCATCCTCACCGTGGGTATCGTGACAGTTCCCTTCCTATTCGAAGGCCGTCGTCGTTCACAACAAGCCACGGATGGCCTCGAAGCCATGAGACAAGCTGTTGACACGCTGCTCATCATCCGCAACGACAAGCTCCGGGAGTTGTTTGGCAACCAATCCATTCGGAGTGCCTTTGCCAATGCTGACCAAGTCTTGTGCACGGCAGCCAAAGGCATTGCCGAGGTCATCACTTTGACCGGGGCCATCAACGTCGACATGAACGATGTCAACACCGTGATGCGCGACAGCGGCCGAGCCATCATGGGATCCGGCAGTGCATCCGGCCAAGGGCGCGCCGCCAAAGCCGTCGCCGAAGCCCTGGAAAGCCCCTTGCTCAATGAC
>JBEARC010000004.1:0-6049 GCA_041163465.1 Bacteroidota bacterium
GCCTTGCCAATGTCCCTTCACCCTCCGACATTTCGTTTGGCAATGCGGAATCGTGGGATATCACAGTCACCGTCAACAACAACGGGTGCACGTCAGAAGCTGATTTTTCATGGGTTGCCCCTCCTGACCCTGTGGCTGTGGTGGAAGACCAGTACCAATTTTGTACGGGGCTGACCTTTGAATTCAACAACCTCTCGAGCAACGCGGATGCCTTCCTGTGGGATTTTGGGGATGGCGTTTTTGGGGCCCCAGGCGGATCGAGTACGGACCCAAGCCCCACCTACACTTACGCCGATACCGGGGTTTACGTGGTGACCTTGACTGCGGCTGCGGATTTCACGTGCCCCGATGTGGCGACGGCTGAGGTGGAGATTCAATTCCTGTTGGCTCCCATCTTTGAATTGCCCGAACCCGATTGCTTCAATGACCATTTCTTCACGATGTCGGGCACAGCCTCGGTCGATGAAAACACGGTGTACGCGTGGGACTTCGGAGGAGCAACCTCCTTGGTTCAAGTTGAAGGGCAACACGTCACCGCGCTGATCTACGAAGAACCGGGCACCTACGAGGTCACCTTAACGGCTTCGGTGCCAGGTTTGGAAGGATGCATTTCTGAATACTCGGGGGAAGTCACAGCCATTGCCGAGCCGACCATTGACTTTGATGGCGGCCCTTGGACCGGATGTCCGCCTCACTCTGTGAGCTTCACCAACCAAAGCACAACCCAAACGGCCACCACATACACCTGGCATTTTGGTGATGGAACCACGTCCAGTGCGGTCAGCACGAGCCATCAATACGTGGCTCCGGGGAGTTATGAAATCACCTTGGAGATGGAAACCGGCGGTTACTGCGAACGGAGTTTGACCTTGACCTCCCCGCAAAACGTAGAGATCTTGCCTGTTCCTGCACCCCTCATGGGCATCACCCCCACGGAGGTGGACATCCTGGATCCTGTGATTTGGGTTGAATACCTGGGAGACCAAAACGTAGACTGCTACTACAGCTTTGGGGATGGCAATGGTGTAGAAGGCTGTCAGGCAGAATACACCTACGAAGACGGGGGTACATTCACTGTGACACAAACCGTGGTCAATGAATTTGGATGTGCAGCCACGGCTTCGGGTGAAGTGAGTGTGAGTGGATCGGTGTTTTATGCGCCAACGTGCTTTACCCCCGACGGCGATGGATTAAACGATGTATGGCACCCTGTGGTGCGCGGCGTTTCTTCCTACCACCTCCGCATCTCCAACCGATGGGGAGAGCTGGTATTTGAAACCAGTTCGCCCGATGAACCTTGGCTGGGTCAAAAGGGCTCGGATGGCGCGCACTTTTGTCCCAACGGGAGTTACATTTTTCAGGTGGTTTACGTAGACCAAATCGGCTATCCACGCGTGGCCGAAGGCCATGTACTGCTTGCCAGATGATGTCGAATCTCGCGTTCAACGCGAGGATTCCTCCCTTTTTTCCTACCTTCAAGCCCAGGATAACATTCATCATGTCGAGTTACGAGAATCAAGACGAATTGTACTCTCGGCCAGTTCGGGCTGGGAAGAGGACGTATTTCTTTGACGTCAAGGCAACGCGGGGCAAAGACCTTTACATGACCATCACGGAAAGCAAGAGACGCTTTGATGACGGGGGAAATGTGAGCTATTCCAAGCACAAAATCTTCTTGTACCGAGAGGATTTTGAGAAGTTTGAAGAAGGGTTCTTGGATGCGGTTGACAAAATCCAAGAATTGATGGAGTCAGGTGAATTCCGTGACCCCATGGCTGAGCGTGCAGCCCAAGAGGGAGCCCAAGAAGGAGCCCAAGAAGGAGCCCTCGATGATTCCAACGGAGGCGAAGAGATGCGCGCGACCTCTGGCGGTTCGACAGAGGACGACATCGCCTTCGACGATCTCTGAGTTTTCAACTCCCCGAAGAGGGTGTGATTTGGAAAACGTACGCCCAGATGTGAACAACTTGCCGTGCGTGCGGCCCCGAGCGACTGTACCTTCGTTCAAACGAGGAAAACGCAGTCTACCATGGGAAAAATCATTGCTGTTGCCAATCAAAAAGGAGGCGTAGGCAAGACGACCACAGCCATCAATTTGGGAGCTTGTTTGGGAGTCTTGGAGTACAAAACATTGTTGGTCGACCTCGACCCACAAGCCAATGCGTCGAGCGGTGTAGGGGTGGATCCTCGAGGGGTTGTTTCGGGTAGTTATGAAGCCATCTCCTTGGAAGCCTTGGCATCTGATTGCATCGTACCCACCACCTCCCCCAACCTCGATGTCCTTCCGACCAATTTGGATCTGGTCGGTGCTGAAATTGAGCTCGTTGCTGCCGAAAACCGTGAGCGTCGGTTGAAGGCTTCGCTCGAAGAAATTCGAGACGCTTACGACTTCATCATTCTCGATTGTTCGCCGAGTTTGGGGTTGTTAACCCTGAACGCACTGACAGCAGCGGATAGCGTGATCATCCCAGTTCAATGCGAATATTTCGCACTCGAGGGCCTCGGTAAATTGCTCAACACCGTGAAGATTGTCCAAACACAGCTCAATCCTGGGCTTGAGGTTGAGGGCATTCTCTTGACGATGTATGATACGCGGCTCCGCTTGGCGAACCAAGTGGTGGATGAGGTTCGAACGCATTTCCAAGATTTGGTCCTGCAAACTGTCATCCACAGGAACACGCGTTTGGGCGAGGCCCCGAGTCACGGAGAAAGCATCATCCTCCATGACGCAACGTGCAAAGGCTCCATCAACCACCTGAATCTTGCCCGGGAAATCCTGCAGAAGAATCGCATGACGCGCATGCGCACCGAGGACAAATACCTCAGCCATGGGGAAGCCTAAGGGATTGGGTCGTGGCCTCGACGCATTGCTTGGACCTGGGTTGACATCCCCGCGTCCAACATCCAATCCTTCGAGTGGTCAGGACGCGGGCGTCACGCCCGTCAGTCTCACGGGCGTTCAAGAGGAAAAGCCCCATCCCGATGACGTTCAAGCGTTTCCAAGTGCTGCGAGCGAGCTTGGTGCGGTGGTTCACATTTCAATCTCAGACGTTGAACGAAACCCAGACCAACCCCGGACTCACTTCGACGAATCCAAGCTTCGCGAACTGGCCGAGAGCATTTCTGCGCATGGGATCATCCAGCCCTTGACATTGCGGAAGATTCGAGCCTCGAAGTACCAAATCATCGCCGGTGAGCGTCGTTTTCGTGCCGCACAATTGGCGAACCTCACCCACGTCCCAGCGTATGTGAGAACGGCCGATGACCACGCCTTGCTCGAAATGGCCTTGGTGGAGAACATCCAGCGCGAGGATTTGGACCCTTTGGAAATTGCCATGTCGTACCAGCGACTGATTGACGAATGTGGTTTGACGCACGAATCTTTGGCTGCCCGGATGGGACAAGGACGATCCACCATTTCCAACCATTTGAGGTTGCTTACCATGCATGAGACTGTGCAATCATTCCTCCGCAATCGGAGCTTGAGCATGGGACACGCCAAGGTGCTTGCAGGCATGACCGGACCCGATGCTCTCGTGATGCAAGGTGCCTTGGCTGAGAAAGTGGTTGCCGAAGGTGCGAGCATCCTGACATTGAAGCAGTGGTTGGAGCGGGGTTGGCCGCAAACCAAGAAAGCAAGTTCCGTGCGGGGTGAAACATCTGCTTTCACCGAAGATGAGGAACAGGCCTTGCACAGACTCAGGCTTCGACTCAACGGGACCAAGGCCAAACTCACCCTGAAGCGCACCAAACTCGGGGGCGGGAACATCACCCTGTCCTATCAAGATGTCACGGATCTCGAAGCCATTCTGCATAAACTAGGCCTGGATTAAGCCATGGGCATCCCGAAGAGATTCGTCGTTCTTTGGGTAGGCGCCACATGGTTGCTTGGGGCTGCCGCTTGGGGCCAAAACACAACCCCTCCCCCGTCACGTCCTCCCCTTGATGCGTCCGACAGTTTGGCCTTGCGCGTTCAACGAATCACCCTGGCATCAGCCGTGTTTCCCGGCGCTGGGCAAGTCGCCAACAACCAATGGTGGAAGGTTCCACTCGTTTGGGGCGGGTGGGGATATGCTGCGTGGTCCGTGGGAAACAATGCCATGGAAATGCATAGAAGCATCGACGACTTGGTGGCTTTGACAGACGACGATCCCAACACCCTACCCACGTTGACCGATGGCTCAGGCAATTTGTACGACGCTGGTCAACTCGAAGACCGCGCCTTGTTTTACCGGCGCAACAGGGACTTGAGCTTCCTGTCACTCTTGATTGTCCATGGTTTGCAGGTTTTGGATGCGAACACCGGTGCCATGCTCCAAACCCTGGACACCGGCGATGCGCTCAGCCTCCACCCGAATGTCATTCAGGGGGCGCCGGGCCTGTCCTTGATTCTCCGCCCTGGCGCCAGGCTTGGGTGCAGGGCTCGCATCCCAAGGCCTTCAGAAACTCCGTCTCGCAAGGTGAACCCCAAAGGCCTTGGGTACCGATTCCATCATCAACCTTTCCAACGATGAGTGCACCTGCAGAATTGCCCCCAGTCACGTTTGTGGGACGTGGGAAATTGGGATCCGCCGTGGCTCGGGCCTGGGAGGGAAAGGGAGGCCGTGTGGCGCGCATGGTGGGGCAAGGTGAGCCTTGGACGCCAGAAGGCTTGGTCTTTGAAGCCACCACACCTGATGCGGCCCCGGTCAACGTGCTTCGGTGCGTAGAAGCTGGGGTTCCAGTGGTCACCGGTTCTACGGGATGGTTGGAACGCCTTCCAGCATTGGAAGCAGCAGTCCAAACGCATGGCACTGCTGCCTTGTACAGCACCAATTTTAGTCCGGGCGTGCACGCACTCAACCTCCTGGCCGCCCATGCGTCGAAGTTGATGGCTCGTTTGGACCCGCAGGGACAACACTACCGAGCCTCCATCCAAGAGGTCCACCACGTCCACAAAATGGATGCGCCCAGCGGAACCGCCCTCACCTTGCAAAGGTTCGCGCGCGCGGAGGGACACACGGTTCCCATCGAGAGCATTCGCGAAGGAGATGTGGTGGGTTTGCACACATTGGTATGGGACTCTGCGTTTGATTCCGTTGTTTTGCAGCACGAAGCCAAAAACCGGGATGGATTTGCACTCGGAGCCGTCTCCGCCCTCCGGTTTACCTGGCTTCAGCACAACCTTGGCCGTCCGGGCCTGTACACCATGACTGATCTCTTTGCCCCATGAACCTCATTCCTTGGATTCTCTTGGCCCTGGCCGTGTTGATGCAATTGTGGAGCTTGCCCACCTTGTTGCGACGTCACAGTGACACGACGGCGGCGTGGATGGGGGCCATTCCAGGACTTCATTTTTGGGCCTGGCTCAAGTTGATTGAACGACCATGGTATTGGATGTTCTTTTTGTGGATCCCTGGCATCAACCTGTTGATGCTCACCATCATGCATGTTGAACTCGGACTCGCCTTTGGAAGGCGCAGTGTCAAAGATCAGTGGATCATGGGCGCCCTGCCTTGGTGGGGGCTTTGGGAACTGAAAACAGGCAATGACCCTTGGGTGGGCAAAAGAGATTGGTCCAACACGCGCAAATCCACCGTTCGAGAATGGAGCGAAGCCTTGATTTGGGCAACCGTCGTGGCCAGCAGCCTGAGGCTGTTGACGTTTGAACCCTTCACCATCCCCACCCCCTCGATGGAAGGGAGCATGCTTGTGGGAGATTATTTGTTGGTGAGCAAAACCGCCTACGGTCCCAAACTGCCGCGCACTCCCTTCTCCATGCCCTTCGTGCACAACGCGCTGCCGGGGAGCTTGACTCCGAGCTACACGTCCTGGTTTAGTCTGCCCGACCTGCGGTTGCCCGGCTGGCGCGATGTGGAACGAAATGACGCTGTGGTGTTTAGCTTCCCCCATGGTGACACGGTGTATGTCGACCCCCAACTGGTGGGACACGACTACTATGCGTTGCTCAGAAGGGAGGGAATCAAGTTGGCAGGTGGTGATGTCCAAAAATTCGCCTTGGAACCCGAACGTTATTTGGCACAAGCGAGAAAAGCTGCTGCGAAAAAGC
>JBEARC010000005.1:0-36854 GCA_041163465.1 Bacteroidota bacterium
CCTGGCCGATTTGGAAGGAAGTCATTTTCAAACCAACAACCTGTATTCACTCTTCGTGTATCATTGGGACAACCATGACCGAGTCATCGGTTTCGCCCAATGGGAGAGCAACCCATGACCACGCAACCACTTGGTCTTTTGGCATTGTGACCTCAGCCACCCCTGACCGGTGAACCCCATCCACCCATCCCATCCACCCATCCCCTCCACACACCCCAGAACCCATGGAACGTGAAACCTGTCCCTCCCCGTCCATTGAACCGCTCATGATCCGCTTGGCATCGCAGACCGCGAGTCTGCTTTTCGTCGCATGGATGGCTTGTGCTGGACCTCGGATGTTGGCCCAAGATGGACCCTTCGACACGTGGAGCCAAACGCATGGACTCATGGGATATTCCGTGGCCGTGTCCCTCGAGGATGGCGAAACCCAAACATTTGTGGGTGGGTGGCGAGATTGGGAGCGTCAACTTCCCGTGGAAGCATCCACTGTGTTTCGCGTCGCTTCTGTCAGCAAGGCAGTCACAGCAATCGGCTTCTTCGTGCTTTGGTCAGAGGGCATGATCGGGTTGGACGACGACATCAACGACCACCTCAACCTCGACCACCCCATCCTGCATCCCAACCATCCCAACACGCCCATCACCCCGCGGATGCTCCTGAGTCACACCAGCGGTTTGCGAGACGGTTCCGGATACAATGCGTGGCTCCAAGCGACCTACAACAGTCCCAATGGCGAGGTTCTTCCCTCCGTGGACGACCTCTTGTCCGAGAATCAGCCCATGTACACATCCGACATGTGGGGCGCACAAAGCCCTGGGAGTTATTTCGCCTATGCGAACATCAACTTTGGCCTGTTGGCCACAGTGATGGAGGCGGTGACTGGCGAGAGGTTTGACCTGTGGATGAATGACCACATATTCACAACACTGAATATCAACGCCAGTTTCAATGTGCTGGACCTTGAAGACATCAACCAAGTCGCAGTGCTGTATCGCAACATCGGTGGATGGACGCCCCAGGCTGATCAATACGACGGGCAAGCTCCCCCTCCTCCAAACTTGGATGGATACATTCCCGGAACCAATGGCGCGAGGTTTGCGCCTCAAGGCGGACTCCGCGCCAGCGCTGCCGACCTCATCACCCTCGCAAAACAATGGACCCTTCTGGGCAATGGCTCCACAACCTCTACCCTGTTTCCCGCCCCAGTTGTGGAACAATTCCGTGAAGCCCAATGGTCATTCAATGGCAGCAATGGCAGCAATTACGGTGGCTTGTTTGACATGTGGTCGTGCGGCCTTCACCTGGACGAGTGGCCTGCCGAATCTTTGCCATTTTCGGAATCACCTGGGGCCATGTGGGGCCATCCCGGAGAGGCGTATGGCTTGATTTCAGGGGCATACCACGTCACCACAGACGAAGGTTGTCGATTTCACTTCAGCTACCTCATCAACGGGTTGGAGAACGGCACGACCCTCGGTTCTGATGGGTGGTACACCGTGGAAAATGACCTCCACCAACTTGTCGCGCAATGGGCAGCCACTGCGTGCACGACCGCTGAAGTCACACCCGTCAACAGGCCTTCGCGGCCCTCGGTCTTCCAAGGCCATCCGGGCCAACCTCTTCCCGATTGTTTGGCCTCACTTGGGGCAGGATGGGTTGACCTGACTGGACGCACCGTGCATGAACCGACTCCTTGGATTCCCTCCTTACCATCTGGCAGATACCTCCTCACCACGCCTCAGGGCGTGGTCGCTGAAGTGATGGTTTCTCACTAAACGAGAAACCGCGAAAGCCTTTTGGCCACGGTTTGTGAGGGTGAAGTGTTCAAGGAGATCAATCCTTGACGCAACGAATGGTCATCCCTGCGCGCTCCGAATCGTTTTCGCGATGAACCTTGTTCAGCCCATCGGAAAGACGTCGATACATGGCACCATCCACGTAGTAGGTGGAGCTCCAATAGTACCCGTAGCTGGACTCCGATGCATAGTTTCCATTCCACGGGGTTCTCCATCCTGTGGTCAATCCGGAAAATCCTGAACTGTTGTTTCCATTCCATGACGGAACATCCGAAGCGCTCGACTTCATCTTGTCCGCAATGCCAGTCCCACGGTTCCCCCACCCGTTTTGGTCAGACACAGACATGCCCAAGGAACCTTCAAGTTCCATCCATTCCTCGTCTGACGGCACGTGCCACCCCGTGGGGCAAACCCCACGTGCATCATCGACCACGTACCAATTGTAGAGCCTCCCTCGGGTGGACAGGAAATCCCCCCCTGGCGTGTAGCGTGCAGGCGCCTCTGCCCCATAGAAGTCGCCATTGCTCACCTTTTCAGGAATGGCGTCGCCGTTGTTGAACTGGTCCACGCGAAGGTTTTCTGCAAACCAACATTGGCCCCCGATGCTCACCGTGTTGTAGGTGTACCCTTGATGGGTTGGATCGGAACAGTAATTCTCTGGGTGAGACGCGATCGCACTTTGAAGACCGTTGGTCATCACACATTGGCCAAACATGGTTCCCGAAGACACAAATGCCCCGACCAGGAAAGTTGAAATTCGTTTCATCACTTTTTTATGTAAGATACAACAACATCCCTCCAGTTTGGCTCGGATTGCCATGGACGTCGCTTCACATACATCATGGTGTTGCCGTCCTTGGAAGGACGTAAGTTTGCGGCATGAACAAAGCGCCTCAACCAACTCCTCAACGCATTTGGATCACCGGAGCTTCGTCGGGCATTGGCCGGACGTCTACCATCGCCTTGGCAGAGGCCGGTCATCGCGTGCTGGCCACCGCGCGAAGAACTGAGGCCCTGGACGCACTTGCAGATAATTGTCGTGAACTGGCTGGTCACGTAGAGGTTATGTCTTGTGATGTGACCTTGCCCGAATCGTGCGCTGCCTGTGCCACCTGGATGTCGGAACATTGGGGTGGCATCGACGTGGTCATCCCCAACGCAGGGATTGGCTATTTTGACCCTCTGACCGAGGGCAAGCTTCAGGAGTGGAAATCCATGGTGGATGTCAATGTCACCGGGGTGCTGAACACGCTGCATGCTGCCCTGCCGATGCTGCTTGAGGCCAAAGGTTTGGTCATCAACATTGGATCCTTGGCTGCGCGCCAGGTCTTCCCCAACAGCGGGGTGTATTGTGCTACCAAACACGCCGTGCTGGCCATCAGCGAATCCCTCAGGACAGAATTTCGCAACGACCTCGCCGTGACAACCCTCAACCCTGGTGCAGTGAACACGCCCTTCATCGACCGAACAACCAATGAATCCTTGCGGGCTTCCTACAGGCCCCAGTTCGATGAAGGGATGGATCCTGAGTTTGTGGCACAGGCCATTGTCTGGACCGTCGCGTGCCAAGGAAAAGGTGTGGTCAGCGAATTGACCATTCGCCCAGATCGTCGCGGACAATAACAAATCAAAGAATTGACTTCTAGGAGAATAGCAATGTTCACCTCATCCTTTGGTTGGGGAGGTTTGGAGCGCAACTTGGCAGTCATGGCCCAATGGATGAGTCAGGCCGGCCACCGCGTGACGTTGGGGGCCGCCACTGGCTCTCCCCTGCACAGCCATGCCCTTGACCAAGGAATCCACGTCTCAACCGTTCAAACGCAAAGGCAACTCTCGCGATTCATCCAAGGCCAGGATGTGCTTTGGATTCGAGACCCGCGAGACTTGCGCCTCGCAGCCGCCATGAGTCGACGCCACCAGATTCCCTTGGTGATGCAACAGGCCATGCAAATCTCCACGCCCAAATTCAAGTTGTGGCACAAACGCAGGTTTGGTCAGGTTCATGCGTGGGTATCAGGCCTCGAATGGTTAAAGGACCAAGTCTTGCACAACACACCATTGACATCCGACGTGTGCCATGTCATTCCCCTGCCCCTCGATGCCCGCTG
The DNA here is from genome assembly GCA_041163465.1 of Bacteroidota bacterium. Lineage (GTDB taxonomy): Bacteria > Bacteroidota > Bacteroidia > Flavobacteriales_D > Sanyastnellaceae > UBA11663. The sequence goes on from JBEARC010000005.1 coordinate 3,905, forward strand.
GTTTCAGCCGCCTCGGACGTCAAACCATCGATCAGAACTCCGGAAGGAGCTGGGTCTTCCAACGGAGGCATGGATGGTGGGCACGGTTGGCAGGTTAGACCCCGGAAAGGGACAAGCCTTGCTGCTGGAGGCCTTGACCGAGCTTCCCGGACATGTACATGCCTTGTTTGTGGGTAGCAACACCGTGGACAATGGCCGAGATGAACATCAACGGCTCGTTGACAGGGCGGAGACCCTTGGGGTGAACGATCGCGTGCATTGGAGGTCAGAAACGGATGACCCTCTTCCCTTTTATGACATCCTGGATGCCTTTGCCATGACCAGCACCTCTGAAACCATAGGCACGGTCACCCTCGAGGCCATGGCAAGGGGTGTCCCTGTGGTGGGCTCCCGCGCTGGGGGAACCGCCCAACTCGTGGATGAAGGACGTGGGATGCCCTTTGCCGCAGGCGACAGCCAAGCCTTGGCTTCTGCGTTGATGAGCCTTCTGAAGCTGCCGGTGTCAGAGCGAAGCGCCATGACTCGTTTGGCGCTCCAATGGGCCCAAACAAGCCATCCCGACCATGTCATTCCCGCATGGAATCGCATCCTGGACATCGTCGTTGACGAAGGAAGAACGCCGTAATTTTGGGCTGCCCCATGAGTGCCAACATCCAACAACAAATCGAACGTCGCCGCACGTTTGCCATCATTTCGCACCCGGACGCGGGCAAAACCACGCTGACGGAAAAGTTCCTGCTGTTTGGAGGGGCGATTCAAACTGCGGGTGCGGTGAAGAACAACAAAATCACCAAAACAGCAGCCTCCGACTTCATGGAAATCGAACGGCAGCGTGGCATCTCTGTGGCCACATCCGTGATGGCGTTTCATTACAAAGACCTGCTGATCAACCTGCTCGACACGCCCGGTCACAAGGATTTTGCAGAAGACACCTACAGAACCTTGACGGCGGTGGACAGCGTGATTTTGGTCATCGATTGTGTCAAAGGCGTCGAGCCGCAAACGGAGCGGCTGATGGAGGTTTGTCGCATGCGCAACACCCCGGTGATTGTGTTCATCAACAAAATGGATTTGGAGGGACGTGACCCCATGGATTTGTTGGATGAGGTGGAGGCCAAACTCAACATCCAGGTGCGCCCCCTGTCTTGGCCCATTTCCCAAGGCCACACGTTCCAGGGCGTCTACAACCTCTATGAAAAGAGCCTGCGCCTGTTCCAAGCAGACAAGACCAAGGTGGCCAAGGATGTCGTTGCCATCGACGACCTCGCAGACCAAACCTTGGACGATCTCGTGGGCAATCATGCGACCCAACTCCGCGAAGACGTCGAACTCATCGAAGGAGTCTATGAGGATTGGGATGCCCTGCCCTACCTCGAAGGACGCATGGCACCCGTGTTCTTTGGAAGTGCCGTGAACAACTTTGGTGTCCAAGAAATGCTTGACACCTTCGTGGAGATTGCGCCCAATCCCAGGCCGCGCCCTACCTCCACCCGCGATGTGGCGCCCAACGAGCCCAAGTTTTCTGGCTTTGTCTTTAAGATTCACGCGAACATTGATCCCAAACACCGTGATCGCATTGCGTTTTTGCGCGTGTGCTCAGGGACCTTCAAGCGAAACACCTTCTACCAGCACACGCGCTTGGACAAGAAGCTGAAATTCGCCAACCCTGCGACGTTCTTGGCCCAAGAAAAGAGTGTGGTTGAAGAAGCGTGGCCAGGGGATGTCGTCGGCCTGTACGACACGGGAAACTTCAAAATTGGGGACACCTTGACGGAAGGAGAAACGCTCCAATTCCGGGGTATTCCGAGTTTCTCACCCGAAATCTTCAAGGAACTCGTCAACAAGGACCCCATGAAGAGCAAGCAACTCGAGAAAGGCATCGAGCAATTGACCGATGAAGGCGTGGCGCAATTGTTCATTCGAGAAGCAGGGAATCGCAAAATTGTCGGCACCGTAGGCGAACTTCAATTTGAGGTCATTCAGTATCGTTTGGAACACGAATACGGTGCTGCATGCGAGTTTCAAGCCAAACCCTATTCCAAAGCATGTTGGATCGAATCGGACAACGAAGCCAAGCTCGGAGAATTTCGGAGGATCAAGGCCAACGACATCGTGCGTGACAAGGATGGTTTGGAAGTCTATTTGGCGCCCTCCCAATTCATGCTCAACATGGAAATTCAGAATTATCCTGAAATCACCTTCCATTTTACCAGCGAATTCAAGACTGCACAAGAAGCACAGGGATGATGCGTTGTACCTTGGCGCAACCCATGAAATCGCTCCACCCTTTCCCTACGTCGTCGTTGGTGCGCCTCATGGCGTGCGTGTGCATTGCTGCGTGCTGCATGGTGGGATCGCAAGCCTTGGGTTCAAACGTTGATCCATCCCATGGGCCGAAACTCTTTGCATTCGTCGAAACCCCTGAAGCTCTCCCTTCTTCCAGCGCCTGTGGGGACACTTCCGAGGTTCAAGTCGTTCAAGTCAGCGGTCTTGTGGTCACAGGAGACTCTCTTTCGCCGCTTCCCTATTGCACCGTTTTTCGAGCGAGGGACCGGCGAGGCACCATGACCAATGGGCAGGGGTTTTTCAGTTTGCCCGCCTTGGTCGGTGATACCCTTGAGTTCTCGAGTGTCGGCTATGTGTCCCATGCCGTGGTGATCCCGGGGGGTAGCGAGGTAGGGCGTGTGAATCTGGTCCAAACCATGGGCCGAGACACCGTCAACATGTCGGACGCTTTCATCTATCCTTGGCCAAGCAAGGAGCGATTCCGTCAAGAATTTTTGGCTTTGGGATTGCCCAACGAAGGCTTGGTGCCAGGATGGGAGGTCACCATGGACCCCATGGACATGTACGACCGCTTGACGGAAGTAGGCCGTGATGGCCAATCCACTTCGTCCGAAGTACTCCAAGCCCAAGCCGTGGCGGCGGGCTACGCGGGACAGGCACCTCCGGTCAATTTGTTGAATCCTGTGGCTTGGGCCAAGTTCTTGAAAGCCCTTCAATCCGGAGAACTCAAGCGGCAATGACACGGCTGGGATCGCTTGTGGTCGTGGTGGTGGTTTGGCTGTCCCTGATTGGGCATGGCTTGGGTCAAACCCCCGACGTAAGCCTGCCTGCCTTTTCCCTCCGGGTGCGGGTGGTCGATGGGAGCGGTCAGCCTCTTCCCGGTGCAACCTTGATTGTCCAACAGCAACGCAACTTGAGCGGTTCTGCTGATGTCGATGGAAGGCTCACCCTTGTGTTTCCAAGTGCAGGCCCTTGGACAGTCACTGCCTCGTTTGTGGGCTACAACGACCAATCCAAGACATTCCAATTGGACGGCCAAGTTGAGAGCCATGTGTTTCGACTTCGACCAGGACTCAGCCTCAACGAAGCCGAGGTTGTTGGGGACAAGTCGGGAGATGGTACACTCCAACAGATCGATCCGAAGCTGGCCAACCGCATCCCCACCCCTCGCGGAACCATTGAAGATCTGTTGATGCAAGCTCCAGTCAACTTCACCTCGGAGCTGAGCAGCGCCTACAATGTGCGCGGAGGATCCTTTGACGAAAACCTCATTTACGTCAATGACATTGAGGTCTATCGGCCTTTTTTGGTTCGATCTGGACAACAGGAAGGTCTGTCCTTTGCCAATCCTGACATGGTCCAAAACATCGTCTTCAGCGCCGGTGGGTTTGAGGCCAAGTACGGTGACAAGCTGAGTTCTGTCTTGGACATTCAATACCGCAAACCCACCCAAACAGCGACCCGCTTGACAGCCAGCGCGCTGGGCGCACAAGTTCAGCACGACCACGTGGTGGGCCCGGTTCGCGTCAACGCAGGCATACGCTACCGAAACAACCGGTACGTGCTCTCCACGTTGGACGAACGCGGGGAATACGCCCCCACCTACTTCGACGGTCAGTGCTACCTCACATGGGATCCCGATGGATATGGTCCTTGGGAAATCCAAGCCCTCGGAGTGTACAACCGCAACGATTTTGTGTTTTTCCCTGAAACGCGAGAAACCAACATTGGCACCATCAACCAAGCAGCTCGCCTCACGGTGTATTACGACGGACAAGAACAATCGGGATACGAAACGGGATTCGGGGCATTGGCACTGCAGCATGCCACGGAAACGTCTCGCATTCGGTGGATCACGTCATGGATGCAAACGGCTGAGCGCGAGTCCTTCGATGTTCTCGGTCAATACTTCCTCAGTGAACTCGAGCGCGATCCAGGCACGGACACCTTCGACGAAGGGGAAACCTTTGGTGTGGGTGGTTTTTTGCAGCACGGCAGAAACAGCCTTTGGGCGCGCGTGGCAGGAAGCGCGCTGAAAGGATCGTGGTTGGTGAACGACCATGTCGTGAATTGGGGGATCAAACATCGCACCGAGTGGTTTGAAGATCGTGTGGACGAATGGAATGTCATCGACAGTGCAGGATTTTTCACGCCGCACCCTGCCGACAATCTTGGCTACCTCGGTCCTGGAGGGAGACCTGATCAAACCCTGGTCCTTCCCTACCAAATCCAAGCCTACAACGACGTCCAAGCACAGAGAACCACGGCCTTTGTGCAAGACACCTGGACGGCCCACTTGGCTCAAGGGGATCTCGTCATCCATGCTGGGGCCCGAATGCACCGATGGTCCGTGCTTCCTGACCCTTGGGCTGTCAGCCGCAACACCCAATGGGTTTGGGGGCCACGAGCGCATGCCACCTTCACCCCCTCTTCGACGCCCCTGACCTCTTGGCGACTTGCCGGTGGATGGTATTACCAGCCCCCATTCTATCGCGAAATGCGGGGCCTGGACGGCTTGGTTCGAGACGACGTCATTCCGCAGCGTGCCATCCATGCCGTCGCCGGTGTGGACCACGAATTTGAATCCAAAGGCCGTCCATTCAAGCTTGTAGGGGAACTGTATTACAAGGATTTGGACAGGCTGATTCCTTACGAGATTGAGAATGTCAGGCAACGCTACTACGCCACCAACAACAGCCGTGGATACGCGACGGGCCTCGATGTCATGCTCAACGGTGAATTCATTCCAGGAGTCCAAAGTTGGTTGCGTGCATCGGTTTTGAAAACCGAAGAAGATCTTTTGGACGACAGCTACGAAGAATACTACAACGCCCAGGGACTTCGCGTCATTCCAGGATATCATACGGGTCCTTTTGCCCAAATCACCGACACGCTGACGGTGTATCCTGGGATGATTCCAAGACCCGCAGATCAACGGGTCAGTTTCAGCGTCTTGTTTCAGGACGAAATGCCGCGAAATCCCGATTACAAGGTCCTGTTGAGCTTGTTCTACGGATCAGGCCTTCCCTACGGCCCACCCTCAGACAATCGGTACGACGATGTCCTGCGCACACCTGCCTACCGTCGTGTGGATGTCGGATTCTCACGGTTGTTGTTTGGCGACGATGCCGGGAAGGATGGGGCCATCTCCCTGGAAGTGTTCAACATTTTGGGCATCAACAACACCATCAACCACAACTGGATTCAGGATGTCAACGGCCGCTTCTATGCGGTACCCAATTTTTTGACGGGCCGAAGAATCAATGTAAAAATCACGCTTCAGATGTGAGAAGCGCGTGAGAATGACGCATCCACTGAAACCCTGAATGGGTGGGTTCCGTATCACACGCATGGACTTTTTCTGGCATCCACAAAACCTTGAGGCGCGTTGCGACTCTTCAACACCTCAAAACACTGCGAATCCCTCTCGCCGGGGGGGCGTTCATCTGAAGCGTGTTGACCGTTGGTTTGGCGTGATGGCAGCCATTGCTTTGATGGCAGTGGGTTCTCCATCCTACGCGCAACTGTCCACGTTTGGAACCCACGGAACGGCCGTGCAAGTGGGAGATGGATGCATTGAATGGTCTCCAGCACCCAATGCCACGTCGGGCGCTGTTTGGGCTCAGCAGTCGTTGAATTTGACCCAACCCTTCCACATGGAAGCACGCCTGAATTTTGGGGACGTCGACCATGGCGGCGAGGGTTTGATCCTGGTGCTGCAACCTGAAGGGCCTGAAGCCAATGCCGATTTCGAGTCGTTGGATGTGAGTTTTGGCCTGGAATTCGACACACAACACGACATGGCGGATGGCGACATCGCCCAAGATCACCTCGCATTCATCAGCGACGGCAACACCTTGCATGCCCCCTACTCACAAACAGCCATTGCCGGACCTGTGACGGCCATCCCCTCGGGAGATGACAACATTCAAGACGGAGAAGATCACCGCATGTCACTCACGTGGGACCCCGCCAGCCAATCCTTGGTGGCGGCTTTCGATTGTGAAGAGCGATTGGTTGCCAGTGTAGACTTGATCGACGACATTTTCGACGGCCAAACCACCGTGTGGTGGGGCTTCATGGCTTCGACAGCCTCAGGTGTGAATGTCCAAAGTGTGTGTTTGGCACCCAATGCGTTGGGAACGGACCACCACGTCAAAACATGTCCAGAAGCTGCCGTGCAATTGGTGGCTGGAGGCGTCGACGGCACGAATTATCAGTGGACGCCTTCCAACGTGGTCAGCGAGGCCAGCGTGTTCAATCCGATGTATACCGGGGTCGAAGGTCAAACCCTTGTCGTCGAATTCACCGATGCATGCGGTCAACTCCGGTCTGAGGTGGTGATTGTGGAAGTCGAGGCCGTGGAAGTCCAGTTGCTTGGAGATGCCGACGTCATTGACTGCACCCATGACGGTGTGTTGTCCTTGGAGGCCAGCTCCAACTTCGGAAGCGATGTTCAATACTCCTGGACATTCAACAACGCATGGATTGGGGATGGGGCCCTGGTGGAGGCATCAGAGGCTGGCTGGTTTGCAGTTCAAGCCTCGTTTCCTGGAGGCTCCAGTGTTCAGTGCATGGCGACCGACCAGCGGTTTGTGGACATGGACACGGTGCACCTTGCCGTCGATGCAGGTCCCGGTGCCTTGCTTGACTGCACCACATCCACGATTCCCTTGCTGGGATTGACGTCGTCGGAAGAACATGCGTCGTACAACTGGACCACAGAAGATGGCTGGATTCAAGGACCGACCCATCAGCTCACGGCCACTGCCTCGGCTCCTGGAACCTACACCCTGCATGTCACCAACCTTCTCAACGGATGCGTCAGTACGGACCAAGTCCTCGTGGAAGCTGACTTCACAGCGCCTTGGGTTGTTGTGGGAGAAGCAGATGGAGAATTGAGCTGCGCTCAACCTGTAGTCGCGCTGACGGGTCTCGATGTGGGCCCTTCAGGGTACACGGCCTTGTACACATGGAGCGGACCCGAAGGAACCTTGGGTCAATCGGTGGATCCCAACCCCGGCTTCACCCTGCCAGGATCCTACACACTGACCGTCGAATTCCTTGAAAATGGATGCACGACCGTCGCCAAGGAATCCGTGGACGTGCAGGGCAACGAGATGCTCGATGTCGACCTCAACGACGTGGTCATGCCCAACGTCATGACGCCCGACCATGACAGCGGCTTCCACAACGAGCGTTTGGTCCCCTTCATCCCAGGACGAGAGGATCTGAACATCATGACCATGCTGGATGAATACCATTTGACCGTGTTCAACCGCTGGGGACACGTGGTGTTTCGGAACGACGGCCAACCGCTCCAATGGGATGGCCGGGTGGGTGGTGACATCGTCGACGAGGGAACCTACATGGTGCATGCTCGCTTGCTGTCGGGATGTGGCGCGAACCAATCCCGTGAAATCCAAGGACCGCTCGAAGTCATTCTTGGCCGCTGATTCTCGCGATAAACGAGGCCTCGTCTACAATCGGAATGCCGAGTGACTCGGCTTTCTTCAATTTGGCCGGCCCCATGTTTTCTCCCGCCAGGACCAAGGTCGTCTTGGAACTGATGCTTGAGGCCAAACGACCTCCATGTGCCACCACAGCGGCCTTGGCTTCGTCTCGTGACATGGTGCCAAACACGCCACTGACCACAATCACTTCACCTTCGAGGGCATGGCCAAGCGGTGCCTGCACTACGGCCTCCATCTGAAGACCCGCCGCCACCAACCGATCGACCATTTGCACAAAGTGGGGGTCAGAGAAATGAGCCACGACACTTTCAGCAATCACAGGCCCAACCTCTTCCAAGGCGACCAATTCCTCGACGGTAATCGACTTGAATGCCCCGATGTGACCCAGGGAACGGGCCAGTTGTTTGGCCACCGTCTCTCCCACATGTCGAATGCCCAAACCAAACAAGACACGCTCAAAAGGAACGGCCTTGGACTGGGCCAACCCAGCAAGCAGGTTGTCCACAGATTTTTGAGCCATCCGCTCCAAAGGCAAAAGATCTTCAGCCCGCAAATCGTAGAGGTCCGCGGCGTCGCGTACCAAGCCTGCAGCGACCAACTGGGCCACAGTTTCCTTGCCCAACCCTTCCACATTCATGGCCTTGCGAGAAATGAAATGGATGATGCGACCTCGAACCTGTGCTGGACATGAGTCAACATTGGGACAGTAATGTTGGACCTCGTCTTGAGCCCGAACCAGTGGCGTCTCACATTCAGGACACCGGGAAGGAAATTCGAGGGCAGGAGGTGCAAAAAGGCCTTCATCATGGGAAGCCGAGGAGTCGACTCCGACAATCTTGGGAATGATCTCCCCACCCTTCTCAACAAACACCCGATCGCCGATTCGCAAGCCCAACTTGGCAATTTGATCTGCATTGTGAAGGGACGCGTTCTTCACTGTGGTCCCTCCCAGTTGAACGGGCTCAAGCTTCGCCACGGGTGTCACAGCCCCCGTGCGCCCCACTTGGTACTCGACATCGACGAGCTTGGTGCATGCGCGCTCCGTTTCAAACTTGTAGGCAATGGCCCAACGTGGGCTTTTGGCAGTCATCCCGAGTCGTCGCTGGTGATCGTAGCGATTCACCTTGATGACAATGCCATCGATGGCAAAGGGCAATTCATGGCGGGCGGTTTCCCAATGGTCCACGAAGGCCATGACTTCGTCAATGGACCGAGCCACTTCCAGCGACCGACCCTGCGGAACTTTGAAACCCCATCGAGCTGCCTCCTTGACGGCATCGGCATGGGTCAACACGCCAAGCCCAGTCATCGTGGCGGCATCGACATTGTAAATCATGCAATCCAAGGGGCGCCGCGCCACCTCCTTGCTGTCCTGGAGTTTCAATGTGCCTGCGGCGGTGTTACGCGGGTTGGCAAATTCCGCTTCACCCGCCTCCGCCCGCGAAGCATTCAAGGCATTGAAAGCTTCCCACGGAAAGAAAATCTCCCCCCGAATTTCGAGCATCTCGGGCGACCCTGGCAGCAGCCGAAGCGGCACAGTTGGAATGGTGACCACGTTGTTGCGAACGTCCTCCCCCAACGTTCCATCACCCCGGGTGAGCGCCCGAACCAACACCCCTCCTTCGTACCACAGGCTGATGGCCACACCATCGTATTTCAACTCCATGGCAAATTCCACCACCTCGTCGGGCAAACCATCCTGAACCCTATGTGCCCAAAGCGACACTTCCTCCGCGCTGTAGCTGTTGGACAAGGACAACATGGGGGATTTGTGGGCGACCTTGTCAAACTTGTCGGTCAAATCGCCACCCACCCGAAGCGTGGGTGAATTGGGATCCGCCCATTGAGGATGCTGTGCCTCCAACAGGGCGAGTTCCTCCAACAGGGCATCAAACTCACGGTCCGAAATGGTCGGATTCGCAAGGACGTAATAGCTGTGATTGTGGGCGTGGAGTGCCTCTCGCAATTCCTCAATGCGGGCCTTGGGATCCATGGTTGGAAGGTACACACCACTGGCCGATGACGTGCCGGGGCTTGCCTTGCAAATCCACGAGAATTTCCACGTGTTTCCAACCGTCTCGGGCTTCCCACAACTTGGCCACATCGGGCACCCTGTCGGTGTGGCATTCCATGCCCAAAAACCCCTCGCGGGCCAATCCTCCCTCCTCACACCATGCCCACAAGGACTCAACCATCCCCAACGGCTCATCATCGGGCACAAACAAGGCCAAGCCCGGTTCATGGTCCACCACACGTGGGGCCAAGGCTGCCGCCTCGGATTCAGGAATGTATGGGGGATTGGCCACGACCCATGAGGCGCCAGCTCCCTTCCATGAGGGCGCGCGCAAATCATCGCATCTGAACGTCACATCCAGCCCGCAACGTTCTGCATTGCGTTGGGCTACGCCCAAGGCAGCCTCGGAGACATCCACGCCTTGAACCTCCACCCAGGGGAACCGCTTTTTGAGGGCCAACGCAATGCAACCGGATCCTGTGCACCAGTCCACAACCAATGGACGGACGGAGGTTCGGGGAGAGGCAGCAATGCGCTGGGCCATCGCAACCACAAGTTCCTCCGTCTCAGGCCTCGGAATCAAAACATCGGGGGTCACGCGCAACGACAACCCTCCGAATTCCACTTCTCCAAGAACATACTGCAGGGGCTCTCCTTCCGACACGCGCTCCGCCCAAACCGCCAGCCGATCCAGCGCCGATTCTGACCACCGATGGTTGGATGCCATTCGCGCCCCCCTCGAAACGCCAGAAGCCTCGTCGAGCATCCAGCGCGCCATCGACATTCTCTCCGCTTCCTCCACGCCTTGAAGGCGCCGCTGAAGCCACGACGACACGTCGGACTCTCCATTGGTGACCGGCCATGGACCGCGCCCCCTACGCACCATCACGCCTCTTCCTGAATCACACAATACACGAGCAATTCAGCGGTTGCACGGTTGGTGGCCAAGGCCACGTTGTGCACGTCACATTGGCGCAACAGCATGTTCACATCGGGCTCGTGTGGATGCTTGCCCATGGGGTCCCGAAAAAAAATCACAGCGTCCAACAAGCCTTCCGTAATTCTCGCTGCGATTTGAGCATCTCCACCGAGGGGACCCGACGCAAAACGCTCGACCTTCAACCCAAGTTCCTCAATGCGACCGCCCGTCGTGCCTGTACCCACCAACTCACGTTCGGAAAACCAGGACTGGTGTCTTCGCACAAAGTCGACGAGTTCGTTTTTCTTGCCATCATGGGCAATCAAAGCCACACGTTTCAATTTCATGGCGCAAACATAGCGCACGCCTCGGACCTGCAACGGCTCAGGCGTGTTCAGGAATGGCGGGGCACAATCCACACCAAGGAATTGGCAGTGGCGGATTGAACACGCGCGAACAGGTGAGTCAGGATGGGTTGGTCAGCACGACATACCCATATCCGGAGATTTCTTGACCGTTCATCCATGCACCCTCGTCTGCAGACGACATGGCAACGGACAGACCTTTCATCAATCCCTTGACAGTCACTGGCCGTGATTCAGATGAAAAATTCAACACCACCACCACTGTCGACTCACCCTTGATCTTTTGGAAGGCAAACACCGACTCATCAACGGAGGTCGAAAGCACCTCGGGAGCCCCTCCAAAGTCCCCATTCCAAAGCGCTTCATGGGTGTGATGCAATTCGTTGAGGGTTCGGTACAAATCCGCTTTGACATAGTTCCCCCACATCACGGTGTCCTTTTCAAAGAACCGAAGACGCTTGGTCATGCCCGCCTCCTGGCCAGAATAAATCAGAGGCATGTCGAGCAACGTGGCCGCAAGGACTGCCATGGCATCTCCGGCCTCCCCATAGCGTTCTTCCATGGTGCCATTCCAGCTGTTTTCATCGTGGTTGGTCACAAACCCCATCCGGTATGCGTCGCTGGGAAACCTTTCCGCCTCCTCCTTCACGTAGGATCGGAGAACCTCCACGGGTTCCTTCCCTTGAGCCACTTGGTTGGTGAGATGGTGAAAATGCCATCCATAGCTCATGTCAAACGCCCGGTTGTGATGCTCGGGAACCTCAGCTTCTGCCAGCATGAACACATCGGGTTTGGCCGCCTCCAATTGCCGACGGGCCTTTTCCCAAAACGCCGTGGGCACCTTTTCCGCGACATCGCAGCGAAATCCATCCACATCACACTCCGTCACCCAAAAGGTCATGGCATCGGCCATGGCAGCGTACAAGCCATTGTCTTCACCACCGTCCCAATCGAGCTGCGCGACATCCCACCAATCTGTGCCGAGCGGAGGTTGCAAATTTCCGACGCTGTCGAGCAAGTAAAACTCTCGGTGTTCTTCCGTCCAAACACAATCAAACGCGCTGTGGTTGGCCACCCAGTCCAAAATCACACGCATCCCGCGTTGATGCGCGCCGTCGACCAACGCACGAAGATCCTCGTGGGTGCCATAATCAGGATTGACCGCAACATAGTCTTTGACGCTGTAGGGGCTGCCCAATGAACCGCTGCCAGGTTCTGCGATGTAGTTGTTTTTGTTCTCTCCACCCTTCCGGTTCACCTCCCCAATGGGATGGATGGGCATCAACCACAGAATGTCCACGCCCAAATCCTTCAAGCGGTCCAAATCCGGCAAGAAGGCGGCGATGGTTCCTTCAGGCGTGTGCTGTCTCAGGTTGACCTCATAGATGGTCGCATTCTTGGACCACTCGGGATGAATCAAGGTATCCGCGAGGGTTCCCGTTCCGTGAACATGCATGTCACCCGTGGGCGCAGGGGCCTCACCGCAAGACGTCCAACTCAAGCCCGTTGCAAGGGCTGCCGAAATCAACACAAGGTGCTTCATGGGGAAAAATCTGAATGGGACGAAGGTAGTCAAAAAGGGTTCGTGTAAAAAACACACCAACCCCCTGGGTGCGCTGGTTGCTTTCCATTCCGTCTTTACGCCGCACCCAGCCTCGGCGTTGACACTGCCCTCGGCGTTGCTGCTATCCTCGGCGTTGCCACTGCCCTCGGCGCCGTCTCCGGCCACGAAGGATCTTCGACCCTAGAACAAGGACGCTTGGCCCTTGCCATCAATCTGGGGTTCCGGTGAATCCCGGTCATCCGATTCATCGTCCACATCCACATCATCGGTTGCCGAATGGGCATCATCGGCCGTCTCTGGCTCCTCTTCGGTGCCTTCGTCGGAGTCGAAATCGTCCAAGTCCTCGTCTATTGAGGAGCCACCCTCTTGCTCTGCCAAAGCCTCCTTGGCACGTCGTTCATCTGCCTCACGTGCGGCTTGGAGCTCCTTGTCAAGCGCCAACTCGAGCTCCTCGACAGGGGGTTCCAAACTGACTTCCGTCACGGGTAGCGGGCTGAGTTTGTTCCCGAGTGCCTTCACGCCCTTCAACGAGATGAAGCCCCGCAAATCCACCACGTCATCCTCCCGATCTCGGGTGTGTTTGAACCGCCGGTTGTACCGAATGCGAACATGCGGATGATGCAGCGTGGATGCTACCCCCATGCGCGATTGAGGATGCTCTCCGATGAAACCCGTGACGGTTTTGCTGAATTCAGGCAAGAAGCGTTTGACATACCATTCCTCCTTCTCCCCCTCGTAGTACACCACGGAAACGGGACGGTCCTCATCGAACTTCTCGAGGTGAATCATCTTGTCGTCGAAATGCGTGCTGAGGTCAAACCCCGTGAACGCATACTCTCCCGTGTCCAGCAACACCAAGATTTTATCCTCGGCCTTGAAATCTCCCAAGAATCGGCCACGCCCATCCGCATTCAATCGGCGAACCGTTTCGTCGTACCACACCTTGCGCGCACCCAAGGTGCTTACGCCTTGCTCCTTCATTTCAATCTTGCGGACACCAAATTTGGACACCAAATTGCCTGCAGCTGCGCGTCCTTTGATGCCCACGTCGCTGAAATCCACGTCAAATTTCAACTTCTTCAACCGCGCCTGCGCTCGCAGGAACAAGGTCACGACTTCAGCCTCCCCGTTGGGGTTGGCACTGAAATAAAGGATCCTGGACTTTGGTGTGCCTTTGGTGATGGGGTACTCTCGGTCGCGGGTGATGGACGTGACATTGAAACGCTTGACCATGCTTCGGCCCGTGGCACCGTCGAGGTAGATGGTGTTGTAGGTGGTGCGTTTGTCCCCCTTTTTCCACACCGCCACATGGATCAAATCCTTGCCAAAAAAGGCCTTCTGCGTCACCTTGCTGACCTGCATCACCCCGTCACGACGGAACACGATGATGTCATCAATGTCCGAGCAATCCCCCACGAGTTCTCCTTCGCCACGCTTGAGTCCAGTCCCGACGAATCCCTCTTCCGGATTCCAATACAACTTGGCATTGGCCACGGCCACCTTGCTTCGATCGATGGTATCGAAGGTTCGGAGTTCGGTTCGGCGTTCCTGTCCTGCCCCGTACTTTTCCTTGAGCTTCTTGAACCAATCAATGGCGTATTCGGTAAGGTGTGCCAGGTGATGTTTGACCTTGTCGATGTCGACCTCCAGCGAGGCGATCCGCTCATCGGCCTTGAAACTGTCAAATTTGGAAATGCGCTTGATGCGAATCTCCGTCAATCGCGTCACGTCCTCGTCCGTGACGGCGCGTAGCAGGTGCTTGATGTGGGGCTTCAACCCTTCGTGGATGGCCTTCAAAATCTCCTCCCACGTCTCGCACTCTTCGATGTCACGGTAAATCCGGTTCTCGATGAAAATCTTCTCGAGCGACGCAAAATGCCATGTTTCTTGCAGTTCCCCCAATTCAATGTCCAGCTCGCGTTTGAGCAATTCTCGCGTGCGAGCCGCGCTGATGCGAAGGATGTCTGACACACCGAGAAACACCGGTTTGTCGTCATACACCACACAGCTGTTGGGGGCCAAACTCACTTCACAGTCCGTGAAGGCATACAGCGCGTCGAGCATTTTGTCAGGCGAGACATTGTTGGCCAGATGCACCACCACCTCGACCTTGTCGGCGGTGTTGTCCTCCACCTTCTTGATCTTGATCTTGCCCTTGTCATTGGCCTTCAAGATGCTCTCAATCAAAGACCCCGTCGTCACGCCGTAAGGCACCTCTCGGACCACCAGGGTCTTGTTGTCCACCTTGTCGATGCGTGCGCGAACCCTCACGCGGTCTCCCCTGAGGCCGTCGTCGTAGTTCTCGATATCCGCCATCCCGCCCGTGGGGAAGTCAGGATACAGCTTGAAGCGTTTGTTCTGGTAGTGCGCGATGCATGCGTCGATGAGCTCGATGAAGTTGTACGGCAGGATTTTGCAGGCCAAACCCACGGCAATGCCATCCACTCCGCTCGACAACAGCAAAGGAAACTTCACCGGCAAGGTTTCCGGTTCCTTGTTCCGGCCGTCGTAAGACGCAAGCCACGTGGTGGTCTTGGCGTTGAACAAGACCTCGAGGGCAAATTTGCTGAGTTTGACCTCGATGTAACGGGGAGCGGCCGCCCGGTCACCAGTCAGAATGTTCCCCCAGTTTCCTTGACAATCCAGCAACAATTCGCGCTGGCCAATTTGCACCATGGCGTCCCCAATGCTCGCGTCCCCGTGTGGGTGAAACTTCATCGTGTTGCCAATGACGTTGGCCACCTTGTGAAAACGACCATCATCCATCTCCCGCAGGCTGTGCAATATCCTGCGTTGAACGGGCTTCAATCCGTCGTTTTGGTGCGGAACAGCCCGCTCGAGGATGACGTAGCTCGCGTAGTCGAGGAAGTAATCGTTGTACATGCCCCGAACAGGGACAACATGCTCCATCTCTCCTGACTCCGCGGAGGTTTCTTCGCCCGCGAATTCGTCGTCTCGCTCGTCGCGGTCTTCGTCGTGAATGTCTTCGTGCTCACTCATGCTTCGGTCACTTCATCTTTTTCCACGCGGAGATTCTCAATGATGAATTGCTGGCGATCAGGCGTGTTTTTGCCCATGAAAAATCCCAGCATTTCTTGAAGGCTTTGCTCCTTGCCAATCACCACAGGGTCCAAACGGATGTCCTCCCCGATGAAATGACTGAACTCATCCGGACTGATTTCACCCAACCCCTTGAAACGCGTGATTTCAGCGCGCTGCCCCAAATCGGCCAAGGCTTGTTGTTTTTCGCCCTCATCGTAGCAGTAACGCGTCTCCTTTTTGTTCCGAACGCGGAACAAAGGCGTTTGGAGCACATACAGGTGGCCCCGCTTCACCAAGTCAGGAAAAAACTGAAGGAAGAACGTGATGAGCAACAAGCGAATGTGCATGCCGTCCACGTCCGCATCGGTGGCAATCACCACCTTGTTGTACCGCAACGTATCCAAGCCATCCTCAATGTCCAGCGCCGCTTGCAGGAGATTGAATTCTTCGTTTTCGTAGACCACCTTCTTGGTCAAACCGAAGCTGTTGAGTGGCTTTCCCTTCAAGCTGAACACCGCTTGTGTGGCGACGTCACGTGCCTTGGTGATGGATCCCGAGGCCGAATCACCCTCCGTGATGAACAGGGTGGTCTCCTCGTTGCGCTCTGTCTTGGCATCGGTAAGATGCAAGCGGCAATCGCGCAACTTTCGGTTGTGCAGAGAGGCCTTTTTGGCACGCTCACGCGCCAACTTCTTGATGCCCGCCAAATCCTTTCGCTCCTTCTCACTTTGGATGATCCGCTGCTGAAGTGCCTGGGCAGTCTCTGGATTGCGGTGCAGAAAATTGTCGAGTTCCCGCTTCAAGAAGTCAAACACGAAACTCTTCAATGACGGACGGTTGGGCCCCACGTCTTGGGAACCGAGCTTCGTCTTTGTCTGGGATTCAAACACCGGTTCCTCCACCTTCACGGCAACCGCAGCAGAAATCCCGCCCCGAATGTCCTGGGCGTCGTAATCCTTGCCAAAAAAATCCCGAACCACCTTGATGTACGCTTCGCGAAACGCCGCTTGGTGAGTTCCGCCCTGAGGGGTGTATTGGCCGTTGACAAAACTCTGGTAATCCTCCCCGTAAGCCTCTGTGTGCGTGATGGCCACTTCAATGTCCTCGCCCACCAGATGCACGATGGGGTACCGCAACTTGCTGTCGAGACGGTCTTCAAGCAGGGCCTTCAACCCGTTTTCACTGCGAAACTTTTCTCCGTTCAGGTACAAGGTCAAACCCGTGTTCAGGTACGCGTAATTCCACAGGAGCTTCTCAACGTGCTCCGTGCGAAATCGGTAGCCTTTGAAAATGTCGGGGTCGGGCTTGAATCGGATGCGGGTGCCGTTGCGTTTGGTCGTGGACTCCACCGCGGCATCATCTGCGAGCTCCCCGTGTTCAAAGCCGGCGCGCTTCATCTTGCCTTCACGCACACTCTCGACCACAAACTCCGTGCTGAGGGCATTGACTGCCTTGGTTCCCACCCCGTTTAGACCCACCGACTTCTTGAAGGCTCGGCTGTCGTACTTGCCACCCGTGTTGATTTTCGAGACGCAATCGACCACCTTTCCCAGGGGAATACCGCGGCCGTAGTCGCGAACCCGAACCTCATCATCCTTGATCACGACTTCGATGGTTTTGCCATGACCCATGGTGTATTCATCGATGCTGTTGTCGATGACTTCCTTGAGCAAGACGTAAATTCCGTCATCCGCGTCCTTGCCATCTCCCAATTTTCCGATGTACATCCCTGGGCGCATCCGGATGTGCTCCTTCCAGTCCAGGCTCCGGATGTTGTCCTCTGTGTACGTGATTTGCTCTGCCATAGATGGCTCGAAAGTACCAAGGAACACAGGGCTTTGAGGAGTCAAGCAAGCGCAACTTTTCCACACTTCAGGGGCCAAACCCACGCCATTCCCACCCTACCTTCGGGGCATGAAGGATCACCCCCAACACCCTGTTCGACAGCTCGAGCCACGTGCCTTGTGGAATCGCTTTGCGGATCTCAATGCCATCCCTCGACCTTCAAAGCACGAAGGTCGCGTGGTGGAGTGGCTGCACCAATGGGCTACCGAACGAGGTCTACAATCACTTCAAGACGAAGTTGGTAATGTGTTGATTAAAAAGGAATCAACACCTGGCATGGAATCGAGGAAAACCGTGGTCCTTCAAAGCCATGTCGACATGGTTTGTCAAAAAAATGAGGCCACAGATTTTGATTTCATGTCTGAGGGCATTCGGATGATTGTGGACGGGGATTGGGTTCGGGCTGAGGGCACCACGCTGGGGGCAGACAACGGCATCGGCGTGGCAAGCATCTTGGCCGTGTTGGAAAGTTCTGACATCCCACACCCCGCCCTCGAAGCGCTGTTCACAATTGATGAAGAAACGGGCATGACAGGCGCGCTCGGATTGCAAGGCGGTTTTCTTTCGGGAGAAATCCTTCTCAACCTCGACACAGAGGATGACGACGAAATCAGCATTGGATGTGCGGGGGGCGTCGACTTGACTTCTCGCGGAAGCTATGAAGAGGTCGACACAATCTCGGAGGGCAACACGGCCCTTTCGCTCGTGGTGCGCGGGGCCTCGGGAGGGCACAGTGGCATGGACATCCACAAAGGGCTGGCCAACGCCAACAAATTGATGAACCGGTTGCTCCTCGAGGCGCTGGATTGTGTGGATTTGCGCGTTGCAGAAATCCAAGGGGGTGGTCTTCGCAATGCGATTCCTCGCGAATCCCGTGCCTTGGTGGTGGTGGCGAAGGAAGATCTGGACGCGTTCATTGACGCCATTGCTTCGACTGCAGCCGTGCTGTGTGATGAATACGACACGACCGATCCCGACCTCGTGGTTGAATGGGAGGAAACCACGCTTCCGTCCCACGCCATGGGCGAAGAGGACCAACACGCCTTGCTACTGGCCATCCAATGCTGCCCCGTTGGCATCCACCGCATGAGCCCGGACATCCCTGGATTGGTCCAAACATCCAACAACCTCGCTCGGGTTCAAGTCGGTGGTGGGCACGTTGAAATCCAATGCCTGAACCGGAGCAGCGTGGATTCAGAAAAGGACGACCACGCAAGGAGCATCGAAGCTGCTTTTGCCCTTGCCGGGCTGGTCACCGAACAGAGCGGGGCGTACCCCGGATGGACACCCAACCCTTCAAGCGAGGCTGTGGCGATGTGCCGTGATCTTTACGAAGAACGGTTTGGGGAATCGCCACGGGTGTTGGCATGCCATGCTGGGTTGGAATGTGGCATCCTCGGCACCAACTATCCGGACATGGACATGGTGTCGTTTGGCCCCAACATTCGAGGCGCCCACAGTCCGGATGAGTGCTGTCAAATCAGCAGCGTGCAGAAGTTTTGGTCCTATTTTCTCGAGGTGCTGCAGCGCACCCCCGCGCGAAACGCTTGACCCATGAGTGATCTCAACCAACGCCCGTTGATTCTCGTCACCAACGACGACGGCATCACTGCCCCGGGAATTCGGCACCTTGTGGAGAGCGTGGTCGATCTTGGAGAGGTGGTGGTGGTGGCACCCGACAGCCACCAAAGCGGCATGGGACATGCAATCACCATCAGCAACATCTTGAAGATGTCGCCCCATGATTATCACATGGCGGGGGTGCAGGCGTACAAGACCTCAGGCACGCCTGTTGATTGCGTCAAATTGGCCATCTACAAAATTCTCAAACGCAAGCCAGACGTGTTGCTCAGCGGCATCAATCACGGGTCCAACAGCTCGATCAACGTCATCTATTCCGGCACCATGTCAGCGGCGGTCGAAGGCGCATTGGAAGGCATTCCTTCGGTGGGTTTCTCCTTGTGTGATTTTGCCGAAGACGCAGATTTTAGAGCCTCCCGCGATGTGGTTCGGTCGTTGGCCAAGCAAGTGATTCAACACGGAACACCCAAAGGCACCTGCCTCAATGTGAACATCCCCCAAGCTGCCCCTGAAGACATTCGAGGCATGCGCGTGTGCCGACAGGCTGCAGGGCATTGGGCTGATGCCTTTGAAGAACGACAGGCCCCAGGTGGCAGGACCTACTACTGGATGACTGGATCCTTCACGGACATTGACCGTGGTGAAGACACGGATGAATGGGCGCTTCGAAACAACTACGTCAGCATCGTCCCAGTGCAGTACGATCTCACGGCACACCACGCCATGGCTGAATTGAACCAATGGAATCTCGATGTCGACCCCTGACAACAAACCATTGAATCGCCTGTGGGTGGGAATGCTCCTGGGTGTGGCAGGAACCTTCGCAGGGGGACTGATGCTCGGCACGTGGTGGGCGCTGTCCAATGGCACCACCCTTGACTATTTCTACAACGTGGTGTTTCGCGGAAGCTTGTTGTATCGCGACAGCATCTTGACGGCAGCGACCTTGTTGAACGTCCTGCTCTTTTGGATGGCCAATCGCCGTGACCACGACCGGCTGGCCATGGGGCTGCTCGGCATCATTTTGTTGACTGTCCCGGTCATTGTGTACTTCCAATTCGTGGCTGGAACCCTCTGATGATCTCAGGCCAATGGCACGTCGTCCTTTCCGTTTGTTCATGGTTGCCGGAGAAGCCTCAGGGGACCAGTATGGCGCTGCGCTCCTTCGGACGCTTCGCGAACGGCCTGCAGAATGGGAGGTAGCGGGTTGGGGTGGAGATGCCATGGCCGCGGAGGGAATGACCTTGCTCACCCATTGCAACACCCTTGGGTTCATGGGCTTTTGGGAAGTGGTGAAACACCTGCCCACCATCAAGGCCAACCTGCAACGCGCGCAATCTGACATCCACACGTTTGACCCTGATGTCATCGTGTTTATCGACTTTCCTGGCTTCAACATGAGGTTGCAGCGGGCCTTGCATTCCCGAGGTCATCGTGCCTTTCGCGTGCAATGGGTTTCGCCCCAAGTTTGGGCTTGGCATGGAAACAGAAAACACGCATTGGCCCGCGATTGCCATGCGGTGGCGCCCTTGCTCCCCTTTGAGCGGGCCATCCTCGAGGAGGCGCACGTGAGTGTGTGGGATGTAGGACATCCACTGATTGACTTGTTGGAATCGCATACGAGCAAGACCAAACCAAGGTCGCTGCCCCTTGTCTTGCTTCCTGGTTCGCGTGCCCAAGAACTGAAGCATCACCTCCCGACGATGGTGGCTGCGGCGAAGTTGGGCGCCCAACGCGGTGCGTGGTCGTTGGCTGACCTGCGCGTGGCTGGCGCACCAGGAAAGAGCCTGACGGACTACCAGGTCGCCACCGACGCAGGCCTCACCGTTCACTTTGGGAAAACCCATGAATTGTTGAAATCAGCCCGGTTTGCATGGGTGGCAAGTGGCACCGCGACGTTGGAAGCCGCCCTCCTTCGCACGCCCCACGTGATCGTGTACAAGACGAGTGGTTTCACCTATGCCTTGGCCAAGCGCTTGGCGAAGGTTGGGTTCATCGGGCTGCCCAATTTGATCCTCAATCGGTCATGGGTCCCTGAGCTGATTCAAAGCGAATTCACCACCGAGGGGTTGCTGAGGCACACCCAAGCTGAACAGCGGTCGTGGGATCGTGGTTTTGACGATATTCGGTCTGCGCTCGGTGGTTACGGCGCCGTCAAAAGGTTGGCGGAGCGATTGAATGCCGTGGCCTGCGACCGCGTGTCGGACGCCTCGCCGGGAAAGTAGCTGTCTCACGGACTTCGCAGAGATTCTCAGAAATTCCTGAGGACCATTCCCTTGGGCATCGTGATTTGGATATCCAAGGACGTTTCCCACGTCTCCCCTGCCTTGACGTTCACCCTCGACCAGCGCACAGAACCCAATTCTGGGTCCCACGTCCCGCCATCCGCGACCACAACCTCGACGTTCAAATCGCGTCCTTGTGGCAGCCACTCCACCACGTCGACCACAACGTCTTCAGACTTGTCGTTGCGAACCTGCAGATTCCTGGATTGTTTCACGACTTGTTTGCCACCCCATCGTTTGGACCCGCTTGCCTCCTTCCCAAAATGGCGCAGCAAGTGAATATCCCGGTCAAGACCTAGCTGCACGACCAAAGAATCTCCCCACACTGGCACGTTGAGTGGCAACACGCCCACCAGGGTGTTGCCATGAAAAACGCGCCCCTCCCCGCTCAGCATGGACGCCTCCATCCATCCGCGTGTCTCGCAGGACCGCTGAGCCGCATCAGACGCATTGGCGTCCAATTGCCACCGCTCAGTCGCATCCAAACGTCGATTGTCCAAAAACACCCTTGTCGGCGTACCCTGTCCCTCCACGGTCACCCGCTCTTGAGTGGACATGTTCCAATTGCTGGCAAAAGCACCCTGACCCTGCAGCACTTCCGCCTTGGCACGGTCATCCCTCAATCCGGAATTCACCCACTTGTAATTGGCACAATAATCCACGTCTTGGGCCTGCGCGTCGACAGCCTTCGTGACAGCCATCACAGGTTGAGCCTGGGGAACAAATGAACCCATGGGTTGTCCCGTCCGGAACGTCAATTTCACGCGATTCCAGGGCCTCCCCGTGGTTTGAACCACCCTGGCATAACGCTCGATGGACAAGTCACCCTCATCCCATGACAGGTCGTATGAACTGAACCAACCCGCCAAGGAAGTCGCCACCCGAACTTCAACCACACCGCGTCCTCCACCTTGAACCTTCAACTTCAACGCAGGCGATTGTTGACTTGAAGCCCATTCAGCCTCTGCGATTTGGTCTTCAAGAAGGTGAATGTCCGCCGTAAGCTCTTGCACATTCGAGACCAAATCCACTCGCTCAAGGGCAAGTTCTCGGTGTTTTTGTGCAAGGTAATGCCGCATTTCCTCCACATCATCGACAAGCAACACCTCGGACTCTCCTCCGATGGCGCGGTTGGCCTCGAGAAAGGCTCGCTCCTGCTCCAACGAACCCAGCAAGGCCTCTTCCAACGCAAGAGCCAAACGCTGTCCTTGGAGCCGATTCTTCAGCGACGCCAACATTTCATCGGACGTCAGGGACGTCATGACCACATCCACTGCAACCAACCGAAACCCTTCAGGAAGAGAGATTTGGGCATCCGACACGTCCACATCCGGAGGCAAACCTTGGAGAAGCATGACGTGCTCGCCGGGGTTGGCCTGTACCTCGCTTGTGTACTTCAGCAGCGCACCCACTTCATGGCAAACGACTTCATCAAGTTGCCACGATGTCGACAAGTCACCTTGCGCGTTGATGGGATTGATGTGGACAACACACACGAGAAACCACAAGAGTGAACCGCGGAAAAGGAGCCCTGATGGATGCATGGAGAATCTGCTTTGGGTGGTGAAAGTACAATGCGTTGGCATCTCGCCGTTTGGGGCGCGAGTCCGTCATGGACGGCACACGGCCGTGTCGAGCGCTGCTGCATACGCTGCAAACCAACCCAACCCTCCTTCCACCATGCTGGTGGCAGAGGTGGGCAGTGCGAAGGGATTTCCCTGATTGGCGGCTGCCGTTTCAAAATCACGGATGGATTCAAACGCCTCAAAATTCAGAGCCTCCAATCGAACCACCACGGTGTCGCCCACCTTCCAGAATCCCTCCTCGCCCGGCACTTCATCCACCCCTGGTCGAGGGGTGCGAAAATTGAAGAACGAGAACGCTTGACCATCGAGAAAATTGTCGTCGAACACGCTCCCCAAATCGTACGAAAACCCTTCCCCCCGGTTCGTGCGGCGGGACGACCAACGGTATGCATGCCCTCGACCCTCAACATCGGTCATGGCAGTCCAGATGAACCCCAGGCTGTCATTGGTTGAGGTGGGAGGTATTTGAAACCATGCACTGTCGAGCTGTGGAACTTCAGGCATGATGGCCGAGGCACGCAAATCCAAGACTGTGCCCTCTTCCTCCCACGTCGCCTCGAGGTCGTACGACTTTCCGACCGCGCCGTAGGTCTCGGGAATCAGCAAGCCCGAGTAGGCACACAGGTTGGACGCCATCAAGGTCTCCTGCGAAACGCCGAGCCACGAAGCTGCCAAGGCGAGAGCCTCCGGTCCGAGATCCTGAACACACCACGGGTCCAAGACGTAGGGTGTTCCGTCCACCGTCAAGGTGACCGAGGCGTCACCGACATACAGCGACCCCAGCGACTCGAGGTCTACCGGATCAAAGTATCCCTGTGTGGTCGTCAGCACCACGAGAGGCGGTTCTCCAATCCTTACAGAGGCCTCCATGACCCCCATGGGCGCAGCATCAGGCAAATCGACATCCACCACTTGGGTGCACCCACTCCACATGACCATGCCCCATGAAAATAGCATTCCGAGCGACAAGGGGTACATCCGACAAATCATGAGGTCAAAGGTATTTTGAGGGCACAAGGCATGATGGCTAACACTTGTGAAAAAACCCCCAAAAGGGTTCAATGTTCGCTGGAATTGGCCCCTACCTTTGTTGCAATTCGCAACTATGCTCAACCGTCGTCATCTCAGGATCAAAATCCTGCAAGTTCTTTTTGGCTTTTACCAAGACGAGGACAGGAACCTCAAACGCGCCCACAGCGCGCTGACCCACAGCACCGAGAAGATGCAGCAACTTTATTTGCTGCTGCTCGACATGCTCGGGTCCATGCAAGGTCTGGCGATTGATCGAATTGAAGCTGGGTACAAGAAAAAATTGCCTTCGAAAGAGGATCTTCATCCCAACACCAAGTTTGTCACCAACAAACCACTTCGCGTGCTTGCTGGCAGCAAGACCCTTCGAAAGGCATGTGACGAGCACGGTGCTGGCTGGGGCAACAAGCAAGACCTGCTGCGCGCGATCTTCAGGGGATTGATCGAACACGAGGAGTACATTGAGTACATGGCTTCGGAAGAGCGTGGCTTTCAGGTGGAGCGAGAATCGTTGATTCGCATGTTCCGCAAACACATGATCAACTTCGACCGACTCCACGACATGTTGGAAGAGGAGAGCATTTTCTGGGTGGACGATTTGGACTTGGCAGCCAGCATGGCCATCAAAACCATCAAAACCATCAAGGAGGGCGATGACGACTTGGAGCTTCTTCCCTTGTGGCGCGAAGACGACGATGACAAGGCATTCATGGAGGACCTCTTCACCCAAACCTTGGCGTTGGGCGAAGAAAGCGAGGCCATGATCAAGGAAAGCGCCCAAAATTGGGAACTCGAGCGCATCGCAACCACCGACCGCATCCTGATGAAGATGGCCATCGCCGAGGCTCAGACCTTTCCCTCCATCCCATTGAAGGTCACCCTCAATGAATACATCGAACTGAGCAAGTATTACAGCACCCCCAAAAGCCATGGATTCATCAATGGCATTTTGGACCAGTTGTTTGCAGGGTTGAAAGCGGAAGGCAAGATCAAAAAAGTCGGACGGGGCCTCATCGAGTGAAATTCCAGGATGACAACCCCATGAAGTCCACGCCACCTCAGTGGATGGTGAGTGCAGCGATGACCTCGTGGATTGGCTTGATGACAGGCCTCATGGCATGTGAATCTCCGCAGACCCTCGACACTGCGCTGGTCTTCAATCCCGCCACCGCGTCTGGAACGTCCAGCCCGACAGCGCAACGCCCCCATCTGTCGTTTCGCGACACCGTCTTCGCATTCGACACCGTCAGTGCGGGCAGACAGCTTCGTCACGAATTTCAGTTCATCAACGAGGGACCCGGTGTAGCTTTGATTGCAGACGTGTCGACGACATGCGGTTGCACAGTGCCCAAAACATGGCCGCGCGAACCCTTGGCCGAGGGAGAAGAGGGACGCATTGAGGTGTGGTTTGACACCTACGACAAATCCGGCGACCAAGACAAAATCGTTCGCGTGGTGGCCAACACCGACCCGGGGGTCACCGCACTTCATGTCATCGGGCATGTCGTGTCTCCGCGGTGATGGAATCTCTCCTCATGGCAGGTCACAGGAATGACAAGTTCGGGGTTATTTTGGCCCCATGATTTCACAACTCCTACTCCAAGCGGCTTCAGGCGGCGGTGGCGTATCCACCTTGGTCATGTTGGCGGGCATGTTTGCCATCATGTACCTCTTCATGATTCGGCCTCAAATGAAACGGCAAAAGGAAGCCAAGGCCTTTCGGGAAGCGGTCAAAAAAGGAGACCAGGTGGTCACCATTGGTGGAATTCATGGAAAGGTGGTATCCGTCAGTGACAAGACGGTGGTGTTGGAATTGGAAAACGGCAAAGCGCGCGTGGACAAGACTGCACTTTCGCCCACAGGAACCGCAGACACGCAGAACATCGAGGCTGCCAACTCATGACGACGGCTCGGCTCCCTTTGTGGATGGCCTTGGCGCCAGTTGCCTTGTTGGTGATGTTGTTGGCGCTGGACGTGGTGTGGTTTGGCGAGGACAGTTCCTATGGCGCCAACCAAATGGCCCTGTTGCTTGCCGCCCTGTTTGCGGGAGCACTCGGCATGTCACGGGGCACGACCTGGCCTGCATTGCGGGATGCCATCGCCCAAAGCATCGGAACGGCCACGGAAGCCCTGCTGATTTTGCTGCTGATTGGCGCTTTGTCCGGAACATGGTTGATTGCAGGCATCATCCCGGCCTTCATCCATTACGGATTGATGGTGCTTCAACCAGGCATCTTTTTGTTTGCGGCATGCATTGTATGCGCCGTGCTTTCTCTAGCCACGGGGAGTTCATGGGGTACTGTGGGCACCGTCGGCATCGCTTTGGTCGGCATCGGCCAAGCGTTGGGTCTCTCTGAAGGCTGGGTGGCTGGTGCCATCATTTCGGGGGCCTATTTCGGGGACAAAATGTCTCCACTGAGCGACACCACCAACCTGGCCCCAGCGGTGGCTGGAACCGACCTCATCACCCACATTCGCTACATGGCCTACACCACTGGACCAAGCATGTTGGTGGCCTTGGCGGTGTTCCTTGCAGTGGGACTGGGCGGCAGCGCCATGGCAGAGGGAACAGAAGAACTCGCACCTGGGTTTGCAGAGGCGGTCACTGGAGCCTTTCACATCCATGCGGGTCTCTTTGTAGCTCCTGTGGCTGTGATCGTGATGATTGCACGAAGAATGCCGGCCGCCCCGGCCCTTTTCATCGGCGTGTTGCTTGGCGCACTCACCGCATGGTTGTTCCAACCGCAAATCGTCCGAGAGGTTGCAGGGGAAGACCTTGGTTATGCGGCAGCGGCCTACGTGGCTGCCATGAAAGCCATGGCCGTGGAGGTGACCCTTTCCACAGGGCATCCCCTGGCCGATTCCTTGCTGGATTCTGGAGGCATGGCAGGCATGATGAACACCGTGTGGCTCATCGTTTGTGCGATGACATTTGGAGCTGTTCTTCAGGCCACGGGCATGCTGCAAAGGCTGACCTCGGCGTTGGTGGCCGGCGTTCAAAGCACCCTCGGATTGGTGGGACGAACTGTGGGGGCTTGTTTGGCCTTCAACGTGTTGGCTTCTGATCAATACATCGCCATTGTCGTGCCAGGGAAAATGCTTGGGGAAGCATACCAAAAACAAGGGCTTGCACCTGAAAACTTGAGCCGAACCCTCGAAGATGCTGGCACGGTAACCTCGGTTCTGATTCCTTGGAACACATGTGGAGTCGCCCAAAGCGGAATCTTGGGCGTGGCCACATGGGCGTACGCTCCCTATTGCATCTTCAATTGGGTGTCACCCCTGATGACGTTGGCCGTGGCAGGCTTGGGATGGAAGATTCGACGCTTCGACCCACCCCACGAGATGGAAGATTCCTCCATGGGGAACTGAACGGACAGCCCTGTGAGTTGTTGATGTTTCCATGACCGTCGTTCGCCACCCTGAACCCGACCAACGACACGATCAGTTGGTCGTCACCAAGGCCTCTGAGCACAACTTGAAGGCGGTGGATCTCGTTCTGCCCAGGAACAAATTGGTGGTCTTCACCGGCGTCAGTGGCAGTGGCAAATCGAGTCTCGCCTTTGACACACTCTACGCGGAAGGACAACGGCGATTTTTGGAAACCCTCAGTGCCTACGCGCGCCAATTCCTGGGCGGCTTGAAACGTCCGGACGTGGAATCCATCACGGGCCTGAGTCCTGTGGTGGCCATCGAGCAAAAAACCGTGTCCAAAAACCCGCGGTCCACGGTGGGAACAGTCACCGAACTCCACGATTTTCTTCGTCTTCTCTACGCTCGAGCTGCCGACGCCTTCTCCTTGGAGACCGGGGAGCCGATGGTGAGATACACCGACACACAAATCACCGAGTCCATTCTTCGCCGTTTTGAGGGGGCCAAACTCCTGGTCTTGGCGCCTCTCGTCCGCGGTCGAAAGGGTCATTACCGAGAACTCTTCGAGCAAATCATGCGGCAAGGCTATGTCCGAGCGCGCATCGATGGTGACATCGTGGAGTTGACCCCAGGTCATCGGGTGGACCGCTACAAGGTGCATGACATTGAAGTGGTCGTGGACCGCGTTGTGGTGAGAACCCAAGACGAAACCAGGATTCACAAGTCGGTTCATACCGCACTCCAGGTGGGCAAGGGCTCCCTTTCCGTGATGCCCTTGGATGGAGACACCCCCATTCATTTTTCACGCAATTTGATGTGTCCAACCACGGGTTTGGCCTATCCCGACCCTGAACCCAACTTGTTCAGCTTCAACAGCCCCTACGGGGCCTGCCCCACATGCAACGGATTGGGTCAGGTGGCGCAAGTGGACACGGCCACCTTCTTTCCCGATCCCACGCAGAGCATCAAGCGCGGTGGCATTGCTCCTTTGGGAGAACTCAAGGACAACCTCACCTCTCGGATTGTTGAATCTCTGCTGATGATGCGTGGCGTGCCACTGACGACAGCTGTCGGTGACATTCCTGAATCGGTGGTGGGTGAAATCCTGTACGGCACGGAGGGGCAGGTCACGTTGACCGACAAGGCGGGTGTTCGTGGGGGCAGTGTCCCCTTTGAAGGTCTTGTGGCGAGCATCGAACGGGCCGCCGAAAAGGCCAAATCCATACCACTTCGCCGCTGGGCACAGCAGTTCATGCACAAGGTCAGTTGCCCCTCGTGCCAAGGGGCGCGACTCAAACCCACAAGCCTTCAATTCAAGTTGGCCGGAAAGAACATCGCGGAACTCGGGCGCATGGACTTGCGCGAGTTGGGAGACTTTCTCGAGGGAATCGAGGCCCACATGACCGAGCGACAACAAACCATTGCTGCCGCTCCCCTGAAAGAAGTGAGGGCGCGACTGGGGTTTCTCCTCGACGTGGGGTTGGGGTATCTCAGCCTGGATCGCCCCACACGCAGCATCAGCGGTGGGGAGGCACAACGCATTCGCCTTGCCACCCAACTGGGAAGTCGGTTGACTGAAGTCCTGTACATTCTCGACGAGCCCTCCATCGGACTGCACCAGCGGGACAACCGTCGGTTGATTGACAGCCTGTGTGCACTGAGGGACGCTGGGAATTCTGTGCTTGTGGTCGAACACGATGAGGACATGATGCTCGCCGCGGATCATCTTGTGGACATCGGACCGGGTGCTGGCATTCACGGGGGACAAATCGTGGCTCAAGGTCCACCCGATGCCCATTTGGCCACCGACTCAGTCACCGCGCAATTCCTACGAGGCACACGAACAATCGTCGTCCCAACCAAGCGTCGCAAAGGCAACCGCAAAAAGCTCGTCCTGACCGAAGCATGCGGTCACAACTTGCAGAAGGTGACCCTTCGCTTGCCACTTGGCTGCCTCATTGGCATCAGCGGGGTGAGTGGCAGTGGCAAAAGTACCCTGATCAATCACACCCTCCTCCCTGCCCTGCTCAACCACCTTCATGAAGACATCAGGATTCCTCTGCCACACAAAGAAATCCGAGGCCTGCAGCACATCGACAAATGCATCGCCATTGACCAAAGTCCCATTGGCAGAACGCCTCGATCCAACCCTGCCACCTACACCGGGTTGATGGACCTCATCCGGAATCAATTTGCGCTGCTTCCTGAAGCCAAAATTCGCGGATACCAGAAGGGACGTTTCTCCTTCAACGTCTCAGGAGGGCGCTGTGAAGCCTGCAAAGGTGCGGGGGTCCGAACGGTGGAAATGAATTTCCTGCCCGATGTCCACGTGCCATGCGAGACATGCCAAGGCAAGCGCTTTAACCGAGAAACCTTGGAAGTTCGGTACAAGGGAAAAAGCATCGCCGATGTGTTGGACATGACTGTGGATGATGCCCATCATTTTTTTGAGTCCCTCCCCAAAATCCACACCATCACCGGCACGCTCAGGGATGTTGGTTTGGGCTACATCACGTTGGGACAACAAAGCACCACCCTGAGCGGTGGAGAGGCTCAGCGCGTGAAATTGGCCTCTGAGCTTTCGAGAGCCCAAACGGGAAGCACCCTCTACATCCTCGATGAGCCCACGACAGGTCTGCACTTTCAAGACGTGGACATGCTCATTGCAGTGCTTCAGCGGCTGGTTGATCTGGGCAACACCGTCGTGGTGATTGAGCACCAACTCGATGTGCTGAAAGTATGCGACCACCTTGTGGACATCGGACCTGAAGGTGGGCGTGAAGGCGGAAAGATTGTGGCGCAAGGAACCCCCGAAGAAGTGGCCCAGGAGCCGCTGAGTCACACCGGGAAACACCTTCTTCCCTTGCTCGGATAATCTTCTTGTATAAAATTGATTATCTTGGAAGGTTATGAGCAAACATCCTCAACTTTCCTGGAGCGAGATCAAGAGCAACGACAGTTGGTCCATCTTTAAAATCATGAGTGAATTCGTGGAGGGCTACGAAGCCCTTCAACGGGTCGGGCCGTGCGTGAGCATCTATGGCTCGGCGCGAACGGGACCTGACACCCCCACCTATGCTTCTGCACGTGAAGTCGCGCAGCGACTCGTGGATGCGGGCTACGGCGTCATCACCGGCGGCGGACCGGGTGTCATGGAAGCGGGCAACCGCGGTGCGCAGGACAAAAATGGAGTTTCAGTCGGTCTGAACATTGAACTTCCGTTTGAACAAAAGCACAACGACTACATCGACCCAGACACGTGCATCAACTTCGACTACTTCTTCGTTCGAAAGGTGATGTTCGTGAAGTACAGCCAGGCTTTTGTGGTCATGCCCGGGGGATTTGGCACCATGGACGAACTGTTTGAGGCCTTGACCCTGATGCAAACGTTCAAGATTGACAAGCAACCAATCATCTTGTACGATTCCACGTTTTGGTCCGGCCTGTTGGATTGGTTCAAGGACATCATGGAAACGCGGTACCAAACCATCAGCCCCGGCGACAACGACTTGTTCAAGATGGCTGATTCTCCTGATGAGGTCATTCATGCCATTGAGGCGTTCCACAAAAACAAGGGACTCAAGCCCAACTTTTGACCTTCCAGTCGAAGCATTCACCGCACAAATTTGGCGCGCTTGAACATTGGAATTGTCGTTTGAAGGTCAATACCTTCACCGCATGAAACGACTCCTTTTCTCATGTTCAGCAGGCTTGGCTTGCGTTCTTTCCTGGGCCCAAGCGCCCTACACCACGGAAATCATCAACCAAGGGTATACACCTTTGGAAGAGTATTCAACCCTCGAATTGTGGTTGGGTTGGGACGACCCGGAGGAGTTTTTGCCCATCCCCTTCGACATGGTGATTTGGGGTGACACCTGTGAGTTGCTGATGACGGGAAACCTTGGCGAAATGATTTTGGGCATGGGCAACAACTCCCATCTGCTTGCACCCGTTTTGTCTGACATCTGCGATGTTTCACCTGCCGATTCCACAGGGCAAGATGTGAGTGAGATTCGACATACCGTCGAAGGAACCGCCCCTGACCGGGTGTTCAAGATCGAATACCACAACGTGGGTTTTTATGGCGAGGTGTACGGAGACTCGATTTCAACGGCTACACAACGTGCAACCTATCAAGTTTGGCTTCACGAAGGCGGAACCATCACCTACCACTATGGTCCAAGCAACATCACGGATCCTGCGTTGGTGTCGGATGGCTTCATCAATGGTGCAGGAATCATTGGAAACTTCAATCCCAACACCTACGAGGGTGAGCTTCTGATGGCGGAAGGAGAAGCTGACAACCCTGTGTTCCAAGAATTCACGAGCGTCATGGCATGGTACTATGGCTCGAGCCAAGGCTGGGGAAGCACGTGGCCTTCTGAAGGGACGGGGTATGTCTTCACCCCTGTCGAAACCAGCCATGTGGTCGCCGCTGATGCCGATCCGCTTGTCCTGCAAGCCTGTCCCAACCCTGCAAGCGACGTGCTCCATGTGACCTCTTCCCTCTCCACGTCTTCGACACTGTCATGGGTTGACGCCAATGGGCGTACGGTCGCACAGGATGTTCTGATGCCGGGAATCAACACCTTGAACATTTCACATGTGGCACCAGGCATGTATCTCATTCTATCGGAAGGCATGGCTCCTGTGCGGGTTCATGTGACACGATAAACTGACACGATGTCACCGCCTTGAGGCAGAAACCTGACGAAGGTGACAGGATGCCCTCTTGCTTGAAGGGATGGCACAAGAATTGACATGACAAGGACGTCTCGCATGAGCGGGGCGTCCTTTTTGTTTGGACAGAATTCGAACATCAAACCCAGACCAAACCCAGACTTCGCCATGGCACAACAAGGCACGATCAACGTCACGACCGACAACATCTTTCCAATCATCAAGAAATTCCTGTACAGCGATCAGGAAATCTTTTTGCGCGAACTCGTCTCCAACGCGGTGGACGCAACCCAAAAGCGCACCATGCTCGCCCAACTCGGTGAGATCGCAGAAATCACCGACACGCCTCAGGTTGAGGTCGTGATTGACGCGAAGGCCGGCACGCTGACCGTCCGCGACGCGGGCATTGGCATGACCGCCGAGGAAATCGACCGGTACATCAACCAAATCGCGTTCTCCGGCGCCACCGAGTTCCTGGAGAAGTACAAGGACGCCGACGCGAAGCAGGCCATCATTGGTCACTTTGGGCTGGGGTTCTACTCGGCCTTCATGGTGGCCAAGCAGGTGGACATCGTCACGCTCAGCCAACGCGAAGGGAGCCAAGCGGTGAAGTGGAGCTGCGACGGATCGCCCAACTTCTCCTTGGAAGACGTCAGCAAGGACACGGCCGGCACCGACATCGTCCTTCACATCTCCGACGACGCCAAGGAATACCTCGAGCAGGGCCGCATCCGCGACATCCTGAACACCTACTGCAAGTTCATGCCAGTGGAAATCGTGCAAGGCACGAAGTCGGAGTACGTCGACGACCCCGAAGGGGCGAAGGACGACGAAGGGAACGTGAAGAAGGTCAGCGTGGACGTGCCGTTTGTGGTGAACAAGACGGAGCCCGCCTGGACCAAAAAGCC
>JBEARC010000006.1:0-12210 GCA_041163465.1 Bacteroidota bacterium
GTTGGTGCAACCTGGATCAGCCCAAACCGCCGAACTCGCAGTAAACAGCAACAACGCCCCCAAAACCAGTTTCATCGAAAGGGTGGAGGCGGAGAAAGTGGAAGCCGAGAACGGTGCAGATGGAAGTGCACCAAATGGGTTTGAAAAAGCCATGACAAGAATTCTTGAAGGCCTAATTTACAAAAAAAGCAATGAGTTTTCCTTACGCATTGATGAATACGTATAATTTTTCGACCAAATGAATATAACATCAGGTTGATTGACGTTGCTTGGCATGCACAAAAAAGCCGGCTCCGAGGCCGGCTTTTTGCTGCGGTCAACCACGACCGCCCTGTCGAGAAAATGCTAGTGAATCAGCTAGAAAACAATCAGTTGGAAAGTTTTTTGCTGAAATCCAACACGCTAGGAGTGGCAATGAAAATGGAGCTGTACGTTCCAACCACCACCCCAACCATCAAGGCAAACACGAAGCCTTTGATGTTATCACCTCCGAAGAGGAAAATTGTGAACAACACCACGAACGTGGAAAGTGAAGTGTTGATGGTTCGACTCAACGTGCTGTTCAAAGCGCTGTTCATGAGTTCCTCATCGCCCTTTTTGTTGCCGTACAATCCGACGTATTCCCTGATGCGGTCAAACACAACCACCGTGTCGTTGATGGAGTATCCAATGACCGTCAAGATGGCTGCAATGAAGGCTTGATCAATTTCCATGGTGAAAGGAAGGATGCCCCAAAAGATGGAGAACACAGAAAGCACGATGATCACGTCGTGAATCATGGCCACCAAAGCTCCCAAACCATACTGCCACTTGCGGAAACGGAAGAAGATGTACAAGAAGATGATGAGCAACGAGAAAATGGTGGCGTTCTGGGCCCCAGAACGGAAGTCGTCTGAAATGGTGCTGTCGACCTTGTTGTACATGTCGACGGTGTATCCAGTTCCGAGCGTTTTCAAACCATTGGCCAATGCAGCATTGATTTGTTCATCCATATCCTCAGCTTCGCTGTCAATCATGAAGTTGGTCATGATGCGCAGCTTCTCCGGCGAATCTTTGGTTTGGACCAAAGGGTTGCCAGCCACACCATTTTCAGTGAACGCCGTGGCCAACGCGCCGCGCACCGCTTCGGCATCGACTGCCTCATCAAACGACACATCGAACGTCGTTCCCCCCGAGAATTCTACACCGTAATTCAGCCCTTTGGTTGAAAGGGACGCGATGCCGGCAATCACAACCAACCCGCTGAGCAGGTAGAAGCGGCGCCGCTTTCCAATGAAATCCACAGCCGTATTGGTGAACCAGTTTTTGGTCGCTTCGGTGTAGAAGGAGATGCCCTTTTTGTTCTCCAAGCGAGAGAAGAAGATCAAACGCGTCAGCACAATCGCACTAAAGAGCGATGTGAAAATACCGATGATCAGGGTGGTGGCGAATCCTCGAATGGCACCGCTGCCGAACGAGTACAGGACGAAGGCCGTCAGCAAGGTTGTGATGTTGGCGTCGATGATGGCGCTGTAAGCCTTGGAGTAGCCCTCCTTGAGTGCGACCATCAGGCCCTTGCCACCCCGCATTTCTTCCCGGATACGCTCGTAAATCAGCACGTTGGCGTCCACCGCCATCCCGATGGTCAACACAATCCCCGCAATGCCTGGGAGGGTGAGTGCAGCCCCGAGAGAGGCGAGAGCCCCAATCAAGAAGAACAAGTTGGCAATCAGTGCAACGTTGGACACCAAACCGGCACCGCGGTAGTAGAAAATCATGTAGGCCAACACCACGAGGAGTGCGATCACAAACGAGCTCAAGCCCGACTTGATGTTCTCTTCTCCAAGCTGTGGACCTACACTGACCTCATCCACGATGCGCGCAGGGGCAGGAAGGGAACCGGCTTTGAGCAATCCGGCGAGATCTTCCGCTTCTGCCAATTTCTGCTCCGCAGTTTGGCCCGCACCAAAGCTGATTTGCGAACGGCCATTGGTAATGGCGGTTTGGACGTTGGGAGCGCTGAAGACGAGGTTGTCCAACACGACAGCGACTGCGCGGTTGTTTTCATTGGCGCAACGTTCCGTCATAGCTCCCCATGTCACTGTTCCTTCGCTGTTCATGGTCATGCTTACCACCACATCCCCAATTTCATCATACGTCACGCGGGCGTCGACGATGCTTTTTCCATTGAGCTCAGCCTTGCCCTTGCCTGAAGGGTCCTTGATGGCGAAGAGCTGAGCAACGTTGGTGGCAGGCTTGGCCTCCCACATGAGTCGTAGACTGCTTCCCAAGGCGGTGCGCGCCGAAGGATGGTTCAGCAGGTCGTTGACGCGGTTGGTATCCGACGTGAGGGCATAGCCCACCACGGGCGACCGACGGCCGAGTTCCAATTGGAATGCAGCGTACAAGGGGTTTTTGGCGCGGATTTGGTCTTGGGTCAACGCCGAATCAGCAGGGGCCTCTTCACCGTACAATTCAGGACTAAACGCCTTGCCCAAAGCCTCGTTGGCAGCACCAATTCGGCCGATGATTTCGTCGTTGAAGTAGGTTTCCCAGAATTCGAGGTTTGCGGTGCTCTTCAATTGCTTCCGTGCACGTTCGCGGTCGTCAATGCCAGGGAGCTCCACCAAAATGCGTCCGTTTTGGAGCTTCTGCACGTTGGGCTGGGCTACGCCGAGCTGGTCGATCCGCTTGCGGATGATGCTCTCGGTGTTGTCAATGGCCGTGGTGGCTTCGGACCGAAGAATGTCAAAAATCTCTGCGTCCGTGCTTTTGGCGGGGAAGAGTTCCTTGTTCTCCATGTTGTGGAAAATGCGCCACAACTCGACTTCAGGGGCACGCTCGGTCCAAGCGCGCTCGAACAGGGTGATGAAGTCGTCTCCTGTCGAATTCCGGAGAGATTTGGCGTCATTCAACGCGGCTCGGAAATCGGCGTTGTCGCTGTAGTCGGACAGAGCGATCAACAAGTCGGGGAGGCTCACTTCAAGGGTGACACTCATGCCGCCTTTGAGGTCAAGACCCAAGTTGAGTTCTTGTTCCTTGACATGGCGGTAGGTGTGTCCAAAGACCGGATACACCTCAGCGGTTGCACTGTCCCGAAGGAATTCGCGGGCCGCCTGTGCAGCGGCTTCGTCGTAGGTCAAATTTCCGAGCGCGCCTGCTCGTTCCAAGGAGTCGGCCACAAAGGCACCGTGTTCATCCGCGGTCGCTTCGTATCCACTCGCCACCCAGTTGAAGGAAAGGGTGTACAACGTCGCCAAGGCCAACAGCACTGTGAAAACGACAAGGATGTTCTTATTCTGCATGATCGCTAAGGTTCAGCTAGGTTCAATTTCAGGTGCGCGAATATACAAAAAAAAGCGAGGCCGCCGGCCGGTTGAGACGTCAGGCACTGTGACGTAATTTTGGATTCATGATGCGAATTGGGGATTGCCGCGCTTTGGGTGTGGTGGGATGGATGGTGTTTGGCCTGTGCGCGGTACAAGCGCAAGCCCAAACCATGGCGGATGTCCACCTTGCTGTCCTTCAATACCGTGGCGGGGGGGACTGGTATGCCAATCCCACGGCGGTTCCCAACTTGGTGAGATTCTGCAATGCTGAAATGGGCATGTCGCTTCAAGAGGAGGTTCCCTACGTGGAGGTTGGATCCCCCGATTTGTTCAATTACCCGTGGATTCACATGACGGGCCATGGCAACGTGGTGTTTTCTGCCCGGGAAGCTGAGCAGCTTCGGACCTACCTCATGTCAGGGGGATTCTTGCACATCAGCGACAACTACGGCATGGACCCCTACGTCAGGGCGGCCATGGCGAAGGTGTTTCCCGACCAAGAATGGGTTGAAGTGCCGTTTGACCATCCGGTGTATCACCAGGGGTTTGGCTTTGATGAAGGCTTGCCCAAAATTCATGAGCACGACGACCTACCTCCGCGTGGTTGGGGTCTGTTTCACGAGGGGAGGTTGGTGTGTTTCTACGACCAGGAATGCGACCTTGGGGATGGATGGGAGGATTACCAAGTGCATCGAGATCCCGAGGAAATTCGGCGGGCGGCTTTGCAAATGGGTGCCAACCTCATTCGCTACGCCATGGGTGGGGCCGACGGGCTGTGACGGCCTGTGAGTTGATCGGCTAGGGCGGAACAAAGTCGAGAGTGCCTCAAGCAGGGTAGGTGGTGAGAGGCTCGAGGACGATGTGGATACGCCCCTGGGTGTCTCGGGTTTGGGAGAGTGCGAGGCCTTGGGTGCGCATGCCTTCCACCAAGGCTTCCCAAGAATCGTCGGTTCCCTCGGCATAGGAGGTGCGCAAGTCCTCAAGAGATTCGCCCGCCACCTCCTCCAGGGTTTGCCAATAGTCCGCGGCGGTGATGCCATGACGAGGCTGACCAAAACGCTCCCACAGCAGTTTCATGGCGGTGCTGAGAGAATGCCGGCCTTCAGTGCACGACATGATCCGGACGTCACACAGAAAGGCCAAGACCGCTCCTTCGACATAGATGCTACCCTTTCTGCCGGGAACGCCGGGCTTGTATCCATCGAGCCACGTGTCGTAGCTCGAGGCTGCCACACTCATGTTCAGCCTTCCAGGGTTGTTGACATGTCGCTCGAGGAGACCTTTCATCAGCGTACACCAGCCCTTCAGGTCGACAATCCCTGCTTCAAAGAGGAACAAATCGCCCATGTAGGTGGTGACTCCTTCAGCGATGTAGCCGAGCTGGGAAGGACTGGGGCCTGTGAAGTTGTAGGGCATCCATTCAGAGGGGCGAATCCGCTTCACATTCCACGCATGGTACAATTCGTGACTGGCAATGCCAAGGATTTCGAGGTAGCCCTCTGCGGATTTGACGCGGGATGCGGGCCCGAGGGCGATGACCGTGCTGTCTTCATGTTCCACCCCATGTCGCACTTCGCTGTCGGGAAAGAGGTACAGGAAGTGGTACTCCGATGCAGGGAAGGAACCAAAGGCTGCGATTTGGGACCGGGTGAATGCGACATGGTCGGCCACGAATTGATTGGGGTCTTGGGGCAGGGTGTCGTGAATCCAAACGTGGAAGTCGATGCCTTGCTCGCGGTAGACGTCGTGCCAAAGGCGTGGCGACGCGATCCACGGAGAGTCCATGACGTGTTGAACATCCCTGGCTTCGAGGACTGGATGGCCTTGGACGATCGTCCATGGCAAGGCTGTGGCGAGCGCCCAACCTTCTGGGGCATCGGGCGCGAGCGTGAGGTCCGACAGGGAGATGGAGTATCCGAGGTGTTCGCGCATCGGGTCAAACATCATGCAATTCACCGGATTCACGTACAACAACTCCGATTCCACGCATGTGGATCCTGCATTCAGGATGTCGGCATGGAACACCCAAGCCACCTCTTGAACAGAGGCTGGAACGTGCCAGGCATGAAGGTCGCTTTTGCGCAAAAGGATGTGCTCGCCATGGGCATTCACGCCCTCGACAGACATGAGGTACTGTGCAAAATTCCCCAATTCATAGCGTCCCGGACGCCACACAGGCAAATGCATCGTCCACGCCCCGCAAGGGGGGAAGTGAGCGTGAAAGATCAGGTTCTGGTTGGCAACATCTCTTGTGACGTCGACCAAAACCTTCGTGGAGTTGCTGAGGGAAGGGGTCAATGCGCAAGGGTTTGGAGCACACCCACGATGGGCTGCCCAGTGGCTCCATTGGGATAAGGCGAACGCATGATTTGTGCCACAGTGGGTGCAATGTCTCGGATGTACGTTCGTTCGAAGGTTTGGCCTTGCTGAACACCACACCCAAGAAAGAGTGCTGGGACATGCGTGTCGTAGGGAAAGACCGACCCGTGTGTGGTTCCTGTGCGTCCATAGTTGATCCAGCCAGGCTGAGGAACCAAGAGGACATCGCCGGAGTGCCCTGGCCGATGGCCCCGAACAAGTCGCTCCACCAATGGGTCCGTGGAAGCCAAGGACGGTGCATCGCAAGCGGCCACGGCCCGATTCAATCCAGGTTCTGTGGCACAGCGCTCTGCCACCATACGGGACACCTCGCATCGGTCCCAACCACGGCTGTCAATCAAAGCATGGTTCAAAAAGAGTTGGTCGTTGCTCTCTCGGAGGATCCAGGACGATGACCCGGGGTCTCCCAACCGAGACTTCAGCATGGCCTCCACCTCGTCCACCATGTTTCCAGGAGACCAGTAGTCTGTAGGCATGCCCATGCTTTGGGCGTGAGATGGAACATTGGCACCGGCGTGATCGGCGGTGAGAAAGGCCGTCCATTGCCCCTTGCCCACACGTTCATCGAGCGCATCAAACAACCGAGCCAATTCCTGGTCCAGCCGGAGGTACATGTCCATGGTTTCTTGGGCATGTGGGCCGACTCTGTGACCCACGTAGTCCGTGGCACTGAAACTCAAGGCCAAAAAATCCGTGATGTCATCCTGCCCCATGCCTTCTCCTTCAATGGCGGCCAACCCAAAGTCGACGACCAGTGTGTTCCCCCCGGGCGTTCCCTTGAGGAGATCGTAGCCGCCGTTTTGGTCTTTCAATGCTTGCAGGTCGTAGGGGAACGTCGCCTTCAACTCACCTTTGAATGCGCCCTCGTAGGGATTGTTGTCAGGCAAACAAAGAGAATAATCCGCCTCATCACAGAGGCGGTCCCAACCCTGTTCCATCAGCGATTCGGCCAATCCAGCATTGTTGAACGCTTTCGCCCACGCAGGCAGGTCCTCGGAATACCAATTGCTCGAGATGAAATGGCCGACGTTTTTGCCAAAAAACCAGTACGCTCCATCCCCGGCATGACCCGCTGGCAAAATGGCACCTCGGTCCTTCATGCTGATTCCAACAACCTTGGCATTGCCACCCGTGGCCATTTTGAGCTCATCACCGAGCGTGGTGGATAGCATCCTGTGCGGCGACATTTTGCCAGCATCGCCATAGGCAACACCACCCAAATCAAGTCCTTCATTCCCGACACCCAACGCGCCTGGATCCGAGGCACAGTAGACGCTTGCATCCGTGGCCCGGTCGTACCAATCATTGGCCACGATGCCGTGAACGTTGGGCGTTGTTCCCGTAAAGGTGGAGGCATGTCCAGGACCCGTATACGTGGGGGCATAGCCAAAGTGATGGTCACGACACACAAACCCATCTTCAACCATGCGACGAAAACCACCCTCGCCCATCATGCCACAGCCTCCGTCGGTTTCCCATGCGCCAAACCTCGTCAGGTAGTCCGCACGCATTTGGTCCACGACAATTCCGACCACGAGTTTGGGTCGGGGCTGAGGTGCATTGGCTCCCACATGCACATCCGCTTTCACAGTGCACCCTGCCAAAAGCAAGGTGAAAACCATCGTCTTGTTGTTCATCGCCCCGAAGATAGGACGCTCTCACGAGCCTTGAGGCAAGCCCTCGCGAGGAAGACTTCCTTCCCGAACATGTCTCAGGATCCAATACAAGCCCGCGCAACCACCCAGCTGACAATCACGCATCCCGTCACGGAGAGGGCCACGTTCATGGCAGCGAGCCCCAGGTGTCCTTGTTCCCAAAGCCGAAGGGTGTCCCACGCGAAGGTGGAAAAGGTGCTGAATCCACCGCACACACCCACTGTCATGAAAAACCACATGGGGGAGGATTTTCCCCAAGCTTCCGCACCAGCCACGGCAACCCAAGCCAGCAATCCCGTGGCGAGGACATTGGCGGTCAGCACTCCCCAAGGGAAAGTCGCGGCCTCTGCCGGTCTCCAGGCTTTCAAGGCAAGTCCGGTCCCAAACCGCAACACGCTGCCCACGCCGCCGCCCAGAAAGACTGCAAGCCAAGTGATCGCCGAGACGCCCTCAGACACGGCTTTCAAGGGATGAAGGTGAAAACAATTGCTGACCGCGACGCGCCAGGACCCAGGCAAGCGCTCCAACCCCCCAGCCAACCACAAACCCTCCAAGCACGTCTCCCGGGTAATGCACGCCCAGGTGAATTCGGCTGTAACCGATCAAGAAAGCCCATGCGAGAAGCCCCCATGTCCAGCCACCTCCAAGGAGCCCCGAAAAGAACACGGCGACACCCATGTGGTTGGCAGCGTGGGAGGACACAAAGCCGTAGCGCCCTCCTCGATACAGTTCGCCAGGGCGTTCTTGGAGCAAATGGACCTGGCCTGCCAGAGATGGTTCGTGGGATGGGCGAAGGCGTTCTACACTGGGTTTGAGCACACGCGCAGAGATGGCATCCGTGCCAGCCACACACAGCACCAAGCAAGCGGCGACCATCGCGCGTTGTTTCCACGTGCCCAAAACGGACTTGCAAGACCACACCATCACCACATAAAGTGGCATCCAAAACAGGGGTTGGCTGACCCACCACATCGCCCGATCCAGCGAGGGAAGGCTTCCGTTCAATGCCAGAAACAGTGTGGTGTCGAGGTCGTTCAGGGCTTCCAACATGGGTTGATGGTGAGATCAAGCGTACATGGCCTCGATGGCGTCGGCATACTTCGCCATGATGGGCTTGCGCTTCAGTTTCAAGGTGGGCGTCAATTCACCTCCGTCGATGGTGAACACCGCAGGGAGGATCGTGATCTTCTTCACCTGCTCCCATTTGGCGAACGACGCCATCAGCTCATTCACTTCGCGCTCAATGCGTTCGCGCAACCGGTCGTCACCTGCGATGCCCGCCATGCCTGGGAAGGGGTGGTCGTGGCGCTTGCACCATTCTTCCACCACCACGGCATCGGGCACGATCAACGCAGCCGGGTGCTTTCGGTTCTCGCCAACCACGATGACCTGTTCGATGAAGAGCGAGGCCTTGAGCGCGTTTTCGAGCAAGGTCGGCGCGACGTACTTTCCACCTGAAGTCTTGAAAATTTCCTTTTTGCGGTCCGTGATGCGCAAGAACCCGTCTTCGATGACGCCGATGTCTCCCGTATGGAACCAGCCGCCCTTGATGACTTCGGCCGTCTTCTCAGGGTCCTTGTAATACCCCATCATCACGTTGGGGCCTTGGACCAAAATCTCTCCGTCCTCTGCAATCTTCACATCCACGCCGTCGGCCATCTTGCCCACGCTTCCGATGCGAAGCATGCCCTCACCATTGGTCGTGTTCACGCTGACCACCGGCGAGGTCTCGGTGAGGCCGTACCCTTCGAGGACCGTGATTCCGGCGCCGTTGAAGAAGCGCGCGAGACGTGGTTGGAGGGCTGCTGAGCCCGAGGCCACAGCTTGAATGCCACTGAGGCCGAGGGCTTCCTTGACCTTGCTGAACACGAGCTTGCGGGCAATCTTGAGCTTGACGTTGTAGAGGCCGCCCTTGTCGGGGTCCCATTCGAGGGCCACACCGACAGCCCAGTTGAAGATGGCTGCTTTGACGCCACCTGCCGAGCGACCCTTGGCGACGATGCCGTCGTAGAACTTCTCCAGGAGACGAGGCACAGCCGTGAACATGATGGGCTGCGTGTGGTTCAGGTCCTCCTTGATGGTTTCGAGACTCTCACCAAAGTGGATTTGGGCTCCCATGTACATGTACAGGTAGTGGAGCATTCGCTCAAAAATGTGACAGACCGGCAAGAAGCTCAGCACGCGGTAGTCGAGGTTGGGGTCCACCGCCGGAACGCGAGGCTGCGCGATGAGCACATTGCTCGCCACGTTGTTGTGAGAAAGCATGACTCCCTTGGGCAATCCTGTGGTTCCCGAAGTGTAAATGATGGTCGCGAGCTGGGCA
This sequence comes from Bacteroidota bacterium, assembly GCA_041163465.1. Lineage (GTDB taxonomy): Bacteria > Bacteroidota > Bacteroidia > Flavobacteriales_D > Sanyastnellaceae > UBA11663. The sequence continues at coordinate 9,666 of JBEARC010000006.1, forward strand.
GGGTCCACCGCGTCACGACGGGCATCAAGCTCCGCCTTTTGGGCGTCTGATCCAGCCTTGGCCACTTCCGTCCAGTGACGTGCGCCCTTCACTTCTTCAAACGTGAACACCTCTTCCAACGCGGGGCATTCGGACTTGACGGCCATGACCTTCTTGAACAGCTCCTCGTTGCTGACGAAGCAGTACTTCGACTCGCTGTGGTTGAGGATGTACTTGTAATCCTCTTCCGTCATCGTCGGGTAGATGGGGATGTCGATGGCACCCACCTGCATGATGGCGTGGTCCATGATGTTCCACTCGCACCGGTTGTTGTGGCTGATCAATGCCACCTTCTCTTCGGCCTGAAGCCCCATGGCAATCAATCCGCGAGACACGTTGTCCATTTCGTTGACAAACTGCGCGGTCGAATAGGTTACGCGGTTGCCGTAATTGGGCATGGTCATCATCACGTTTTGCGGCTTGTTGGCCAGCTGGTAACGCGGAAAATCAAAAAGGCGAGTGGGGTTCTTCATGGGAGAGAGTTCAGGGCCCAATCATGCATTGAGCGTTCATGTTTGGGGTCCAAAATACACACTGCCACCCGAACAATCACCTTGGGATTCCATCAAGGGTTTGAAGGGCTCAAAGCGCGGAACCGCATCGTTTGCAGAAGACTGCATCGTCGTCGTGACCTTCGACTCCGCATGACGGGCAAGCTTGGGTGTTGGTGTCAACGACGGTGGTTCTGGCCAGCTCTGCCCCGACGATGCCAGTGGGTACAGCGATGATGGCGTAGCCAAGGATCATCATGAGCGAAGCGACGATTTGACCTGGAACCGTTTGGGGGGCGATGTCACCGTACCCCACGGTGGTCACGGTGACGATGGCCCAGTAGATGCTCCGCGGAATGCTCGTGAAGCCCGCCTCCGCATCTTCGACCATGTACACCAGTGTCCCAAGGAGGGTGACCAGCACAAGGACGGTGGAGAGGAAGACCGTGATTTTGCGTCGGCTGGCGAAGAGGGCGTCCTTGAGGATTTGGGCTTCGCGGAGGAACCCCACCAATTTCAGCACACGGAACACCCTGAGCAGACGCAACATGCGCACCACGCGAAGGCTTGCTGTCCCTGGCAGGAGCAATTCCACGAAGGTCGGCAGAATGCTCAGGAGGTCCACCAGTCCGTAAAAACTAAACACGTACTTCAAGGGACGTCGCACCGCCGCGAGTCGCATGATGTATTCCAAGGTAAAGACCGCCGTGAAGGCATATTCTAGGACGAGAAGCAAGGTCCCATGGGATTCCTTCACCGACTCCACGCTTTCAGCCAAGACCACCCCCACACTGAACAGGATGGCCCACAGCAACGCGACGTCAAACCGCTTCCCCGCGGCGGTGTCGGCTTCAAAAATGACGGTGTGCAAACGTTGGCGCCAAAGGGCAATCGGGTCGGGGGTGGCCATGTGGGGCAAGATAGCGGAACGAGAATCAGTTCGTCGGGTGCGTGTACATCAGCACAATCTCCATCCAGCTGTTCGGTTCCATCCAATGGTCCGTGTGGGGAGGGATTTGGCACGTGTCGCCTGCTTCTACAGCCACGCGTTGATTTCCAACGACAATCGTCCCGCTTCCGGAAACAACACGGCAATGCTCCCACATGTCGTGCTGATGCGCCCGCCCGTTTCGCTCAAACCCCAGACGTTCCACGATCGGCTCCTCGCCGCGCGCCACCATCACTTCCAGCCACCCAAACGACGTCTGCCGCCGTCTTGGATGACCCATGTCACGCATGTTTCAGAAAATTACTTTGCAAAGGTGGGAGCCACCACGAGATCCTTTGAACCGCGGGTGTGCACGTAGAACCCTTCGCCCGACTTCACGCCAAGCTTGCCTGCTGTGACCATGTTCACGAGGAGAGGGCAGGGGGCGTATTTGTCTTGGCCCAAACCTTCGTGCAGAACGCGCAAAATGCTCAAGCATACGTCCAAGCCGATGAAGTCTGCCAGTTGCAGGGGCCCCATGGGATGGGCCATGCCGAGCTTCATCACGGTGTCGATTTCTTCGACGCCCGCCACACCCTCGTGCAGGGTGAGGATGGCCTCGTTGATCATGGGCATGAGGATGCGGTTGGCCACAAAACCGGGGTAATCATTCACTTCCACGGGCACCTTGCCAAGTTGAGTGCTCAGCGACATGACTTCCGAACACGTCGCGTCGCTGGTGGCATAGCCACGAATGACTTCGACGAGCTTCATCACCGGCACGGGATTCATGAAGTGCATGCCAATGACCTTGTCAGGACGTCGCGTCGCTGCAGCAATGCGCGTGATGCTGATGGAGCTCGTGTTGGTGGCGAGCAGGCACCCTTCAGGGGCTGCTGAATCGAGGTCGGCGAAAATCTTCAGTTTGAGGTCCACATTTTCAGTCGCCGCTTCCACCACCAAACCAGCATTGGCTACTGCTGCAACGAGATCCGTGGAGGTTGACAAGCGTCCCAAGGCCGCGTTTTTGTCAGCCGAGGAGATTCTTTCCTTGGCGACCATGCGGTCCAAGTTTTTCTCAATGGTG
>JBEARC010000007.1:0-2864 GCA_041163465.1 Bacteroidota bacterium
TTGTCACCTTGTACGAGGATGATGCCATGCTGGCCGTGTCCAAACCCTGCAGATTGCTCGTGCACAGGACAGACATCGACTTTCACGAGATGCACAACTTGCGAGATCTTGTCAACAAAACACGGAACAAGGACGCGTGGTTGCAGCCCGTGCATCGACTGGACAAACCCACAAGCGGAATCGTGCTGTTTGCCCTTCCCGGCGAACCATTGAACTCCTTGAAGTTGGAGTTTGTCCACCGGCGAACAACCAAAGTATATTGGGCCATCGTCCGAGGATGGACGGAAGACGAGGGCGTTGTCGAAAAACCACTTCCCACAGCGCACAACCCCGAACCGAAGGAAGCACGCACCTTCTACCGCACCTTGGCGCGCACCGAAATAGCTCACCCTGTGGGTCCCTACGAAACGGCGCGATACAGCCTGGTGGAATGCCGCCCCGAAACGGGGCGCTTTCACCAAATCCGGCTTCATTTCAGGCATTTGAGACATCCACTGGTTGGCGATTCGCGCTACGGTGACAAGAAGCACAATCGGTTTGTGGCTGCCCACACAGGCACTGATACCTTGATGCTCCATGCCGGACATCTCGAGGTATCCCATCCCAATGGGCAAGACATCATGGTGTTCAAAGCGGCCGTTCCTGAAGCGTGGCACGCCCTGCTCGACGGCTGGACATGGGAAGGTCACGTTGGTAGCGTGCCTCGACGCAATGAGGTCACGAGCGAGGTGTCGAACTGAACGCGCATGCCTTGCCAGGGGAAGCGGCAGGGCAGCGGAGAGCGAAGTGAACAAGGCGGGCGGCGCGGGGTTTGGCCTAATTTCGCGGAGTCCCACGCAACGCCATGGAGAACCCCACCCCGTACACCCCCAAAAACAAGGTCCGAATCGTCACGGCTGCAAGCCTTTTTGACGGACACGACGCCGCCATCAACATCATGCGCCGCATCATGCAGCGCACCGGATGCGAAGTCATACATCTCGGACACGACCGGAGCGTCGATGAGGTGGTGACCACCGCCATTCAGGAAGACGCACAGGCCATCGCCATGACCTCCTACCAAGGCGGGCACATGGAGTACTTCAAGTACATGAAGGACCTGCTGGACGAGCGTGGGGCGGGTCACATCCGCATTTTTGGCGGAGGTGGTGGGACGATTTTGCCCGAGGAAATCACCGAATTGCATGCATACGGCATCGCAAGGATTTACCATCCCGATGATGGTCGCGCCATGGGCTTGCAGGGCATGATCAACGACCTCATCGAGAAAGCAGACTTCAACACAGTGCCTTCCTTGGATGACCTCGACGGGGCGATGGACCGCTTGGGCGAGCGCAACGTGCGCGACCTTGCGCGGTGCATCACTGCGGCAGAGAACAATGCCGAGGAATTCCGGAAGGCTTTTGAATCGGTGCGCGCCTCCCTCCCTTCCGTCCCGGTGCTCGGCATCACAGGAACGGGTGGTGCCGGCAAGTCCTCCATGGTCGACGAGTTGGTGCGGCGCTTTTTGTTGGACTTTCCGGAAAAGCGCATCGCACTTGTCAGTGTGGACCCTTCGAAACGTAAAACAGGTGGCGCCTTGCTCGGTGACCGCATCCGCATGAACGCCATCCATTCGGACCGGGTGTACATGCGTTCTCTAGCGACGCGCCAATCCAACCTCGCGTTGTCGCGCCACGTGCAGGAGGCGCTCGACATTTTGAAGGCGGCTCATTTTGATTTGATTGTGCTCGAAACGAGCGGCATAGGCCAAAGCGATACCGAAATCATGGACCACAGCGACGTGTCGCTTTACGTGATGACGCCGGAATTTGGGGCGGCCACCCAGCTCGAGAAAATCGACATGCTCGACTTCGCCGACGTGGTGGCCATCAACAAGTTTGACAAGCGGGGCGCTCAAGACGCGTTGCGCGACGTGCGCAAGCAATTCAAGCGCAACCACGATTTGTGGGAGGCCAACGACGAAGACCTTCCTGTGGTCGGCACGATCGCGTCGCAGTTCAACGACCCCGGAACCAACGAGCTCTACCGCCGCATGATGAACACGCTGGCGGAGAAAACCGGAGCGGCGTTGACCTCGACGTTTGCCGCTGAGCATGGGACAAGCGAAAAGGTGTTCATCATCCCCCCTTCCCGGACGCGTTACCTCAGCGAGATTGCCGAGACCAACCGGGCGTACGACCGTTGGGCCGAGAAGCAGGCGGATTTGGCCGGACGGCTTCAAGCGGTGCACACCGCTGCGGCCGAGGTGGACGGCGACGCGGCACAAGTGTTGACATCAGCAGGCGAACAGCTGCAACTCGACCTCGACGCACGGCTTCACGAGTGGCTTCAAGCCTGGCCGGAAATGCAAGCGCGCTACGCCGCGTCCGAGTACGTGTTTCAAGTGCGTGGCAAGGACATCCGAATCCCCACGACGAGCAAGTCGCTCTCTCACCAGGACATTCCCAAGGTGGCCCTGCCTGCACTTCACGGATGGCGCGACCTGGCCAAATGGCACCTCCAGGAAAATCTTCCCGGGTCATTCCCTTACACTGCGGGCATCTACCCGTTCAAGCGCGAAGGCGAGGACCCGACGCGCATGTTTGCCGGAGAAGGTGGGCCGGAACGCACCAACAAGCGCTTCCACTACGTCTCGCTCGGCATGCCGGCCAAGCGCCTTTCGACGGCCTTTGACTCGGTGACGCTCTATGGCCGAGACCCGGACTTGCGTCCCGACATCTACGGCAAGGTGGGAAACTCGGGGGTGAGCATTTGCTGTCTCGACGACGCCAAGAAACTCTACAGTGGATTTGACTTGTGCGCGCCCAACACCAGTGTGTCGATGACAATCAACGGGCCGGCGCCCGTGTTGCTGGGGTTCT
>JBEARC010000008.1:0-46041 GCA_041163465.1 Bacteroidota bacterium
TGATGCCATCTCCATCTTCGTCGATGTCATAATAACAGGTGCTCGGACCCAGCAACCAAGGAGAATCTGAGACATTGACCGCCAACGTATCGCGGCAGCCTGAAATGAGATTCAACGGATATTTTCTTGCACGATACAAGCCCGCAGCGTTCTGAAAACGAATGTCCATGGCGATTTGTCCATCCGCGGTCACTTCTGTCACGCGAGAACCGTAGGTGGGGGAACCTGCAGTTCCCCAACCAATCAAGGTGTTTCCGTTGTCCAATCGGATGGCGCTGCCTTGGGCTGCACTATAGACCCCATCAGGGTGAGCAAATTGCCACACGCGTTCCGCGGTGAAGTTGATGGTGTCTAGCTCCAACTCCAGTGCCCGCGACAATGTGCCGTTGTTGTTGTAGAGCGCATTGTCAAACATCAAAATGCGGCCATCACCCAAATCGTGTACATCGTGTTGAACATTGAAGCCCTCCCAGTCGGGATCGTCAATCTGAAACTGATTTTCTGTTCCTCCGAGTTTCCAGTGAATGGACCAATCCTCGGGGCGAAGGCGAACGATTTGGCTTCGGTTGCGAAAACTGAGCAGAAGACCTCCATGGGCGTCGAATTGCATGGAATTCCAATGCAAATGATCGACTGTTGAAAACAACAAATTGTCAATATCCGGATCCAGCGGCATGGCCTCTATGCCGCTCCATTCACTGAGAATGTTCTCGTTCTCATCCAAATGCAACAACCTTGGATTGAGGACGTCCGAATTTTCGAGACCGCCAATGCCTGACAAATCCATGGGAAGATTTTCAAGCAACACCACCAGATACGTGCCGTCATCCAGGAGCATCACATCATGGTAGTCATCATTGGCTTGAAACGACTGTGTCAGCGTATCGACTGGATTCAATTCCAAATCCACAACCACCCACTTTCTCATGATAAAATCATAGAACACGTACTCACCTGGATGCCACGGCTTCATGTAGAAGCCTCGATAGGGTGTGCTCTCTGCCCAAATGAATTCTGCATCCGCATTCATCACGGCGGCATACATGCTGGTCGGATTCTCAATCAGTGACAACAGCAGGTCTCCCGGATCGACCGGCAACTCCGCACTCGAACCATCTGCATTCAATCCGCCTGGGGGAACCAAAATTTCCACCCCCACGTCACCCAAGGCGCCTTGCCCCAAAGCACATGGAGACACGAGCACCATCAATGTCATGCCAACAACTCCAGCACCTCTTCTGCACAATTCCAATCCTGTAACCATGACCTAAAATTATGGCGATTCTCACAAGACTCAGGAGAACTGGCCAAATTGCGCTGCAGCTGCCATTCCCGCAGTCTCCGTCCGAAGCCGAAACGCCCCAAGATGCACTGGTGTTGCACCTCGAAGAACCATGGTGCGTACTTCGTCCTCTGAGAAATCACCCTCGGGTCCAATGGCGAGCCAGGCACGGCTGTGCGATGATTGCCATGAAGTCCAAGCCACGCGGGATGGGATGTCAGCCATGGAGCTCATGCAATGGGCGACAGCACCTCGGCAATCGAGCAGCCAAGGATGGGCGGACCACATGTGGGTAAGCGGAACGGCTGGATGAAGCTGTGGTTTCCACAAACGGTGACATTGTTTGGTCGCCGCCACCAGGACCTTCTCCCAGCGCTCAGGCTTTTCAATTCTTCGTTCGCTGTGCTCCGTCCAAATCGGGACAAACGCCTCAACCCCGAGTTCTGTTCCCTTCTCGAGCAGCCACTCAAATCGATCCAAGCTCTTCGTGGGGGCAACAACCAAAATCAGTCCAACAGGGCGCGTATCGGACGAGCAGTGGACTTGGTCAATCCGAACCTGACAAGACTTACGATCGGTGCCAATCACCGTTCCCTCTGCCCAACGCCCCTCACCATCCACCAGACGAATGACATCACCGACGGTGGTGCGCAACACCCGAACGACATGCAATGCTTCTTCCTCTGCAAGAGCGACCGCGCCCACTGCCAATTCCTGAACAAAACACGTGTGCATGCCTCAAAGGTAGGACGTCACCACCCGGGTTCATCCCTTGATGGCGTTCTCCTCGCTGGCGTCCTCCTCGGTGGCGTCCTCCTTGATGCGCAATTCAGGATTGCATGACCAGGGGCGCACCCGCTTTCATTTCATCTGTGGCCAAATCGGCAAAACGACCGAAATTTTTGACAAAACGCTTGGCAAGATCGAGCGCGGCGGCATCGTAGTCCGCTCCATTCTGCCAAGTGCTTCTCACATCCAACACGTTGTCGGGTACACCGGGGCATGACACAGGCACGCGAAGGCCAAACACTGGATCAACCCGCATCTCCACATCGTCCAACCCTCCAGCGAGAGCCGCAGAAATCATGGCGCGCGTGAAACGCAACTTCATGCGATTCCCAACCCCATAACCACCTCCAGTCCATCCCGTGTTGACAAGCCACAACCTCACCCCGTGTTGGGTCATTCGCTCGCCGAGCATTTCGGCATACTTCGTGGCATGCAAGGGCAAAAATGGCGCGCCAAAGCATGCCGAAAAGGTCGTCTGAGGTTCCACAACTCCCGCTTCAGTTCCAGCCACCTTCGCGGTGTAACCAGACAGGAAATGATACATGGCCTGTCCCTTGTCCAAACGAGCCAAGGGAGGGAGAACACCAAAAGCATCGCACGTCAAGAAGAAGACATCGGTTGGATGCCCCCCCTTCCCAGACGCAATCGCGCCAGGAATGTGGTGCAACGGATAACTCACTCGGGTGTTGGGCGTGATGCTGTCGTCCGCGTAATTGGGAGTCACGCCATCCTCTTCGAAACCAATGTTTTCGAGCAGAGCGCCAAACTTGATTGCTTGGAAAATTTCTGGTTCGCCTTCGGGACTGAGATCGATCGTTTTGGCATAGCAACCTCCCTCCATGTTGAAGACCCCCTCCTCTGTCCATCCGTGCTCATCATCTCCGATCAAACGGCGCTCAGGATCGCTGCTCAACGTGGTCTTCCCCGTGCCGGAAAGGCCAAAAAACACAGCCACAGCACCATCCTCAGATGCATTGGCTGAACAATGCATGGGAAGAACCTTGTGCACCACAGGGAGGACAAAATTCATGACAGAAAACATGCCCTTTTTGATTTCCCCGGTGTACCCTGAGCCCGCCACGACGATGACCTTTTGGGTAAAGTTGATCGCACTGACATTGCCCTGACGACATCCGTGCACAGCAGGATCTGCATGGAAACTCGGTGCACAAATGACATGCCATTCAGGTTCCGCAACCCACCGCTCTTCTTGGGTGAGTCGAATGAACATGTTGTCAACGAACAAGTTGGACCATGCCTTTTCTGTGACTACCCGTACCGGGAGTCTGTAACGCTCATCGGCTCCTACGGCCGCATCTCTCACGAAGACACTGCGACCCTCGAGGTGATGCTGGACATCTCGAAGCAACGCATCAAAAGCCTCAGACGTCATGGGTTGGTTGATCCCTCCCCAATCCACGTGTGCGTCGGTCACGTCATCCTGAACAATGAAGCGGTCTTGGGGAGAACGGCCCGTGAACGTTCCCGTTTCAATGGCCAAAGCACCGGTTTCAGTGAGCATCCCTTCACCTCGCAAGAGAGTCTGAAGGATGAGTTTCGCGGGGGGAAGGTTCCAATGGGCTCTGCCCACGCCTTCCAATCCGACGGCGTCGAGGCGCGCGTCGAAAGGTGTGTTACCAACGTGTTTCATGTCTGAGGTTTGATCATTGCATCCTCACGTCAAAGATAAGGCAGTCCGGAAGGAGGCAGGTGACAGTTCTTACACAATTCATCCACCTCGGCTCATTGCCAAGGGCATGCAGGGCGTTGTACCTTGGGGGCATGAAGTTCAAGAATCGCTCTTCGCGGATGCGCAATCGACACCTTCGGGTGGGTTTGACTTTGCTCGCATGTGTTGCCATCACCGGCTGCCAACACGAGGCCCAACCTGAATCCAAGCCAGAACGCACATCCAACACATCCAACACATCTTCAGGCTCTGAATCCACGGGCATGTCGAGACTCAGCCCAGCGGCTCGTGAAAACCTCGAGCGTCGCCAAAGCGAGCAGGAACGGCTTCACAACCTCGCTCAGGTTGAGGTGGAAAACACCCTTAGCCCCTACAGATATGTGACGAGCACAGGGCGGTTTTCGATTTTTGGAAGCTTGGTCAAGGCATCGAGTCACAGCCGAACCATTCACGGCAGTGGCGTCACACTGTTGGCACCCACAGACGAGGCGTTTGGGGATTTTGGTGCCTGGAAAATGATGCTTCGCCAGGGAAGCCAGGCGGAACTGGACGAATTTGTGGCCAACCATGTGCTCGGGTCCATCATGACGTACGAAGAATTCAAAACCAAGGAATCGCACGAAACCCTCGGGGGAGAGACCTTTGAAGTGGACAACCGCGGAGGCATTTCATTCAATGGGGCCCACGTGCGAAGTGGACACGTCGCCACGGAAAATGGCAGCGTGATTGGCATGGATGACGTTGTGTTTGTTCCACTTTCGTTGCGTTAACGCCCTGCAAACCCTCCCCCTCATCTTCCCTTGTGCAACCTCGGGTTCAAGGGCTCGGTTTGACAGGTAACGATGCACATGTGATCATGAAAAACGCTCCTTTGATTTCCATGTTGGCCGGCTTCCTTGTTGCTGTGTCAGTGTGCAACGCCCAAACCCTTCCTCCCGTTTGGACCCGAAGCTCCTGGGCTGTGATTCACAACGGCGATACCCTCCCTCATCCCTGGGTGGGAGGATTGACGGCACCGCAATGGTCGCCCATCGATGCTGATTTGGACGGAGATGACGACTTGTTTGCCTTTGACAGAGACGGCAGTCGAATCTTGATGTTTGAACGTCAAGGCAGTGAACTGACAATTCGTTGGGACTGGACAGAGAATTGGCCCACCATGCAGGATTGGTGCCTCCTCCGAGATTACAACTGCGACGGCAAACCCGACATTTTCACAAGCCACCAAAATGGCATTCGGGTGTACACCAACACAACGGAGCCAGGATCGGGTCCCACCTTTGATCCAGACCCCATGACGTTGATGGCATCCTTCGATTTTGGCACAGGAGCCAATGACCTTCCCGTGATCTGCCTTGGCATGGATTTGCCCGCCATTCACGACAACGACGACGACGGGGATTTGGACATCATCACATTCACGGAAACCGCATCCACCCTGTATCGCTTTCAAGGCCAAACTCCCTGTGGATTGGACTTTGAATGCACCAACCGATGCTACGGCATGCTCGCTGAGGCATCTGAAAACAACGCTTTGTTCATCGGTGATGATTTTGAGTGCTCCTTCAATGTAATCGACCCCAGAACAGGCCTCCATGCCGGCGGAGCCATTACGGCACTTCAGCTCGAAGAAGGAGGTCCCAAAGACTTGATTATTAGCGATGTGTCATACCCTCAAACCCTGGGGGTTGTCCTTGTAGACGGCCTCAATGGGCTTGACAGCGCGGTGTTTGTTGACACCAATTTTCCCGCCAATTTGAATGGCGACCAAGGGCTGAATCTCCCCAAGTTTCCTGCCGCATTCCACCTTGATGTGGACCAAGATGGCATCCAGGACTTGTTGTTTTCACCCAACACTGCCCTCGAGACGGATGATGATCGAGGGGTTCATTTCTTTCGAAACACGGGCTCGGAGGATGCCCCTTCCTGGGAATTCATCACCGAAGACTTCATCCAAAGGGACATGGTGGATCTGGGGCGAGGCGCTTACCCGCTGTTGATGGATTTGGATGGCGACGGTTTGGTCGATATGGTGGTGGCCAACAAGGAGCGTTACGAAGGCGTAGACCAAACGCCTGCCGCCATTGCCACCTACAAAAATGTGGGCACGACTGAAAGTCCTGTGTTTGAACTCATGGAGCTGGATGCTGTGGCTCTCTCAGACTATCAAATCGAGAGTCCGTACCCTGCACTTGGTGACTTGGATGGGGATGGGGATTTGGATTTGATTGTGGGAGATGAATTGGGGCTTCTGCATCGGTTCGACAACATGGCCGGACCTGGCAACTGGCCTTCGTTTGACTTGTCTGGATTGTCCTTGACTGAAGGGAATTCACAGACAGCCATTGATGTGGGACAATTTGCGACTCCTCAATTGTGGGATTTGGACGGCGATGGCGACCTCGATTTGTTGGTGGGAGAAAAAAACGGAACCTTCACGTTGTTTGAGCAATCATCCTTGGGCACGTGGAACATGTATGACTCTCCAGTCAATGGCATCAATTTTGGCGGAATCCTCGTGGACAACCTGCTCGGCATCAATGGCTACAGCGTTCCTGCCCTGACGGCAACGCAAGGCGGTGTGCGCGTGTTGGTGACCAATGAGACGGGTACCGTGCAGGATTTTGGCCTGTGGAATGGCAACTGGGATGCAACCTTGGAAGAAGTGGATGACGACGTGCTCGGCCCTCCGCCCGGATTTCGTGCGGCTGCGGCTTTCGCTGAACTCAATGGCGATTCACTCCTCGATGTTGTGTTGGGCATCCAAAACGGCGGGTTGCTCGCATGGATGGGAGGCGTGGGTGTTCCCGATGATCTTGTGGATTGGCGTGGGACGCAACCTTGTCTCGTTTGGCCCAACCCAGGCAAGGACTTTGTTCGATGGTCCACAGGGGTCGATTGGCATGGTGAGCTCGAAGCATGGTCCATGCATGGCAGGCTTGTGCATCGCCAATCCATCTATGGTCAATCGTCGGGCGTGGTCGATACCTCAACGTGGCCTGCAGGCGGGTACATCCTTCGTTGGCGTTCATCCAATGACAAAGGAGCACCCTCGAGCGCTCCTTTGACGTGGATCAAACTGCAATGACCTTGTCGGCCTTTGCAGGTTGACGACAATCAGTATTCCAAGCCGTCGAGGACGTCCTTCACTTCACGGACCGCCTTCTCACTGGCATCGAGCAAAGCCTTCTCATCGTCGTTGAGATCGAGTTCAATGATGCGCTCGATGCCGTTCTTTCCGAGAATCACAGGAACTCCGAGGTACAAATCGTTCACGCCGTACTCCCCTTGAAGCCACGCACAACAAGGGAACACGCGGCGTTGGTCGCGGACGATGGCTTCCACCATTTGGGCGGCAGCGGCGCCTGGGGCATACCACGCAGAGGTTCCCAACAAATTCACAATCTCTCCTCCCCCCTTTTTGGTACGTTCTACAATCGCATCAAGCTTGTCCTCAGCAATCAATTCCGTCACAGGGATGCCACCCACAGTCGTGTAGCGAGGAAGCGGTACCATGGTGTCTCCATGTCCACCCATCAACACCGCTTGGATGTCTTTGGGGCTCACGTTCAACTCCTCCGCGAGGAAGGCGCGGTAGCGCGCTGTGTCCAAAATTCCCGCCATGCCAAACACACGCTTGCTGTCCACATGAGCGTTCAAATAGGCACAGTAGGTCATGACATCAAGGGGATTGGAGACAATCACCAAAATGGCATTGGGGCTGTGCTTCATGACGTTTTCAGTCACCGTCTTCACAATCCCCGCGTTGGTCGCAATCAGGTCGTCCCGACTCATTCCCGGTTTCCTGGGCAATCCACTTGTGATGACCACAACATCGGAATCAGCCGTCTTGGCGTAGTCGTTGGTCGATCCCACCGTGCGGGTGTCGTACAAATTGATGGGAGCTGTCTCCCAAATGTCCAAGGCCTTGCCCTCGGCAAATCCTTCTTTGATGTCCAACAACACGACTTCGTTGGCCACTTCTCGCGTGGCCAGTACGTTGGCGCAGGTTGCGCCCACATTGCCAGCGCCGACTACAGTAACTTTCATGAAAACAGGGTTTGGGAGTGCAAAAGTACCCAATGACATGCCCATCCTCCATGACAAGATGCATCTTTGTTGCATGCGAAGTCCGATTCACGTTTTGAAGTGCGCTTGGGGATGCAGCGTCCTGTGGACCATGTTGGCCGTCTCCGCACAAGGCCAAACCCAGGACTCTCATGACCGTCCTGTGGATGCCTCCAATGCATGGCCCTCGGGAACCTACGGTGTGGACTACAACGTGCCTGATGCCCAGGGCATGAGGCATGGTCCATGGGTTCGGGTGTACGAGGACGGGGCTCTCTACTATGCGGGCTCCTTTGAGCATGGCGTTCCGAATGGGTCGTGGTGGTATTTCCGGGAAGACGGAACTGCCATCAGTCACATTGTTCACGACCCATCCTCCCTCGAATCCCAAGCCGCGATGTACGGTCCTGAAGGTCGCTTGATGGCCATGGGTTCGTACGAGCATCCTCGTGTGAAAATCAAAGCGGCAGACACACCATCCCAAGACGACGTTGCTCCACAAAAGCATGGAGCTTGGACCTACTTTTCGGCAGACGGAATGGTCCAAGCCTTGGTCCATTTTGACCGAGATGTCAAACACGGAATCGAAGAGCACTACCTCCCCAATGGCACGACCTGTGAGCAAGGGTCCTACCACCAAGGCTTGGAGGATGGAGTCTGGCGAACATGGTTTGACAACGGCCAATTGAGGCAACTCCGGACATATGACCGTGGCGTGCTCGATGGGCCCTTTGAAGCCTTTTACAGCCATGGCCCTCGTCTCAGCGAAGGTTCATACCTCGATGGACTGGAACATGGAAGTTGGAAGTTCTACCGTCGCGATGGACAATTGGGACACATTCAGCGCTTCAGTGCAGGCCAAAAGCTGGAAACCATCCATATCAACGGAACCTTCACAGAATTGCACCGCGAAGGAGTGCCTGCCTCTGAGAGGACCTACCGAGACAAGAAGCTCGACGGTCCATTCAGGGAGTGGCACGATGTGGGAGAGTTTGTCATTGAATCGGTGCGGGATCCTGAAACAGGCGAGAGCTACCAGCACCGCGTCATGAAGGGGACGGCCTTGTCCCGTGAGGGCGAATACGTCCAAGGCTTGCTCGATGGACCGGTGTACCACTACGACCTCGATGAAACGTTGATCAAAGTGGAGCATTATGACATGGGCAAGTTGGTAAACACGGAGTTGAGATGATTCAAGGTCTCCACGCGAAACGTGGGTCACAATCCCACTTGGGGATGGTCATGGTCTTGACCATGGTCACGACCATGGCATGTGCACCATCAACCTGGGCTCAAATCGGGCCTCAGCACGTTCTCGTGGAGCTCAACGACAAAACATGGGGCGAGACATACGGGTTTGACCTTGCGCATCCAGAAGAGTTCCTGAGCGAACGATCTCTGCAACGACGAGACCGACAACACATCGCTGTGGACAGCCTCGACCTGCCTGTGTCCTCTGAGATCATCGATGCGCTGAACAACTCCAAAGATTGGGAGGTCTTGCATGCCTCAAGGTGGATGTCCTCCGTCGTGCTCCTCGCGCGGGATAGCACCGCAGACACCTCCTGGCTGGGTGACCTGCCCTTTGTCGCGAGGGTCAAATCCATGCCCCAGATGCGCTCCCACATGGACCCACCCAAGATTGACCCACCCAAGGACCCCGTGGAGGTTTCAAAGTCATTGGTGCCGGCCTCGACATACGGTTGGGGCTGGACCCCATTGACACAACTTCATGCTGAGCCTCTTCACGCCCTGGGCTATCAAGGTCAAGGCATGTGGATTGGCGTGCTGGATGCTGGATTTCAAGGAATCCCCGACCTCGAAGCCTTCAGAACGCTTCGTGAATCGGATCGACTGATCGTTCCAGAGGGCGCCAACGTAGCCCATGGTGGATCGTCCGTATTTCAGCACAGCCGTCACGGCGCATCGATTTTAGGAACCATGGCCTGTCTTTGGCCCGATTCCTTGATTGGCACAGCCCCACAAGCTACCTATCTGTTGTATGTCACAGAGGATGTCACCATGGAACGCTTGTTGGAGGAGGAGCATTGGATTGTCGCGGCTGAAGACGCTGATGCTCGCGGGGTAGACCTCCTGAACACATCGCTGGGCTACAGCGTGTTTGACGACACCCTATCCAACCATGAGGTCGGAGAACTCGACGGTTCAACCGCGCGCATCAGTGTGGCCTCAGCCATTGCGGCTTCGCGCGGCATGCTGGTCATTACCTCTGCAGGCAACAACGGCGACGATCCTTGGCATTTCATCACGTTTCCTGCGGACGCTCATGACATCTTGGCCGTCGGAGCAGTGAATGCCAGCGGGGAACACGCGTGGTTCAGCGGCTATGGTCCTTCCACCGATGGAAGGGTCAAACCCGAGGTGATGGCACACGGCGCAGGTACAGCCTATCCTCGATTTGATGGCCGCGTTGGAACGGGCAATGGGACGAGTTTCGCGTCACCCATCTTGTGTGGAGCAGCCGCATGTTTGTGGCAAGCGCATCCCGAAGCCACGGCTTCCGAAGTACGAAACGCCATCATCAAGAGCTCTCACCTGTTCAACAATCCAAGTCCATCCATGGGCCATGGCATCCCGGATTTTTGGCTTGCCCATCAATGGCTCCAGGCCTCTCTCTCCTTGGACCACGACCCCGCTTCCTCATGGGTTTTGTTCCCCAATCCCGTTGGCCCCCAAGGGACCCTGAGGTGGATGGCCCGCGGTGACCTTGACGTGGATTCAGGACCATGGCATTGGAAAGTCACCAGCGCGTTGGGGCAAACATTGGCCCAAGGAACAACACAAGGTTGGTCTCTTCCACGCTTGGCAGGACACGTGGATCTGTCTAACCTGAACCTCCATCAAGGAACCTATGTGTTTTCCATGGAGCCGTTGAATCAACATGATGGTTCAAACCATGCGTGGAGCGGTGTGTTCATCGTTCAATGACGCGACCCCTCAATACTTGTATTTCCCTTTCCACAGGGTCTTGAGCCATTCCCTCACGGCATGTTCCTTGGGATTGCTTCCTGGCTGATAGAACATCGTTCCCTCCATGCCCTCCGGCATGCATTCCTGGCCAGAGAACGACCCGGGCGAGTTGTGATCAGATTCGTATCCGCGGCCGTAGCCCAATTCTTTCATCAACGAGGTTGGTGCATTTCGCAATGACAATGGAACAGGATGTTCTCCGTGGGTTCGAATCCATTGCTGCGCTGCTCCGATGGCCTGGTAGCTCGCATTGCTCTTGAGGCTTGTCGCCAAATACACAGCGCATTGAGCAAGCATGATACGGGCCTCAGGCCATCCCGTTCGTTCAACTGCGGAAAAGGTACTGTTGGCAAGAACCAGCGCAGTTGGATTGGCATTCCCAATGTCCTCTGAGGCCAAAATCAACAGCCGTCTCGCAATAAACGTCGGGTCCTCTCCGCCCTCGACCATCCGCGCGAGGTAATACACGGCAGCGTTTGGGTCACTCGCTCGAATGCTCTTGATGAACGCACTGATGATGTCGTAATGCTGCTCACCTGACTTGTCGTACGAAGAGATGTGCTGTTGAATCTGCGCTTCGACTGCAGCATTGTTCACCACGACATCACCTGATTGTGGCAGGGACAACACGATCGACTCGAGGATGTTGAGCATCCGACGTGCATCGCCGCCACTGGCGCGAAGCAAGGCCTCCCACTCCACAACATCCGCACCGATGTTTGACATGACTTCGTCTTCACGAAGGGCCCGCAAAGCCAGTGTTTGAAGCGCTTCCGCTGTCAATGGTTCCAGGACATACACTTGACATCGGGACCGCAAAGCGGGAATGACTTCAAACGAAGGGTTTTCTGTTGTTGCGCCGATGAGGGTTACCGTGCCGGCCTCCACAGCACCCAACAAGCTGTCTTGTTGAGACTTGGAAAACCTATGGATTTCGTCCAAAAAGAGCACCGCCCGACCTGCAAACATGCCATCCCTGCGCGCAGAATCGAGCACCTGACGAACATCCTTGACCCCGCTGTGAATGGCACTCAATGCGTGAAACGGACGACCTGAAGCTTCTGCAAGCAACCTGGCGAGGGTGGTTTTTCCGACGCCAGGAGGTCCCCACAAAATCATGCTTGGCAAGTTTCCGGTCTGCACAGCTCGTCGCAAGGTCGCTTGCTCACCCACCAGGTGGTCCTGCCCCACCACCTCATCCAATTGCTTGGGTCTCATCCGTTCTGCCAAAGGAGCACGAGTCATGACGTCAATGCTGCGGGATGGTGACGGGCATTCAGAGGCATTCCCTCAGGGCGCTGATGCTTCCAACGTTTGTGCGACCACAACCATCGTGAAGGATCTTGACGAATCTCGCGTTCCAACAAGGCCAAACAACGATCCAGCACCTCACCTTCTGCAAGGTCGGCGACGGTCTCAGCCACCAATTCGTAATGCAGGGTGTAGTGCCATGGTTTGACCCGTCGAATGCTTGCATACACCACGGCCATGTCATGGCGCCTCGACCACTGTTCTAGACCATAAAGAACCGCCGTCTCGGTGCCAAGAAAGGTCGTCCACCAAGACTTGTGTGGATCCGAAGGACTCTGGTCAAATCCCATGATCACAGCCACGGGATGTGCATCTTCCATGGCCGAATCCATCCAAGCGCCCCCTTCTTTGGTGGGGACCATCTCCAAACCAAATCTGCTTCGTGATGACTTCATCAATTCCTCGGCTGAGGGGTCGCTCAACTTCTTGTACAACGCCATCGTGCGGTGCGGAATGTTTTGGCTCAATGTCAAGGCACTCCATTCCCAATTGTTCACGTGCCCGCCAGCCACAAGCACGTGTCTTCCTCGTTGATGAAGTCGTTCCATCAAGGACGTGTTGTGATGAACCATTCCCCGTTCGACCTCTTCTTTGGACATGGAAAAAAGGCGTGCCGATTCCACCACAAGTTGCGCGAAATGACGCTGAAACCCCAAGGCCGTTCGCATCCTGAGAAGCCAAGACCACGTTGGAAAAGCACGACGAAGATTGGCCCTCACCACCCGGCCTCTGTACCCTCCCATCAGCAAAGACAAACACGTCAATTTCCAAGCAAACAACGTCAACATCCATCGGGGAAGACGTCCCAACCTCGCAAGCCATTTCATATCATCCAAGCATGTTGACGGTTCGAAGGATGCCATTCCTTGGCTCTCTGCTCCAATTGCAATCCATCATAGGCGAGCGAAATGCCAAGGGGCAAGGTTGCATTCCGCTCTTGGTGCCCACCCATCAAGTGGCTAATGTGCGTCAACCAAGTCTGCCTTGCACCCACACGGTCTGCCACCTCGAGGGCTTCATCCAACGAAAAATGGCTGTAATGGGGGCTTGGTCGAAGGGCATTCAATACCAAAGTATCCACCCCTTCGAGAAGACGCCATGTTCCCTCGGGGATGTGGCTGGCATCCGTGATGTAGGCCAAACCCTCCACACGGAACCCATGGATGGGCAACTCCGCGTGCATCAAAGGCAAGGGTTGCCATGTCGACTCCCCCAACGCAAAGGCTGTGTCCCCCTCGATTCGTCGAATGTCAACAGCAGGCACCCCGCCATGCTTGTTGGGTTCAAAGGCATAGTGAAAATCCCGATGCAACGCCACCTCTACGCGCTCCGACGCATACATCGGCATCACCCGTTGTTGCAGGAAGTTGAAAGGACGAATGTCATCCATCCCTGCCAAATGGTCCTTGTGTTCATGGGTATACACCACGGCATCCAACGACGACACCTTTTCCCTCAGCATTTGATGGCGGAAATCAGGTCCGGTATCAATCACCACGGACTTCCCACCAACCTCCATCCACAACGAACATCGCAATCGTTTGTCACGAGGGTCTTCAGACTGACACACGGCGCAAGAGCACCCAATGATGGGAACTCCTTGGGACGTCCCGGTTCCCAGGAACGTGGCTCGAGGCAAAGTCTTGGACACATCTCCCTGCATGCCGCGAAGGTATCCTTACCTTTGATACAAATCCTACCCTAATCAAGTGGACTTGGAACGCGTCATCCTGTCGGCCAAACAAAAGGCCCTGAGAATCAATCTGAACCTTGACCTGTATGGCACGTTCGCTGAGATTGGTGCTGGACAAGAGGTGGTTCGTCATTTTTTTCGGGCTGGAGGCGCGTCTGGCACCATTGCCAAGGCCATCTCGGCCTACGACAAAGACTTCAGCGACGCCATTTATGGCAAGGAAGCCAAAGGCCGCTATGTGTGTGAAGCGCGGATGGATAAAATGCTCGACTACGAGTACAATCTGATGGAGGAACGTCTCCACCGAGAAGACCACCCCACCAAACAATACTTCGCCTTTGCCGACACCGTTGCCACCATCAATTACCACAAGACCATCCAAGGTCATGGATGGTTTGGCATCAAGTTCCAAACAGCTGCCAACAAGGCACCCAACACCATTGTTCTTCACGCACGATTTCATGAACAAGACGCCCTGTTGCAGCAAATGACCACAGGTGTCCTTGGCGTGAATTTGATTTACGGTGCTTTCTTCTTCTACAAGCGTCCCAAGGAACTGCTCCAAAGCTTGTATGACAACCTGGATCGGGACCAGCTCGAAATCGACATGATCCAGATGAACGGCCCCGATTTTGAGCTCGTCGACAACAGGTTGCTTTCCTTGCAACTGGTCAAGCAAGGCATGACCGACGCGGTCATCTTTTCGCCCGACGGACGAAATCGACAGGCTGCAGATGTTTTGTACAAGAAGAACATTTTGGCGATCCGGGGGAGTTTTCGACCCGTCACCAAGGTAAACATTGACATGATTGCCAAGGGTTTGGCCATGTTCAAGCAGGAATCAAAAGTCGACCCGGACAACATTCAGGTGCTGTTTGAAATCACCCTGAACAATTTGAGTGCGGAGGGTGATATCGATGAACAGGACTTCTTGGACCGTGCAGATGTGTTGTGCAGCATCGGCCAAACCGTGTTGATCAGCAACTACCAGAAATACTACAAGCTGGTGGAATTCTTTTCTCGACACACCAAAAAGCGCATGGGTGTCATCATGGGCGCCGCCACCCTCGTGGAGATCTTCAACGAGAAGTACTATCGCGAGTTGAATGGCGGCATCTTGGAGGCGTTTGGCATCCTCTTTTCGCGAGATCTCAAGATTTTGCTGTATCCGTGGAAGGACGAGACCACTGGTGAACTGTGGAATTCTGAATCCACCCCGATTCATCCACGCTTGAAACCCTTGTACGACTACCTTCTCTTCAACAAGAGAATCACGGACATTTCAGACTTTGACCCCAAGGTCCTGAGCATTTTTAGCAAGGAAGCACTCGCTTCCATTCGCAAAGGTGAAGATCAATGGGTGAACATGGTGCCTGATTTTGTGGACCAGGTCATCAAGGAAAAGTGCCTGTTTGGGTTTTGTGGCACATCCCAAAAAGACAAGCGCAAAGGCGAAGATCCGGCAGCCGCCGCAGCACGTGCCATCGAACAAAAGCCCTGAAGGACTCCAAAACGAGAAGCAACAGAAATGAAAAAAGGCGCCCGCAGGCGCCTTTTTCTTTCATGCGGAGACGAGCAATCAATCCTCCTGACTACCCGCGAATTCTACAAGCTTTTCGAACTCCTCCTTGTGGCCCACCTTCAAGTCATTGAACTTGCGAGTTCCCGTTCCTGCAGGAATCAAGTGTCCCACAATCACATTCTCCTTCAAGCCCAACAAGTGGTCCTGTTTTCCGCTGACAGCAGCCTCGTTCAAGACCTTGGTCGTTTCTTGGAAAGACGCTGCGGAAATGAACGACTTCGTCTGCAATGAAGCACGGGTGATTCCTTGCAACAACGGGCGTGAAGTCGCAGGGATTGCATCCCGTGATTCCACACGCGGAAGGTCGCGACGAACCAACGAACTGTTCTCATCGCGAAGACGGCGGGCTGTGACCATTTGCCCCACACGGAGCGTGTCAGATCCACCCGCATCGGTGACGACAACCATGCCAAAGATTCGGTCGTTCTCATTCAAGAAATCCGACTTCTCAGCAATTTGCTTTTCCAAGAATTGCGTATCGCCACCATCCTCGATGACCACTTTCTTCATCATTTGACGAACGATGACTTCGAAGTGCTTGTCGTTGATTTTCACGCCCTGCAAACGGTACACATCCTGAATCTCATTCACGATGTACTCTTGAACAGCCGTGGGCCCCATGATGTCCAAAATGTCTGTAGGGGTGATGGCTCCATCGGACAATGGCATGCCAGCCTTGACAAAGTCGTTGTCCTGCACCAGGATGTGCTTGGACAAGGGCACCATGTACTTGAATTTCTCACCCGTACGTGCTTCTACGACAATTTCTCGGTTGCCGCGCTTGATTTTGCCGTACGTCACGATTCCGTCCACTTCCGACACCACAGCAGGATTGGATGGATTACGAGCCTCGAACAATTCGGTCACGCGAGGCAGACCTCCCGTGATGTCGCCGGACTTACCCGCCACACGTGGAATCTTGCACAGCACCATACCCTTGGTCACCTTGTCTCCCTCCTTCACAGAGAGGTGAGCTCCCACTGGCAAAGAATAGGTCCGAAGAACTTCCTTCTTCTTACCCAACACCAAAACGGCAGGGTTCTTCTTTTTGTCACGAGATTCGGTAATGACGATTTCGCGGAAACCCGTTTGTTCGTCAAGCTCCTCACGGAATGTGACGCCCTCTTCAATGAACTCAAACTTTGCCACACCCTCCTCTTCAGAAATGATGACATTGTTGTAAGGATCCCATTCACACACCAAGGTATCCTTGGCAATCTTCTTTCCTTCCTTCACGTAAAGAATCGATCCGTAGGGAAGCACCGTGGTAGACAATGCAACATTGGTGTCCGGATCCATGACCTTGAATTCAGAGGAACGCGACACCACAACAACCTCCTTCTCGCCTGCAGCATTCGTGCGATCCACCGTTCTCAATTCATCGATTTCGATGACACCCTCGTTTTTGGTTCGGAACTGGTTCTCATCGGAGATCTTGGATGCCGTACCACCCACGTGGAACGTACGCAGTGTCAACTGCGTTCCAGGTTCGCCGATGGACTGCGCCGCGATCACACCCACGGCTTCTCCCGTTTGCACTGGCCGGTTCGTGGCGAGGTTCTTTCCGTAGCACTTGGCACACACGCCCTGACGTGATTCACACGTGAGTACAGAACGGACATCGACTTCTTGAACCCCCGCTGCCTCGATGGCTTTGGACATGGCATATGAAATCATGGCTCCCTCTTCCACGAGCACTTCCCCTGAATCGGGGTGCACGACATCGTGTGCGGTCACCCGGCCTTCAATCCGCTCACCAATGCCTTGAACAACCTCATCATTCTGACGCAAAGCACTCACTGTCAAACTCCGAAGGGTTTCACAGTCGTTTTCCGTGATGATGACATCTTGAGCCACATCCACCAGACGGCGGGTGAGGTAACCAGCATCCGCTGTCTTCAAGGCCGTATCAGCAAGACCCTTCCGCGCTCCGTGAGTAGAAATGAAGTACTCCAAGATGGACAACCCCTCCTTGAAGTTGGACAGAATTGGGTTTTCAATGATGTCTTGACCTCCAGAAACAGATGACTTCTGGGGTTTGGCCATCAAACCACGCATACCCGAAAGCTGACGAATCTGCTCTTTCGAACCACGTGCGCCTGAATGCATCATCATGTAAATCGAATTGAAGCCCTGCTTGTCCGTCTCCAAACGATCCATCAAGATGTTCGTCAAGCGTGAGTTTGTATGCGTCCAGATGTCGATGATCTGGTTGTAGCGTTCGTTGTTGGTGATCAGCCCCATGTTGTAGTTGTCCATCACCTCACCCACCTCACTCGTGGCCTTTTCAACCAATTCCTCTTTCTCAGGCGGAATAATCACATCGTTCAAATTGAACGACAATCCACCCTTGAAGGCCATGGTGAATCCCAAGGTTTTGATGTCATCCAAGAATTGGGCGGCACGAGGCACTCCCACGCTGTTCAACACATGGGCGATGATGTCCCGGAGCGATTTTTTGGTCAACAACTCATTGATGTAGCCAGCCTCAATGGGCACGTGCTCGTTGAAGAGTACACGGCCACAGGTCGTTTCAATCAAGTTTGAAACGCCGTGTTTGTCCACAAAACGCATCTTGATTGACGCGTGCAAATCCAATCGTCCCTCCTGGTGTGCGATCCGCACCTCCTCCGGAGAATAGCACACCATCCCCTCTCCCTTCACCACATGCTCGGGAGTCGACTTGCGCTCCTTGGTCATGTAGTATAGGCCCAACACCATGTCCTGCGATGGTACTGCAATTGGAGCACCGTTGGCAGGATTCAAAATGTTGTGACTTCCCAACATCAACAACTGCGCTTCCAAAATGGCCGCCGAACCAAGTGGCAAGTGAACTGCCATTTGGTCACCGTCAAAGTCAGCGTTGAAGGCCGTACAAGCCAAGGGGTGCAACTGAAGCGCCTTGCCTTCAATCAATTTCGGCTGAAACGCTTGGATGCCCAAACGGTGAAGGGTTGGAGCACGGTTGAGCAACACAGGGTGCCCCTTCATGACGTTCTCCAAAATGTCCCAAACCACGGGATCCTTGGCATCGACGATCTTCTTGGCGCTCTTCACAGTCTTGACCACCCCGCGCTCAATCATCTTGCGAATGATGAACGGCTTGTAGAGCTCGGCAGCCATGTTCTTTGGCATACCGCATTCGTGCAGCTTCAAGCTTGGTCCAACGACAATCACGGAACGAGCAGAATAGTCGACACGCTTACCAAGCAAATTTTGGCGGAAGCGTCCTTGCTTGCCCTTCAAACTGTCACTCAGTGACTTCAGCGGACGGTTGCTTTCCGTTTTGACTGCGCTGCTTTTTCGACTGTTGTCAAACAAACTGTCGACCGCCTCTTGCAGCATCCTCTTTTCATTCCTCAAAATCACCTCTGGCGCCTTGATTTCCACCAAACGCTTGAGGCGGTTGTTACGGATGATGACACGCCGGTACAAATCGTTCAAATCCGACGTTGCAAACCGACCACCATCCAAGGGCACCAATGGGCGCAATTCGGGCGGAATGACCGGCACCACCTTGACGACCATCCATTCGGGACGATTCTCAATGCGGCTGTTCGCATCCCTCAACGATTCCACAACCTGCAGACGCTTCAGCTTCTCGCTCTTTCGTTGCTGCGACGTCTCCGTGTTGGCTTCGTGACGAAGAGAATAGCTCAACTCGTCCAAGTCCAAATTGGCCAGCAAGTCGTGAACCGCCTCAGCACCCATTTTGGCGACGAATTTGTTGGGATCCTTGTCATCCAAATACTGATTCTCCTTGGGCAAAGTATCTACAATGTCCAAGTACTCGTCCTCAGTGAGCAACGTGTAAGGCTCTTTGTCGTCAGACTGTGGAACCTCAGCAATGCCCTGGTTGATCACGACATAACGCTCGTAGTAAATGACTTGGTCCAGCTTCTTGGAAGGAATGCCCAAGAGGTATCCAATCTTGTTGGGAAGACTCTTGAAATACCAGATGTGGACCACCGGCACGACAAGGCTGATGTGACCCATGCGCTCGCGACGCACCTTCTTCTCGGTGACCTCAACACCACACCGGTCGCATACGATTCCCTTGTAGCGGATGCGCTTGTATTTGCCACAATGGCATTCGTAATCCTTGACGGGTCCAAAAATCCGCTCACAGAACAGGCCATCGCGTTCAGGCTTGTACGTGCGGTAGTTGATGGTCTCAGGCTTCAACACTTCTCCATGCGAGGCCTCGAGAATCCTCTCTGGAGAGGCCAATGAAATGGTAATGGTGTTGAATTCGCTGTTCAACTGATTGGGGTTGTTTTGTTGGAACATGTTGTGCGAGGGATCAATCGAGTGAAACAGTAAGACCAAGTCCACGGAGCTCGTGCATCAGCACGTTGAACGACTCCGGAATGCCAGGAGTCGGCATCACGTCGCCCTTGACAATGGACTCGTAGGCGCGCGCACGGCCCTGCACATCGTCGGACTTTACCGTCAAAATTTCCTGGAGAATGTTGGCTGCCCCGAATGCTTCGAGAGCCCAAACCTCCATCTCCCCAAAACGCTGACCACCAAACTGGGCCTTACCACCCAGAGGCTGTTGCGTAATCAAGGAGTATGGACCAATCGAGCGCGCGTGCATCTTGTCGTCCACCATGTGGCTCAACTTGATCATGTAAATGACGCCCACAGTGGCTGGCTGGTCAAATCGCTGGCCTGTACCTCCATCATACAAATAGGTCACACCAAACTCAGGCACGCCCGCCTCTTCTGTCAAGTCGCAGATTTCGCGGATGGACGCACCATCAAAAATGGGCGTGGCAAATTTTCGGCCAAGCTTTTCTCCTGCCCAACCTAGAACCGTTTCATAGATCTGTCCGAGGTTCATTCGCGAAGGAACACCCAATGGGTTCAGAACGATGTCAACGGGCGTACCATCTTCGAGGAACGGCATGTCTTCTTGGCGAACAATCCGCGCCACAATGCCCTTGTTTCCGTGACGGCCAGCCATCTTGTCACCCACCTTCAGCTTCCGCTTTTTCGCCACATACACTTTGGCCAACTTCACAATGCCTGCGGGGAGTTCGTCACCCACAGTCACTTGGAACTTTTTCCTCTTGTACGTTCCGAGCAGGTCATTGTACTTCAAGGTGTAATTGTGGATCAGTCGAGACACCAAGGCGCTCTGGTCTTCATCACGCACCCAGCCTTCCGCATTGATGATCAAATAATCCAAGCTCGCAAGCATCTTGGATGTGAACTTCACACCCTTTTTGACCTGCTCCTCCTTGTAGTAGTTGAACACTCCTTGGCTGACTTTTCCACCGACAATCTTCATGAGTTTGTCAACCAAGAGCTTTTTCAAGTTTCCTGCTTCGAGGTCAAACTCCTTGTCAATTTTCTCAAGCATCGCCTTGTCACTCGCCTTGGACTTGCGATCCTTGACAGCACGGCTAAACAATTTCTTGTCAATCACCACACCGTTTCCGGAGGGTGGCATTTTCAACGATGCATCCTTGACATCACCGGCTTTGTCTCCAAAAATGGCGCGCAACAACTTCTCCTCGGGGCTTGGGTCTGATTCTCCCTTTGGCGTGATTTTGCCAATCAAGATGTCACCTTCCTTCACCTCCGCACCGATTCGAATCAAACCATGTTCGTCCAAATCTCGGGTGGCGTCTTCGCTCACGTTCGGAATGTCATTGGTCAACTCCTCCACCCCACGCTTCGTGTCTCGCACTTCCAGCACATATTCGTCCACATGCAAGGATGTGAAGACGTCCTCACGAACAACGCGCTCAGAAATCACAATGGCGTCCTCGAAATTGTATCCCTGCCAAGGCATGAATGCCACCTTCATGTTTTGACCCAAGGCCAATTCACCTTGTTGTGTCGAGTAACCCTCCACCAAAATTTGACCAGCATCAACGCGCTCCCCTTTGGCGACCATGGGCTTCAGGTTCATGCATGTTCCTTGGTTGGTTCGTGCAAACTTCGTCAACTCATACACCTGCAGGTCGCTGTCAAATGACACCAGCAAATCATTCTCATCCATGTTG
Source organism: Bacteroidota bacterium (assembly GCA_041163465.1). Taxonomy (GTDB): domain Bacteria; phylum Bacteroidota; class Bacteroidia; order Flavobacteriales_D; family Sanyastnellaceae; genus UBA11663. The sequence goes on from JBEARC010000008.1 coordinate 21,424, forward strand.
TGGCGGATGTGAATCTCATTGGCATCGACGTATTCGACAACACCATCGCGTTCGGCACGAAGCAACACACGTGAATCACGTGCCACAGGCGCTTCCAGTCCAGTGCCAACAATGGGGGAATTCGGGCGCATCAAAGGCACGGCCTGGCGCATCATGTTGGATCCCATCAAAGCTCTGTTGGCGTCGTCGTGCTCCAAGAAAGGAATGAGAGATGCCGCAATCGAGGCAATTTGGTTGGGCGCCACATCCATGTACTGCAACTCGTCGGGCTTGACAATGGGGAAGTCGCCCTCGAGACGAGCCTTCACAGCGTCGTTTTCGAAGGCACCATCCTTGGCGATGGGAGCATTCGCTTGGGCAATCAATGCCTTGTCTTCATCTTCAGCAGAGAGGTAGACAATGCCATCCGCCTTCGTAGCCGCCTTTCCCCCCTCCACTTTGCGGTAAGGAGTCTCGATGAATCCGAGACGATTCACCTTCGCGTAGACACAAAGGCTCGAAATCAATCCAATGTTTGGCCCTTCAGGCGTTTCAATGGTGCACAAACGGCCGTAGTGGGTGTAGTGTACGTCTCGCACCTCGAAACCTGCGCGCTCACGACTCAAACCACCTGGCCCGAGGGCAGAAATGCGGCGCTTGTGAGTTACCTCACTCAGCGGGTTCGTTTGGTCCATGAATTGTGACAGCTGGTTCGTTCCGAAGAAGCTGTTAATCACAGAACTTAAGGTCTTTGCATTGATCAAGTCCGTAGGCGTAAACACCTCGTTGTCACGGACATTCATACGCTCACGAATCGTCCGAGCCATCCTGGCAAGCCCCACTCCAAACTGAGAGTACAGCTGTTCTCCCACGGTACGGATGCGGCGGTTGCTCAAGTGGTCAATGTCGTCAACATCCGTGTTGGAGTTCACCAAGTCAAGCAATGTCTTGATGATTTTGATGATGTCATCTGTAGTCAATGTGCGAGATTCCTCACCCTCAATCTCCAACTTGCGATTGATGCGGAATCGTCCCACTTCGCCCAAATCGTAGCGCTGTTCTGAGAAGAACAACTTGTCGATCACGCCACGTGCAGTCTCCAAGTCGGGTGGCTCTGCATTTCGGAGCTGACGGTAGATGTATTCCACAGCCTCCTTCTCAGAGTTGGAACTGTCTTTTTGAAGGGTGTTGTAGATGATGGCAAAGTCTCCTTGATTCACACCCTCCTTGTGAAGAATGATGCTCTTGGAACCACTGTCAAGAATCAGGTCAACATGCTCCTTATCAACGATGGTCTCGCGCTCAAGCACCACCTCGGTTCGTTCAATGGACACCACTTCTCCAGTGTCTTCCTCAACGAAGTCTTCCACCCAGGTCTTCAAGACACGGGCAGCCAAAGGCCGTCCCACGATGCGCTTCAACCCCGCCTTGGTGACCTTCACCTCTTCGGCCAGATCAAAAATCCCAAGAATGTCCCGATCTGTCTCGTAGCCGATGCTACGCAACAGAGTCGTGACAGGCAACTTCTTCTTGCGGTCGATATACGCGTACATCACACCATTGATGTCCGTGGCAAATTCGATCCAAGACCCCTTGAAAGGGATGATTCGCGCTGAATACAACTTGGTGCCATTGGCGTGTCTGCTCTGGCCAAAAAACACACCCGGAGACCTGTGCAATTGATTGACAATCACACGCTCCGCACCATTGATCACAAAGGACCCTTGGGGTGTCATGTACGGGATGGTTCCCAAGTACACATCCTGAACAATGGTTTCAAAGTCTTCGTGCTCCGGATCGGTGCAGTACAGCTTCAACTTCGCCTTCAACGGCACGCTGTACGTCAAACCACGCTCGATGCACTCTTGGATGCTGTAGCGTGGTGGATCGATGAAGTAGTCGAGAAATTCGAGCACGAATTGGTTTCGGGTGTCCGTGATTGGAAAGTTTTCACTGAACACCTTGAACAATCCCTCCGAGGTGCGATTCTCCGGATTGGTTTCCAATTGGAAGAATTCGCGGAATGAACGGAGTTGAATGTCCAAAAAATCTGGATGCTCCAGAGGAAGGTCCACAGAACCAAAATTGGTCCGCAGTGGGTTGGAGTTGGGGTTGGCCAGGGTCATTGTGTTTCGTCTTGGAGAGGACAAACAGGGGGGTGCAGGTTCACTCACTCACATCGCGCCTTTGGCACCATGTGAAAGCAGACAAGGGCGGGGACCTGCTCCCCGCCCGTGCCCATTGCTCAATGGGTTGGTCTCTTACTTGAGCTCAACCTCGGCACCTGCCTCTTCCAATTGAGACTTCAAGGCTTCCGCCTCGTCCTTTGGAATTCCCTCCTTGATCGGAGATGGGGCGCCGTCTACGATTTCCTTGGCCTCCTTCAGACCGAGTCCGGTGAGTTCCTTCACGAGCTTCACAACAGCGAGCTTCGAGCCGCCAGCGGCCTTCAAGATCACGTCAAACTCGGTCTTTTCTTCACCGCCTCCGCCTTCACCGCCACCGGCGGCAGGGCCTGCAACTGCAACCGCAGCTGCAGCGGGTTCGATTCCGTATTCCTCTTTGAGGATTTCAGCGAGTTCGTTGACCTCCTTCACAGTGAGGTTCACCAACTCTTCTGCCATAGCTTTCAAATCAGCCATCATGATTGGATTGTATTGTTCTTGTTCTGTTTTCGTTGAGTGTCAAGCTCAGCCGCGTTCTTGCAGCGCCTTGACAAGACCAGCCAGGGTGTTACCACCTGAATTCAATGCACCCACCACATTCTTCATTGGAGATTGCAGCAACGCGATGACGTCGCCAATCAATTCCTCCTTCGACTTGATGTTGGTTAGAGCTTCGAGGTTGTTGTCACCGAGATAGGTTGCCTCTTCGACGTACGCACCCTTCAGAAGCGGCATCGCGTGCTTCTTCCGGAATTCCTTCAACACACGTGCTGGAGCATTTCCGACGTCACTCACGAGAAGGGCCGTTTGGCCTTTCAGCGCGTCGTACAGGTCTGCATAGTTGCGACCTTCCGTACGCTCCATGGCCTTCCGCAACAGCGTGTTTTTCACCACACGCACGCGGATGTCCTTCTTGTAGCACTCGCGACGAAGGTTCGTGGTGGCCTCTGAATTCAGACCTGAAGCGTCTGTCAGGTACACCACGTTCTTCTCCGTAAGGATTTGGACGAGCTCGTCGATCAGTTGATCTTTTTCTTGTCGAGTCATGATGTCAAAATGTTACGAATCAGGCCGTCGCCGTTTTCTGTTCGATGTAAATCCCGGGGCCCATGGTCGCACTCATCGAGATGCTCTTGACGTAGGTCCCTTTGGCAGAAGATGGCTTCAAGCGCATCAAGGTAGACAGCAGTTCAGCGGCATTCTCCTCCAGCTTTTTGGCGTCAAAAGACACCTTGCCGATTGAGGCATGCACAATACCATACTTGTCAACCTTGAAGTCGATTTTACCCGCCTTCACGTCCGTCACAGCCTTGCCCACCTCCATCGTCACAGTACCCGACTTGGGGTTGGGCATCAGGCCACGTGGACCGAGAATTCGGCCCAACGCACCCACCTTGCCCATGACTTGGGGAGTGGTAATAATTACATCCACATCGGTCCATCCGCCTTTGATCTTCGTCACATAGTCGTCGAGTCCAACGTGGTCTGCACCTGCGTCTTTGGCCTCCTGTTCTTTGTCAGGGGTACAGAGCACAAGCACTCGCACGTCTTTCCCTGTCCCGTGGGGCAGGCTCACCGTTCCACGAACCATTTGGTTCGCTTTCCGGGGATCGACGCCAAGGCGCACAGCAAGGTCTACCGTTGCGTCAAACTTTGTGGTTGAGGTCTCCTTCACCAAGGAAGAGGCCTCCTCCAAGCTGTAAAGCTTTTCTCTGTCGACTTTTTCGGCGACCGCTTTCTGGTTCTTTGTTGTTCGTCCCATGTTGCGCGGTTTGTGACTTAGAAGGGGCGTGGACCTGTAACGTTGATGCCCATGCTTCGTGCAGTTCCTGCCACCATTTTCATGGCGGACTCTATGGAAAAGCAGTTCAAATCAGGCATCTTGTCTTCTGCAATTGCACGAACTTGGTCCCACGTGACTTTGGCAACCTTGCTTCGGTTAGGCTCTGACGAACCCTTCTTCAGTTTGGCAGCCTCCATCAACTGAACCGCAGCGGGTGGAGTCTTGATGATGAAGTCAAACGACTTGTCACCATAGACCGTAATCACCACAGGCAACACCTTTCCCGCCTTGTCTTGGGTCCGCGCATTGAATTGCTTGCAGAACTCCATGATGTTCACCCCCTTGGCACCCAGAGCGGGTCCCACGGGAGGTGACGGGTTGGCCGCGCCTCCGCGAATTTGCAGCTTGATCAGAGCAGCTACTTCTTTAGCCATTGGTTATTTATTTGAACAGTCCTCCACCCGCGCAAAGGGAAGCATTAAAGGGACATTGCTTGAGCTTCGGCTGTCTGTTCCTAGGTTGATTTAGCTTTCTTTTTCTACCTGGAGATAGCCAAGCTCCACAGGCGTCTTCCGCCCGAAAATCTTGACCATCACCTTCAATTTTTTCTTCTCTTCATTCACCTCTTCAATGTTTCCGAGGAATCCATTGAATGGCCCATCCGTCACCTTCACGGCCTCGCCGACAACGTATGGGATGTTGATTTCCTCATCCGTGTCTGCCAAATCATCCACCACCCCGAGTATGCGGTTCACCTCGCTCATGCGAAGAGGCATGGGCTCGCCACGCTTTTCTGCACCGAGAAAACCAATCACGTTGGTGACGTTTCGAATGATGTGTGGCACCTCACCCACGAGGGCTGCCTCGATGTAAACATATCCTGGGAACAGGTTTCGCTCCTTGGAGACCTTCTTGCCATTCCGAATGGTGAATACCTTCTCCATCGGAATCAATACCTGACCCACATAGTCCTGAAGACCCGCAGCAGCAATTTCAGTCTCCACGGTTTCTTGAACACGCTTCTCCTGACCGCTCACTGCGCGGACCACATACCATTTCTTTTCGATTTCGCTCATGAGAATCGGGGATCCAAGGTCACAGGAGGTTGTACAACAAACCCACCACGCCTGACCAAATTGAATCCGCCGCATTCACGCCAAAAACCCAATCCATGGCCGACACAATAAAGGCAATCAAAAGACTCGCCACGAAAACTAGCACTGCAGACTCTTGCAACTCGCGCCAAGTTGGCCAAGTCACTTTGGTTTGGAGTTCCTGGATGGAAGCCTGCAGATATTCGGTGAATGAAGACATCTTTTCAGTGTTTGCACGGGCGGCAGGACTCGAACCTGCAACCAATGGTTTTGGAGACCACTACTCTACCAATTGAGCTACGCCCGTAGATGGAGGAAGAAGGAACCCCCTCGAGGGAACCTTCTTCCTTTGATTTCAATGTGGATTTGAAGCCTCGATTACTCGAGAATTTCAGTCACCTGGCCAGCGCCAACCGTACGTCCACCCTCGCGGATGGCGAAACGGAGACCCTTGTCCATGGCGATCGGAGCGATCAAATTCACTTCAATCGTCACGTTGTCACCGGGCATGACCATCTCACGGCCAGCGTCCAAAGAAATCTCGCCAGTCACGTCCGTTGTGCGGAAGTAGAACTGTGGGCGGTATTTGTTGTGGAATGGCGTGTGACGACCTCCTTCTTCTTTCTTCAAGATGTAGACCTCACCCTTGAACTTGGTGTGAGGGGTAATGCTGTTGGGCTTGGCGATTACCATACCGCGACGAATGTCCTTCTTGTCAATACCGCGCAACAACAAACCAACGTTGTCACCAGCTTCACCACGGTCAAGGATCTTGCGGAACATCTCTACACCCGTGATGGTAGACTTCATCTTTTCTTCAGACATACCGATGATGTCAACTTCGTCGCCGGTGTTGATCACACCCGTTTCAATACGACCAGTAGCCACAGTACCACGACCGGTGATCGTGAAAACGTCCTCAATGGACATCAAGAATGGCTTTTCGTTGTCACGGGGTGGAATCTCAATCCAAGAGTCCACAGCTTCCATCAGGTTCATGACGGTCTCGACCCACTTGGGCTCTCCGTTCAATGCACCCAAGGCTGAACCTTGAACCACAGGACCGTTGTCTCCGTCGTACTCGTAGAAGGAAAGGAGATCACGGATTTCCATTTCCACCAACTCGAGCAACTCAGGGTCATCCACCATGTCGACCTTGTTCATGAACACCACAATGCGAGGCACACCAACCTGGCGACCGAGCAGGATGTGCTCACGGGTTTGCGGCATCGGGCCGTCAGTAGCAGCCACCACGAGGATGGCACCGTCCATTTGGGCAGCACCGGTAACCATGTTCTTCACATAGTCGGCGTGACCTGGACAGTCAACGTGTGCGTAGTGACGATTAGCCGTTTGGTACTCAACGTGTGAAGAGTTGATGGTGATCCCGCGCTCCTTTTCTTCTGGAGCGTTGTCGATTTGGTCAAACGAGCGGGCCTCGCTGTAACCAGCGTCGGCCATCACTTTGGTGATTGCCGCCGTGAGGGTGGTCTTGCCGTGGTCAACGTGGCCAATGGTGCCAATGTTGACGTGGGGCTTGGACCGGTCAAAAGTTGCCTTTGCCATGGTCTGGAAGGATTAATTGATTGAATGATTTTCGATGTATGGAGCCAATGACGGGAATTGAACCCGTGACCTCTTCCTTACCAAGGAAGCGCTCTACCCCTGAGCTACATCGGCTGAACGGAGCGGAAGACGAGATTCGAACTCGCGACATTCAGCTTGGAAGGCTGATGCTCTACCAACTGAGCTACTTCCGCTTGCACTTGTTTGGAGTTGTGGTGGGGGTAATAGGATTCGAACCTATTCAGTCTGAGACAACAGATTTACAGTCTGCCCCGGCTCTCCAACTCCGGCGTACCCCCTGACAATTTCCACCAATCGTGCATGATTGGTATCGGTGAGCCGGTGGAGGGATTCGAACCCCCGGCCAGCTGATTACAAATCAGCTGCTCTGGCCTCTGAGCTACACCGGCGACATTTCAAAGAGCAGGGCAACAAAAACCCTCCCGGATTTCGGGAGGGCAAATGTATGAAAGAATTCTACGTGTTGAACTCAATCGAGGCCGGAAAATTTCGCGAGGATGTCACACCTAGGCTTGAGCCTTCATGACTTGCCTTCGCAATGCCTCGTGAACTTCGTCCATGGCGGCCTCAAAACTGGAGGCCCGTCGCTTGGCAAACAGCTCGCGTCCAGGCATGTGCCCCTTCACTTCGACCAATTTGTTTTCACGGGAATCATTCTTTTCAACGCGCAAAAACACCTCACAGGATTGGATATCCCCGTTGTAGGTGAGAAGCTTGTCAAGTTTGGACTTGACAAAATCCAACAACCGCTGATCAGCGTCGAAATGAATGGAATGAATTTGGGTTTGCATGGTGCAACGAGGGCTTAACGCTTCCCCGTCGACCTTTGGTTGAGCGGGGAGGCTCGGTGTAACTCCTTCAGCTTTGCTGTCGTGTGCTGTGTGTACACCTGCGTCGATGACAAACTCGCATGGCCAAGCAACTCCTTGACGGCTGCAAGTTCCGCACCTCGATTCAACAGGTGGGTCGCAAACGTATGCCGAAGTACGTGAGGGCTGCACTTCTGCAACGAACTCACTTCCCCAAGATAATGATTGACCCTTCGATATACAAATGACGGATACAGGGTGCTACCCGCATCGGTGACAAACAAATCATCGCCTCCGACGGGACGGTCCATGACATGTTGCATGATGCTCTCCATGGTTGCAGGGAGAAGGGGGACAAAGCGTTCCTTTCTTCCTTTCCCGTACACCCGAAGTTCACGTCGACTGCCATTTACATCCTGCACCTTTAACCCAATCAACTCCCCCATCCGAATGCCGGTCTCGTAAAGCAAAGCCATCATGCTTCGATCTCTTCTACCCTTCCAATCAGAGGCAAACACTCCTTCCTCGAACAAGGCTCCCATGGAGTGTTCAGGCACAATCTCCGGCATGCGTTTGTCCACTTTCGGAAGCGTCACGCTTTCTGCAGGATTGTGGGTCATGATTCCCTTTCGCCTTGCGAATTTTACAAACGTCCTGTAGACACTGACTTTTCTGTGAATGGTTCGCGGTGATTTTCCCTGCTCCATCAAACTCACCACCCACGAACGAATCCATTCCCCTTCTACCTCTGTCAAATCACCCTGTTCATACGTTGTATCCATGAAGCGCTGCATCTGTTGCAAATCAGATTTGTAGCAACGGAGTGTATGATCTGACCCTCGTCTCTCCTTCTGGAGATAATCGAGAAACTGGGCGATATGTTCCAAGGGGCTGGTCAAAACAAGCAGGCACAAAAAAGGACGAAAAGCATGTGCAATTTCGTCCATTTGTTCGACATAACCAAATATTATGTCGACTAATTTGCTTCCGCTTGTTACTCTCCCCGCGTATTCAAGAGGTTCTTGTAGACCGCCTTTTTCTTCATTTCGCGATTCAACACGCTAGGTTTCACGAATTCACGGCGCGTACGCAACTCCTTCATGGTCTTGGTCTGGTCGAACTTTTTCTTGAACTGCTTGAGCGCGCGTTCGATGTTGTCGCCCTCTTTGACTTGAATGTTGAGCATGTCTTCTACAATTGGACCGCGAAAATACGAAAAACTCTTCGACTTCACGCGCATCATCGCGAAATGCCTCCCCGATGAAACCACTGGCACATCAATCACGCAACAATTCCCGGCTGATGACGAGCTTTTGAATTTCGCTTGTCCCCTCTCCGATCGTGCATAGCTTGCTGTCTCGGTAATATTTCTCAGCCGGAAAATCTTTGGTATACCCGTAGCCACCGAGGATTTGAACAGCCTCTGTTGCCACCCGCACACTGACCTCACTTGCCTCGTACTTGGCCATGGCTCCAATCTGCGTGACAGGTTGATGCGTGTTTTTCAACTCACAAGCCTTGAGGGTCAGCAAATCAGCAGCCTCTATGGATGTCGCCATGTCCGCCAACTTGAAAGCGATGGCCTGAAAGTTGGCAATGGGTTGACCAAACTGTTCTCGCTCCTTGGCATAGGTCGTGGCTGTTTGCATGGCTCCCTTGGCAATGCCAAGAGCCAAAGAAGCAATGCTGATCCGACCTCCATCCAAAATTTTCATGGCTTGAATGAATCCCTCTCCCACTTCACCAAGAACATTCTCCTCGGGAATGCGACAATTGTCAAAAATCAATTCCGCCGTTTCGCTGCAACGCATGCCCAGTTTGTTTTCCTTCTTCCCCCCCGAAAAACCCGGTGTTCCGCGCTCCACCACAAAGGCCGTGATTCCTCGGCTATCCAACAATTCACCTGTTCGGGCCAAGACAACGGCAACCTCAGCCGAAAGTCCATGGGTGATCCAATTCTTGGTTCCCTGCAGGACCCAATCGCTCCCATCCCGCTTGGCAACGCATTGCATCCGCATGGCATCACTTCCCGTATTGGCCTCCGTCAGCCCCCAGGCACCAATCCATTCTCCAGACGCCAATTTTGGAAGCCATCGTGACTTTTGGACTTCGTTGCCAAATTGAAGAATGTGGCCGGTGCACAAGCTGTTGTGCGCTGCCATCGACAAACCCACGGACCCACAAACCTTGGACACCTCTTCGATGGCCATTTTGTATTCGTAGTAGCCCAAACCTGCGCCACCGTATTCGGTCGGTACAAGCATGCCCATCAATCCCAAATCACCCATGGCTCGGAACACGTCTCGCGGGAATTCTTGGGACTCGTCCCACACCATTCGGTTGGGCAAAATCTCCCTCTCCGCGAAATCGCGAATGCTGTCCCGAATCATTCGCTGGTCTTCTGTCAATGTCAATTGCATGGCTTGATTTCTTTGGGTTCGTCTGTGCGAAGTTCGCAAAGTCACGCTCGAATGAGGCAGGAATGGTCTTCGAAAATGGCACATGAGCCGAGATGTCCGCTCACCAGAGAGCGTGAGCGCGCCAGAGCCGGACTGCTAGGTCCCTGATCAGGTCAATGCCACGACGATGTGATTTTAAGAAAAGGACAATGATTCGAAGGAAAGGACACCTACTGCAGAGAATCAACCGATGGGCATGCGACGAGATAGGGTTGCCAGGCCAGCCATTCCTCCTGATTGGCCCTCAACCGGTAACGAAGTGCCTCCACATTCTCCACACCCCTCCCCCGTGCAGTGAGAATTCTTCGGGCTGACTCGGGTCCAAACGCGGGATGCCTGGCAAGCCAACCAAACGTCAAGCTGTCTAAACACATCCCCTCAATCCCATCCGAATCCAAAACGATTCGAGAGGACCAACTTTCAATGGTGGACGAATCCAATCCATACACATGATGCAATTGGTCAATGGAGGCAAACCCACCAATGGATTGGCGATAAGCGACGATGCGTTTGGACAACACGGGGCCAATGCCCGGAAGTGCATCCCAATCTTCAGCCTTGCTCGCATTGAGCGGAATGTTGGACCGCGTATTTCCCTGCGCAGGGAACTTGTTCAACGCATGGTTCGAACCATTCCTCGTGGTCTTCCGCGTAGTGCCTTGGTTGGACGAGGCATACGCCGGAGATTGGTTGCGAGACACCCATGCCCGTGGCGGCAAGGACCGGACATCTGTCCGCGACAGTTCCTCTAGCAATTGTTCCACACCCACGTGAGGAGCTTGTTCCAGCCGCGCACGCCATGACATGGTATGCACTGCGTGCACAACCCCTGCCAAAAGACACAGCGACAACCAGCCCGCAGATTCCAGCAGGACCACGTGACGAAAACCCTGAAATTGTGAAGAGTGCTTAGTTGTACCGTTTGATCTCACCACTTTTCACCCGACGCATGTAATCCCCCAAATCCTCTCTCACTTCACGCGCCATGAAATACAATCCCAAGACATTGGGAAAGCACATGGCAAATATCATGGCATCACCAAAATCAAAGACACTCTGGGCGCTGATGGCAGAGCCCACAACAACGAAAACGCAAAACACAGCCTTGTATGTGATATCCATCGCACGGGTCTCACCAAAGAGATAGGTCCAAGCCTTCAATCCGTAATAGCTCCAGCTAATCATCGTACTCAAGGCAAACAAAATCACGGCCACAGACAACACCACAGGAAACCAAGACAAGGTTTGGCTGAAAGCAGAGGACGTCAGTTCAATGGCCTGCAACTCTCCCGCCTTGGCGCTCGCCAACACCCCAGCTTGATCATACATGCCGTAGTCTGAAATCACAATAACCAGCGCTGTCATGGTGCAAATCACCACGGTATCAATGAAGGGCTCCAACAACGCCACAATGCCTTCACTGACTGGCTCATCTGTTTTGGCAGCGCTGTGGGCGATGGAGGCAGAACCAATGCCAGCCTCGTTGGAAAATGCCGCCCGCTTGAAGCCTTGGATCAACACACCAACGATTCCACCATACATGGCATCGCTGTTGAACGCACCACTGACAATGCGGCCCAACGCCTCGGGAACTTCGCCGACATTGCCAAAGATGACGGCCAGGGCGCCGAGGATGTAAATGCCCACCATGAATGGAACCACTTTGTCAGTCACCCTGGCAATGCTCTTGATTCCTCCCAAAATAATGGCTGCGACAATCACTGCCATCACCACCCCAAACACCCAGCCGTTGCCTGCAAAAAACGACGCATCCCCTCCCGTCACCGCAATAAGTTGACTGGTAGCTTGGTTGATCTGAACCATGTTGCCCCCTCCAAACGAACCTCCGATGCAGGCAACCGCAAAAATGGCAGCAAGGACTTTGCCCAAACCACCCATGTTCTGTTTGGCCAAACCATCTCGGAGGTAATACATCGGTCCACCCGACACAGAACCATCCGCATTCTCTCTTCTGTATTTGGTTCCCAACGTGCATTCCACAAACTTGGAACTCATCCCAAGCAAGCCGGCCACAATCATCCAAAAAGTAGCCCCCGGTCCCCCGAGTGATACGGCCACGGCAACACCCGCGATGTTCCCGACGCCAACCGTGCCTGACAAGGCCGCCGTCAATGCCTGAAAATGGCTGACCTCTCCTTTTTCCTTGTGCTCAGGGTCATCGAATTTGCCTCGAACCACGTCAATGGCATGACGAAATGCCGTCAAATTCACGAACCGGTTGTACACCGTAAAGACCACAGCGCCCAACAACAGCCAAATCAACACAAATGGGACTTCCATGTCACCGCCCACTGGGACCGTGAAAAAGATCACCTTCATGATGGCCTGAGTGATGGGCTCCATCACTTGATTGATTCGATCATCGATGGTTGCTGCCATCATGGAGGAAGGCAAAATTCCCACAAGGATCATTGTCATTTTCTTCAGCATTCGCTCAGGTTTGGGTTTCAATTAAGTCGTTGTCCGCTGGATGCCCAGCAAGCGATTCAATGTTTTGATTTGTTCAGCCGTCCCGAGGACGAACAGCTTACACGCATCGTCCAAAGGAGTACTTGCCCCTGGATTGATGATGAAGTGTCCATCCGATTTCTTAATGCCAACCACATTCACACCTACCCTGTTGCGCGCATCCAATTCACCCAAGGTTGAAGCATTCAATCCCTCTGGCAAATCACGAACAGGAATCTCTTCAAGGTTGATGGCATCGGCTCCCTGAATGCGAACGTGGTCCAAAAACTCAAGCACATCGGGCATGACCACCAAGGATGCCATGTGGGCTCCACCTACTTTGTCGGGCATGATCACATTGTTGGCTCCCGCCACACGCAACTTGCTGACAGAATTGGATTTGGAGGCCCGGCTGATGATGTGAATGGAGGGCGCCAATTCTCTTGCGGCCAAAACGACATACAAATTTTGGGCGTCATCAGGCAAGGTGGTAATCACGCTCTTGGCCCGGACGATACCGGCACTGACGAGGTTTTCATCTCTGGTGGCATCTCCGTCAATGACAGGAACATTGCGTTCGCGCAACCGCTCCACGCGTTTGGGCTCATTCTCCACAACCACCACAGGCGTGTTGTGGTCGATCAATTCTTGCACCGCCATTTCACCCACACGCCCCATGCCACAAACGATGACGTGCCCATGCAATTTGTCCACTTCCTTCTTCAATCGCGCCGTGTTAAAGATGTTTCTGTACTCGCCGTCGACAAAATACGTGGTCAACGCCGAAATTGAATATGCAAAGGTTCCAATGCTCCCCATGATTAGGAATGTCGTGAAAACCATCCCCTGATCACTCAACGCGCGCACCTCTCCAAACCCCACGGTAGACACGGTAATCACCGTCATGTACAAAGCCTCCACCCATGTGTATCCTTCGATCCAGACGAACCCCACACTGCCGATGGTCATGACGCTGAGGACAAACCCCAAGGCGACATAGATTCTCGGATACAATCGAAAGGACACCATGAATGCCGAATCTACAACGCAGGCGCGGGCTACGTGACAATGTCACGCGCTTGTTTTGCAGACGGCAACGTGGATTTGTCTCGCGTCACAACCCACCTGAGGTCAAGCATCGATCACGCGCAGACGCCACGGGCCTCCAACAACACACGCATTTGATTGGCCAAAGTTTCAGCGGCCAAAGCCACCTTGACCAGGACTTTGTCCGGGGTGTTCTCCCGGTTTCCTGCATGCAGGATGCCACGGGAACTGTTCACCAACAACCCCACGTTGTCATTCATCCCGTGTTTGGCCACAGCCTCCACGGTCCCTCCCTGTGCACCCACACCTGGAACGAGCAAAAACGAATGGGGAACGAGTTCACGTACACGTGCCAAAGACTCTGGTCTTGTCGCACCCACGACATACATCAAGCGATCCGAGCCCTCGAACGTCTGAGATGTCGTCAACACACGCTCAAAAAGGGGCGGTGAACCATGCATTTCAAAATCATCCGCGCCGGTATTGGAAGTCAGTGCGAGAAGAACCGTCCAACGATCAGAGAACGATGTGAAGGGCTCCACTGAATCCCGACCCATGTAGGGCGCCACCGTCACTGCATCTGCCCCCAACCCTTCATACAATGCCTTGGCATACCGCGTGGCCGTGTTGCCAATGTCTCCGCGTTTGGCATCCGCAATGCAAAGCACATCCGAGGGAATGTGATCCACCACACGTTCCAAGGCTGCCCATCCCTCAGCTCCGTACTGCTCAAAAAACGCAAGATTGGGCTTGAAAGCAACGGCATAGGGCAGGGTCACATCCACCACGGACTTGCAAAACACCTCCATGGCAGCCACCCCTGTCCCAAAGCACGAAGGGATTTGGTCTGGATCTGGATCCAAACCAACACACAGGAAGGATTGCTTTTCTCGAATCGCCTCCAACAAAGCCTCCGATGATGTGAGGCTGGGGCGGCGACAAGACTGGCGTTGTGGCTTCATGACGCAAAGTTCCACAATTCAAGCCCTGCGACCTTCGCACGACCTGGACCGAGTGACCGTGTTCTCAAAGATTTTTCAACCGTTCTGCGCGATCTGCAACATGAAGCGCCTCAATCAATGGGCTCAAATCGCCTTGAAGGATCTGCGGCAGGGCATGGAGGGTCAGTCCAATCCGATGGTCTGTGACTCGTCCCTGGGGGAAGTTGTAGGTGCGGATTTTGGCAGAACGATCCCCTGAACTAACCTGAGACTTCCGCTCCGCCGACCGCTGTGCCTCTGCCTCTTCCCTGGCGAGATCAAACAACCGCGCCCTCAAGACTTCCATGGCTCGCTCCAAATTCTGATGCTGGGAACGGCCGTCTTGACATTCCACCACCAACCCAGAAGGCAGGTGCGTCAGTCGAACTGCGCTTTCCGTCTTGTTCACGTGCTGACCGCCCGCTCCGCTTGAACGAAAGGTGTCCTTGCGGATGTCAGAAGCGCGTAGGTCCACATCCACCTCCTCAGCCAATGGCAAAATGGCCACCGTGGCCGCACTGGTGTGCACACGTCCCTGAGACTCTGTCTCCGGGACGCGCTGCACGCGATGAACCCCACGCTCGAATTTCAACCAACCATACACGCCGTCACCTTCGAGCCGAAGAACGGCCTCCTTGAAACCACCCACCGTTCCCTCATGGGCACTCACCCATTCATGATGCCAACCACGACCTTCGGCATGCCGGAGATACATGCGAACCAAATCACCTGCAAACAGAGCCGCCTCATCTCCACCCGTGCCCGCCCGAACTTCAAGAATGGCATTGCGATCATCAGCCGAATCATGGGGCAACAGCATCCACTTGGCCTCTTCCAAACGGGATTCGAGCAAGGGCTCTGTGCGCTCACATTCCACCCTCCCCATGGATTGCATCTCTGCATCACCGGATTGAATCCATTCTTGGCCATCGTCCCACAACTGCAGCATCTGCGCGAGCTCTCTTGCACATTGTGCCATGGGCTCCAACCTTCGATACTCAATCATCAACACCTTGAACGCATCTGGGTCGTTCACGACCTCAGGGTCTGAAACCCTCAACTCAACCTCACGAAAACGGTCGGCGATGGACTGGAATTTGTCCACCCACTCCCCGACAGCCGAACGTTGAAAAGCCATCAGGGATAGACAAAAGTCCCATGAGAACTGCGTATGGTCACCCGAGAGGACTCCTCGTCGCTCTCCTCCACCCGACCGATGATTTGCGCTGCAACCCCCATGGATTTGCTGATGGCAATCAACGACTGGGCCGCACGATCGTTGGTATAGACCTCCATGCGATGCCCCATGTTGAACACCTTGTACATTTCTCGCCAATCCGTACCCGACTCCGATTGAATGGTTTGGAACAAAGGTGGTACATCAAACATCGCGTCCTTGATCACGTGCAATCCGTCGCGCAGGAAATGAAGCACCTTGGTTTGCGCACCACCTGAGCAATGAACCATTCCATCGACATCCTCCCTGTGTTCTTGCAAGAATGCCTGGATGATGGGAGCATAGGTGCGCGTGGGAGAAAGTACAAGGCGCCCTGCATCAAGAGGAACTCCTGAAATGGCATCTGTCAAGCCCAAACGACCCGTATACACCAACGATTCAGGTGTTGCCGAATCATAGCTCTCGGGATATTTCGTCGCCAAGGATTTGTGGAAGACGTCGTGACGGGCGCTTGTCAGACCATTGCTCCCCATCCCTCCGTTGAACACCTCTTCGTAGGTCGCTTGCCCATCGCTCGCCAATCCCACAATGACATTTCCCGCACGAATCTTCCCGTTGTCAATCACATCCTTGCGCGACATGCGCGCTACAACCGTGGAGTCGACAATGATCGTACGAACCAAATCCCCGACATCGGCTGTTTCTCCTCCTGTGGATCGAATGTCCAAACCATTGGCCCGCAATTCCTCGAGCAAGGTTTCCGTACCCTGGATGATTTCCCGAATGACCTCACCAGGAATCAAGTGTTTGTTTCTGCCAATTGTACTCGAAACCAAGATGGGCCCCGTGCACCCCACGCAAAGCAAATCATCCACGTTCATGATCAGGGCGTCCTGCGCGATGCCTCTCCAAACCCCCACATCGCCCGTCTCCCTCCAATACATGTAGGCCAAGGAACTTTTGGTTCCTGCACCATCGGCATGCATCACCAAGCAATGCTCCTCACTGCCTGTCAAGTCATCCGGGACAATCTTGCAAAACGCAGAGGGGAACAACCCCTTGTCTATGCCTGCGATTGCCGCATGCACCTCTTCTTTGCCCGCGGAAACACCACGCGCAGCATACCGGGCATCACTCACGACTTATTCCCCCGGTTTGTAGTCAAATCGGATGATTTTAAACACCGTCCGCCGGTTTCGCTGGTGGGCCATCTCCCTTTCAGACTCTGGCAACCGGGCAATTTCAGCATCGGATACCAACAAAGCGTCTTCACCGTATCCCTTGGCCACCATGCGTGCCTGCGGAATGCCACGTTCAATCAGGTACTGCACGCAAGTCTCCGCCCGATCTTGGCTCAATTGTTTGTTGGCCGCAGAACTTCCTCGGCTGTCTGTGTGAGCCTCCAATTGAATGACCAGGTTTTCGTTGCGCTCGAGCAAATCCACGAGGTAGTTCAAACTGTCCTTGGAATTGACCGCGTCGTCGACCAACAACTCCGCGCTGCCAAGAGGATAAAGAACCACTGGCATGTCATATTCCTTGTTCAACACAATTTCCTTCAGGAGGTACTCCCGTGCCAACGTCGTGCTTTCTGTCAATCCTTCCGTGGTCACCAAGTCACCCGTCCCGATGTAACCCTCACGTGCGACATTCACATTGAACGTCATTCTTTCACCAATCTCACCTTCGCACAGGGACACTTCGCCCTCTCCGTCTGTGGTGTAAGAATTGGTAGAGCCGTCCTTGCCCTGAAGCGTCAGGGTCGCATCAGACAGTGGCATGCCCGTGTCGTAATCATACACGTAAGCTTGGTAACAGAATTCCAGCGGAGGCAGGCGGAACGAGTACAAATCATCCTGTCCCTTGCCACCAGGCCTGTTGGACGTGAACATGCCCTCTTCAGTATCTCCTCGAAAGGCAATGGCAAAGTCATCCGTGGCTCCGTTGATTGGGAAGGGCAGCGCTTTGGCCTCTGCAAAAGCCAAATCACCTTCGCGCGCTTCCGCCTTCCAAATGTCCAATTGACCCAATCCCTCGCGGCCATTGGTGGCCCAGTACAGATCTCCATTGGACCGGAAATGGGGGAACATGTCATCGCCCGCCGTGTTGATGGCAGAACCCAGGTTTTGAGGAATGGATCCCGCAAAGGAACCGTTCTTGGCTTCCACAAACCACAAATCTTTGCCACCCAAGCCTCCTGGCATGTCCGAGGCAAACACCAAAAAACGGTCGTCTGGAGACAGGGCGGGGTGTCCAACTTGGGAACTGTCGTCTTCGTCGCGGTTGATCAAGCCCATGGCCGCCGTGGCACCATACCCACGTCCTTGCTTCTGAGCGAAATAGATGTCGCAAGCCAAATTGGAGCCATCCATCTCGACGCATCGGGTGAAGTAGATCGTCTTTCCATCGCTGCTCAAGGCAGCTCCTCCTTCGTTGTGCTCTGTACAAATGGTATTGCCCACGGGCTCTGGCTCACTCCAACGCCCCTTTTTGTCAATTGTGGATTGAAACAAATCCATGTACGACTGTCCGGTGATGGGGTCCTCCTCCGTTCCTGCAGAAGACTCTCGAGAGGACGCAAACACCAACAGCTCTCCGTCTTCGCCAAAGGTTGGAGCGTACTCGTAGGACTCCGAGTTCAGGATCACCATGGGTTCAACGATGTACCGGCTTTCAGGCTCTTCAATCATCAACGCCGCGAGGTCTGCCTTTTCAATACGCTCTTCGGCCACCTTGGAATCTCCTCCTGCCGCATCAAAACGACTGTACATCTCGATGGCATCGTCAAACAATTCTTGATCCCGGAGGGCGTCTCCGTACACCAAAAAAACTTGGTTGTTCCGATCGCCATATTTCAATCCAATCGCCTTGTCATACCACTCCGTGGCCATGGCGGGTTGGTGATGCAAACGGTAAGCCTCTCCAGCCTGAAAGGCGCAGTAAGCCTTGCTTTGGACATCCTTGATTTTGGCATAAATCGCCACGTACTCTCTGGCGGCTTCGTAGTAACCGCGACGCTCAAAAGCGCGATCTGCCTCCGCAGTCATGTCATCTTGCCCCAAGGCTGGGACCAAAGCAAATCCGAACGAGATCAACACGCCAAAGCGTGCGATGGAAGCTTGCAGGTTGTTGGGCATTCCTTTAGAATTGGTGAATCAAGGGGTGAAAGTAAAAAAAAAGGTGCCCCCTTTTGGAGGCACCCTTCTCAATTGTTCAACATCGGCTGTTCGTCACAAGCGAAAATCCCTGGAGGAAAGGCGCGCGGTCAGCGCGTAAACAACATTTCAGAGAACTTGGGCAGCGGCCAAATCTCATTGTCCACGAGTTGTTCCAAATGAGCACACTGATGGGACACCTCCTCCATCAAGGGCACCACGACATCCGCATACTTTCCCGCACGCTTTGCCATGTCTTCAATTTTGTTGATTTTGCCACGCTCCTCTCGGAGGGAAGCCGATGCCTGGTTCATCAGCATGAGTGCCTCGGACACCTGGGTCAACAACTCCTTTTGGCTTGTTGTAAGGGCCGCCGCATCCTTGCCAAACACCTCGTTCATGCCGCTGATGTTTTCGATCAACATGTTTTGGTATGCGACCGCCGCGGGTGTCACAATGCTTGTGGCGATATCACCAATCACACGCGCTTCAATTTGACGCTTCATCACATACTTCTCAAACTCAACTTCTGCACGTGCATGGAGCTCCTCAGGGGTCAGCACGTTGAGGCTGGCAAACAATTCCGCAACCTCCTTTCGACCCCATACAGCCAATGCAGAAGGGGTGTCCTTGAAGTTACTCAGTCCGCGCTTTTTGGCCTCCTTGACCCAGGCATCACCGTACCCGTTCCCTTCAAAGCGGATGGCTTTGCTCTCTTTGATGAGCGCTTGAAGTTCCTTCAGGATGGCATCGTCTTTTTTATCGCCTTTGTCAATGCGTTCATCAACGGCCACCTTGAATCGGTTCAGTTGATCTGCCACAATGGTGTTCAACACCGTCATCGGCACAGCGCAGTTGGCCGTAGAACCCACCGCCCTGAGTTCAAACTTGTTGCCCGTGAAGGCAAACGGAGAGGTTCTGTTGCGATCGGTGTTGTCGCGCAAAACTTCTGGGATGCGACCAATCTCGAGCTTCAGCGCTGTCTTGTCAGCCGGGGTCAATTTGCCGGCCTTGATGCTCGATTCCAAGTCATCCAACAAGGTGGAAAGCTGTGAACCGATGAACGCTGACATGATGGCGGGAGGCGCTTCGTTGGCACCCAAACGATGGTCGTTCCCGACACTCGCAATCGACGCCCGAACCACATCGGCATGACGATGCAGAGCCGCCAGCGTGTTCACGAAAAAGGTCAAGAAGCGAAGATTCGTTTTGGGGTTGTTTCCGGGCTTGAGCAGATTGACCCCGGTGTTGGTACCCAACGACCAATTGTTGTGCTTGCCCGATCCATTGACCCCGGCAAAAGGCTTCTCGTGCAGCAGAATGCGGAAATCGTGACGGCGCGCAACCTTCTCAAGCAATTCCATGAGCATGAGGTTGTGGTCGTTGGCCAAATTGGCCTCTTCAAACACGGGGGCAAGCTCAAACTGGTTGGGCGCCACCTCGTTGTGGCGGGTTGTCACTGGGATGCCCAACTTGTGAGCCTCCATCTCAAAATCCTTCATGAACGCAGACACGCGCTCGGGAATGGCCCCGAAGTAGTGGTCATCGAGCTGTTGACCCTTGGCAGGCGCGGCCCCAAACAACGCGCGACCCGTCATGGACAAATCTGGACGCGCCGCATACAAAGCCTTGTCCACAAGGAAATATTCCTGCTCCCAGCCCAAGGTGGCGTTCACCTTGGTGATGTTTCGGTCAAAATATTGGCACACCGAGGTGGCCGCCGCATCTACGGCAGAGAGGGCCTTGAGCAGGGGCATTTTGTTGTCCAACGCATGCCCCGTGTAACTGATAAAAATCGTGGGAATGCACAACGTTTCTCCCCACACAAACGCAGGAGAGGTTGGATCCCACAAGGTGTATCCACGTGCTTCAAACGTGTTTCGAATGCCCCCGCTCGGGAACGACGACGCGTCGGGCTCCTGTTGAACGAGCAACGAGCCATCAAACTTTTCGATGGCACGGCCATCAGCCGTTGGCGCAATGAAACTGTCATGCTTTTCAGCCGTGCTACCCGTCAATGGCTGGAACCAGTGCGTATAATGCGTCGCGCCGCGACTGATCGCCCACTCCTTCATGGCCGAAGCCGTTTGGTCTGCGACCTTCCGGCTGATGGGCGTACCCTTCTCCATGGCCTCCACAATTCCTTCGTAGGCTTCATCGGGGAGGTAGGAGCGCATCACGTGCAGATTGAACACGTTTTCACCGAAGTATTCGGAGATCTTGTTGGCGGGGCGCTCTCGGTGCTTGGGCACGCGATCGAGCAAATCATGCAAGGCTTGTTGACGGTTGAGACTCATGGCGATTTTTTTTTTTGCAAAAATACGCTCACGCATGAATTGAAAGAGGGGGTGTTCATGAAATTTTCGTAAAAATCAAGGAACACCCCCTCCCAAGCCAGGGGTGTGCAGCTCAGTTTTTATTTTCTACGGCTCAACCCCCCGCTTTGAGAATGAGATTCACATTGCCAAGCCACGCATCACTCATGGACCACCCACCGCGTCAAGCGTCTCGATCCTTGAGCCAGCACAATCCCGAGCGTTCCCGAAGGCCATGACGACGCATCGAGGTGCATGCGAACACCCGGTTGAATGACGATTTGGCCTTGGTCCACGACCTGCCCCATAACATTGAGAATTGTCCACGTCGCTTGACCCTGAAGGCCAGCAGGCACAATGGTCAATGCGTCTGAAAACGGATTGGGAAACACTGCGACATCCGCATCATCCAACGCCTGGAATGCGCTCACCAAGTTGGTGGCGAAGTAGAAGGATTGCGAGATGGACTTCCCAAAGTCCGACTCAAAGATGTGGAAATTCCCCCCGGAGACCCGCTTCAAACGGACGTAGCCAGAGCCGTCGTTGTTGGCCCAAAAATCCATGCCATCATCCCCCGTGTCGCGAACCGTGAACCGATAACATCCTTGGTTGAGTTCAATGGTATCCCGGTAGGTGGTGTTGGGGGCAGCGTAGCTTCGTGCCCACTGAATTCCGCCATCAGCCCTGGTGATTTCCACGGTCGTTTCTCCAGGCACGTTGTTGGTCTTGGTCCAAACAATCATGCGGTTGTCGTCGAGGTTGGTGTACTGCCAAGTCGGGGGGCGGCGAAACGTCGCGCTCATCCATCCGTTGGACGGCTCCTCGTCGGTAGCATCGGCCACTTCAGCCTGAACTTCAAAGCGAAGGGTTTCCTCGTCGTCCCCGACGTAGTAGGGAGAAGCGTCGTATGGCAGCGAAACCTCACGTGTCTCGAGAAAGGCCAACGGTTGGTCAAACGCAACAACCTCTGTGACCATGGACCCGCCTGAGATGCCGTACGTAAACGTGGCCGAAACAAGCGGTTCTGCGCCGTTGTTGCGTATGAGAACCACCGGATTCTCGCACACGGGATTCAGGCGGGAGAACAACTTGTTGTCGTTGGGCGCGAGGATGTCCATGACCTCGACATCGTGGGCCATGTTTGGCGAACCGTAACCGATGATTTGGCCTTCCATGCGGTAATTGCCAAACGGATCGTACGTGATGTCGTATTCCACTGTGAAGCTGTCTTGGCCGGCCACAAGCGATGTCAATTCAAAGTCCTGCGTTTTCACGGGAGCTCCTGGACACCATCCAGCACGGTCGTAAATCCACGTCCCCCCTTGGGGGTAGAGCGGGTTGTCGGCACACTCCTGCATGATTTCCCAACTCCATTCCTCTTCCCCGTTGACGTTCACGCTGTGGGTGTTGTAGCAAAACTCCGCACAGTTGTTTCCTTGCCCAAAATCGTGTCCGCTCGCGCGCGTTTTCAATCGCCACATGTCTTCCCCTTCTTCCGGGGTGTAGGTCACGGGCAAGATGGTTTCGTCCCAGTTGCTGAGGTAATGGATGCCTTTCCAAAAAGCAGTCACGTTTTCTACGTCCCGCGGCGGTGTTCCTTCGATAAAAGCAAACTTCAGATCGAGCAACTCTTGCCAGTTTCCGGCTTCGAGCTCCACGCTGTCACGGAGCAAAGGCGCGTAGTCGGTCACGTCAAACACCCACGCCCAACCATCCGGTCCGAGCGTGAGGTTGATTCCGTAGGGCGTGATGTACCGGGCCAATTCGTAGCGGTCCACGACCTCGAAGGGCGCGGACCAATAATTCAGTTGCCCCCCGTTGTAGTTCACGTGTTCCCCCTCCAAAGCGTAGCTCGCCAACGTGTCTCCCCATTCCGTCGTGACGGTTGTGACGAGCCCAGCATCCCAGCCGTAATGAAGATCGGTCCAAACCACGCCGTTGCCTTCGACCTCCCATTGTGTCACGGACATGGGAGGTACCGGGATGGCTTCGGCCCAAAGCGCTTCTCCGATTGCCGTCAGAGGCATCGTTCCTCCTTCCAACACAAGGGCCGGCCGAAGGTCTCCGGGCACAGCGTCCAAGAACGCTTCTCTCGGAGAAAAGGCTTTCCGCGCAGCGTCGCCGTGAATCCATCCAGCAAGAGCCCCTTGGTTGGTGGGCTCGCCGTCCTGTCCCTGCATGTTCACGACGCCAATCAACCTGTCGGCTTCCGGGTGGTCCATCAACGCATCCATCGATGCGCGGTCCATCCATTCGAACAGGGTTGTTCCAGGAAGCGCCACGTCCCAGATGCGAAAGGCAGCAATGTCGCCGAAGTAATCGTTGGTTGCCCCCGCGGATCCACCGAGGTTCATTCGGACAATGTCTCCAATCAGGTGATCCTTGCCGCCGCCTGAATGCCAAAGTTCACCGTTGACAAACATCTTCATGACGCCCGCTTCCGCGTCCTTCGTGAACGCCCAGTGAACCCAGTTTCCCTCGTAAAGACCTGCCGACGCCACCTGATCAATTCGGTCGTACCCTCCGTCGTACCCGCAGTCCCAATACACCCCGGAGTTGCTCCAAGGAACGTGGGCGTTCATTTCGCGCTGGCCGCTGGCATTGACGCCCTCGAACAACGTCGTGTTTGCAGGCATCACCGCGGCATCCCCTCGAATCCAACACTCCACAGTCACCGTGGTGTCCAACGACAACAATTCGGCAGGATCCAATTCCATGCGGTCTCCGCCGTTCATTCGAACGAACTGTGCTGCGCCAGGAGCGCTTGGGCTGCAGGTTTGGGCTAGGGAGTCCGCCACTTGAGAAGCCAGCACAGACAGGTCCGAAGTGGAACCCGATTCCACCCCATCCAAGGCCAGATCCAACACGAGATTCATGCCCTCTTCCCGAATCAAGGCTTGGACAAAATCCAACGCCCAAAACGCCTCCATGTTGCTCACGGAAGCAGGACCGTCCACCAAGGTCAACCACCCCGTGGTGAGGATGCCGTCCAAAGCCGTCGTGGACGTCCAGCGCGCGCGAAGGGTTGCCCTCGCCACCGAGGATGCACCCAAGTCGCCTGCCCGAGGCAAGGACATCCGCCACGCCACGTTGCCGGCCTCCCACCCGATGGCGTCAAGTTCTTCGGCCGTCCACAGCCACTGGTGACGAACGCCGTCAGCCAAGGGAGTGCTCAGCAGCTCACCGGAAGGCACACCGGCGAGTTCAGACCACAGGTCAGACCCCCCTTCAAATTCGTGATGAGCCGTTTGGAGAAGGCGGTACACCGTATCAGCAGGCTGCCCTCCTGCAGGATTGAGGATCAATGTCGCCGACTCAAACGAAGCGTCGTTAAGCAGGTACATCGGATGGGTCTGTGCCGTGCTGTCCAGCAAGCCCGTATGGTCGAAGAGGTAATTGTAGGTCAGATAATCCCACTCACCACAAGGGTAGCCAAGGTT
This sequence comes from Bacteroidota bacterium, assembly GCA_041163465.1. Classification (GTDB taxonomy): domain Bacteria; phylum Bacteroidota; class Bacteroidia; order Flavobacteriales_D; family Sanyastnellaceae; genus UBA11663. The sequence continues at coordinate 45,883 of JBEARC010000008.1, forward strand.
TCCCGCGGTGCCATTTTCAAAGCACTTCAATCGGTGGTACATCAAAATCTTTCGGTAGGTCGTATCCTCCCACGTCGGGAATTGAAACCACCGACGGCCAGGACTGTCGTAGGCTGTGGCCGGATTGTCTTGCGCTTCCCACGTGAAGGTTTGAACCCA
>JBEARC010000009.1:0-7452 GCA_041163465.1 Bacteroidota bacterium
GCTTGGATCCAGGGCTTGGAGGAAGTGTTTGGGTGGGACGCGCAGACGTGGATGAGGATGTCGGAGGCTTGCGTTGAACGCCATCGACACTTGGTCGAGGACCCAGAACTTGTGGCTTCCAATCGGGCGTTGTTTGAACACTGACTTCGACGTGTGATGGAAAGCCTCTCCTTGTCCCACCTGCCCTCGAGATTGGAGGTGCTCAGAGTTTGGCATCTCCTGCCGAACTTGGCCCCATGAACACGAGCAACCGAGTGTGTGCCTTGCTGGGCATTGAGTTTCCCATCATTCAGGCCGGCATGGTGTGGTGCAGTGGGTGGGAATTGGCCAGCGCCGTGAGCAATGCGGGTGGTTTGGGCATTTTGGGCGCGGGAAGCATGTATCCCCAGGTGTTGCGAGACCACATCGCCAAGGTCCAAGCAGCTGCCCCTGGAATGCCCTTTGCTGTGAACGTGCCGTTGCTTTACCCCGCCGTGGAGGAGCACATGCAGAGCATTGTAGAACTCGGGGTGCCCGTGGTGTTCACGAGTGCAGGCAACCCCAACACCTGGACTTCTTACCTCAAATCCCACGGTGTCAAGGTGATTCACGTGGTGAGCAGTGTGAAGTTTGCTTTGAAGGCACAGGAGGCAGGTGTGGACGCCGTGGTGGCAGAAGGGTTTGAAGCGGGGGGACACAACGGCCGCGAGGAGACCACCACGATGTGTCTTGTTCCTGCGGTGGCAGATGCTTGCGAGGTGCCGGTCATTGCTGCGGGGGGTCTGCACGACGGTCGATCGGTCTTGGCGGCCATGATGTTGGGCGCGGAGGCCGCACAGATTGGGTCGAGGTTTGTCGCCACACCGGAGAGCTCGGCTCACCTGGCCTTCAAAGAGGCGGTGGTGGCAGCCGGGGAGGGAGCCACAAGCTTGGAGTTGAAGCGTGTTACCCCGGTGAGGCTCCTGCACAATGATTTTGCCCGAGAAGTCATTGCTGCCCAACAGGCAGGTGCTACACCAGAGGCTCTGCGCGAATTGTTGGGGAGAGGGCGTGCCAAACGGGGGATGTTTGAAGGGGACCTCGTGGCGGGTGAGCTTGAAATTGGACAAGTGGCTGCGCTGTTGACCAGCATCGAACCTGCGGCGGATGTCGTGGGCCGCATTGTGGCTGAATGCCGCGCCTTGGGAGGCCCTTCCTTGGGAGGACGCTTTTCGTTTTGAGGGCAGGCCCCGAGGCTGAAGATCAGGCTTCGCTTCCGTGAAAATGGACGCGGATGGCACGGGCCACCTTGAGGTTGACCACGTCCAACAGCGCAACTTCAGAGGCGCGGGCAATGGCTTGAATGTCTCCAAACGCGGCCATCAGCGACACCTTGGTTTTGGGGCCGACGCCTGGAATGTCGTCAAGCGCTGATTTCAAGAACGCCTTGCTTCTTCGGGTGCGGTGATGTGCCAGCGAGAAGCGGTGGGCCTCGTTGCGCATGTGCTGGATGACACGCAGGGTGGGAGAGCGTTTGTCCAAATACATCGGGAGCGAGTCTCCTGGAAAAAAGATTTCTTCGAGGCGTTTGGCAATGCCAATGACGGCGATGGTTCCGCGAAGCCCCAGAGATTCCAGGGCCTCCAAGGCATGGGAAAGCTGTCCTTTTCCACCATCAATCACCAGCAGTTGCGGCAAGGGTTGTTGTTCATCGAGAAGCCGCTTGTACCGTCTGTACACTGCCTCTTTCATGCTGGCGAAATCATCAGGGCCTTCGACGGTGCGAATGTTGAATTTTCGGTAGTCTCGCTTGGCGGGCTTGCCGTCGCGGAAGACCACGCATGCGGAGGCGGGGTTGGTTCCTTGGGTGTTGCTGTTGTCGAAGCACTCGATGTGCACCGGATGTTCCTTCAATCGCAGATCGTGCATCATCGTCTCCATCAACCGATCTCGAGCCGCCTCAGGATCGACCTGCTCGAGTTGGGCGTGACGGTCGCGCATGTGGAACTGGGCATTGCGCAAACTCAGTTCCACCAGTTTCTTTTTGTCGCCCCGCTGAGGAACCAAACACACGGCTCCCTCCACCCCCAACGAGATGTCCACGGGAACCAAAATCGTCCTGCTTGCCACCGAAAAACGGTCCCGAATCTGGGGGATGGCCGCGGCCAAAATGTCCGGGTCTGACTCATCGAGGCGTTTGCGGAACTCGAGGGTTTGGCCTTGAACAATGGCACCATTGTGGATGCGCATGAAGTTCACGTAGGCAGCTTTCGCATCGCTGACCACCCCGTACACCTCCACATCCGAGATGGAGGGATGGACGACGGTGCTCTTGGCTTGAAATTTCTCTACGGCGTCGAGCTTCAACCGCAGCCGCTCGGCTTCCTCAAAATGCAGGCGTGAAGCCGCCTCCGACATGTCCGCCTTCAGGGAGGCACGCACCTCGCCTAGGTTCCCCTGCAGCACGTGCCTGATGGCCGCGATGCTCTCAGCGTAGCCCGCCTCGGTCTGCTTGCCCACGCATGGCCCCAAGCAGTTGCCGATGTGGTATTCGAGGCAAACCCTGAATTTGCCTCCTTCGATGTTTTCTTGACTCAAGGCCAAACTGCACGTCCGGATGGGGTACAGTTGTTTGCACAGATCCAACACCGCATGCATGGCCTTGACATGGGAGTACGGCCCGAAGTATTCACTCCCGTCCTTGCGCACTTGACGGGTGGGAAAGATTCTCGGAAAGCGTTCGTTTTTCAGGACGATGAATGGATACGTTTTGTCGTCTTTCAGCTGGATGTTGTAGAGCGGCTTGTGCTCTTTGATCATGCTGTTTTCGAGCAAGAGCGCATCGGCCTCCGAGGGCGTAATGATCCATTGAACATCGGCAATTTTGCGAACGAGAAGCCGCGTTTTTCCGTTGTGGTTTCCCTTGCTGAAGTAGCTTGCCACACGCTTTTTCAAGTCTTTGGCCTTGCCGATGTACAGCAATTGACCATCCTTGTCAAAATGCTGGTACACCCCAGGCTCATGGGGCATTCGTTCCAACAGCGCTTGCAAGTGTTCCTCTGTCGACATCGCTGAACGAAGGTAGGCAGTACTTTGGCCGCATGGATTGGACGAAGAACGGTGGGGTGAATGTGGTCACCGGGGCGACGGGCATTGTAGGCACACAGGTTGTGATTTACTTGCTTTCTGTAGGCCAAACCGTGCGCGCCCTTCGTCGCCCCTCAAGCCAAACCCAACGCGTGGAGGATGCAGTGCGGCAAGCCCTTCCTGACATGCCGGATGCGCTCGATCGGTTGAGGTGGGTGGAAGGGGACATGGAAGACGGGGCGTCTCTCGAGGCCGCCTTGGACGGAGCGCAGTGTGTGTTTCATTGCGCAGCGCTCGTGTCCTTCCACCCAGCAGACCATGGGGCCATGAACCGAATCAACGCCCAGGGAACGGCTCACCTGGTCAATGCCATGCTGCATTGCGGCACTCCTCGACTCGTTCATGTCAGCAGTGTCGCGGCGCTGGGCAGGAAGGCTGGCCAACCCACGGATGAGGACACCCTCTTCGAAGATCATCCTGGGGTCACGGGGTACGCACGAAGCAAGCAACGCGCCGAGATGGAGGCTTGGCGCGCCGCCGCCGAGGGGCTCCCTGGCGGGTTGATCGTGGTCAACCCTACCATCGTGTTGGGCCCTGGCGATTTTTCGCGCAGTTCCGGGGCCCTGTTTCACCAGGTCGCCCGTGGCCTGAAGTGGTATCCACGAGGATCCAATGGGTACGTGGCATCGCGGGATGTCGCAGAGGTCTGTGTCAAGTTGGCGTTCAGCGAGGTGAGGGACGAGCGATTTGTGTTGTGTGCCGAGGAATGGACCTACCGGGACCTGATGAACGCCATTGCCGACGCACTGTCCTGCCCAAGGCCGACACGTCCTGTGAGGTCTTGGATGCCCGGGGTGTTGTGGCGCGCGTTTTGGGTGGTGGAGGCATTGACGGGTCGACGTTCGGTGGCGACCCGGGAGAGTTTGGCCAACACCGGGGCGCACCACACCTATGACGGAACCAAGATCCTTCGAACCTTCAAGGCCATGGGTCAACCCTGGGCATACACGCCCATTGCAGAAACCATCGCAGCCACGGCCAAGCAATACCGTGAGGATTGGGGTTGAGGCCGCGGGTCCTCGGGTCTCCGTCCTCCGTCCTCGGCCCACAGCCCACGGGCTTGGGAACTAAAGCCAATCCCAAGGCAGCCACGACCACGCGGCGTCAATTCGAATTCCTCCGCTTTTGAGATTGTCCCAAACGGTCCTCGTCCTCACTTTGGTCCTCACCTTGGTCCCCGCGCTCACGGCCTGGGTTCGCCTCGTTTCTGTTGGAAGCGACCTCCATGTCTCGCAACACGTCCACCACATCCCTGAGCACCTCTTTCATCGCCTCCGGTTGGTTCCACCACCATGCATGACTTTGCTCGAACCGTTCAGCAGAGACCCCCGTCCTGTGCCACACATCGTTGTAGGCCTCTGCCAGGCGTGTGCTTTCGTTGTCGGTTCGATAGGTTCGTTGGGTGGCAGCCGCTTCCACAACTTGGATTTCTGCCAAGACGAGCACAAAACTGTCTCGTGGGAGGATCCCTGAAGGTGGATGAACCTGTGAAGGTTGGCGACCTTGGCATCCGGCGCTGATGCCAGCCCACACAACCCCAATGACCAGCAGAACCCTCGTGCCCACCCTCCCCATGTGCTTCGCGTTGGGGTGGAAGAATGGGTGGTGCACACGCGTAGGGGAACAATGACCTTTCATGAACATGAGCACTCAGCGATGAAACATCAACCGTTGTCCGGCATGGTTGCCATGGGTTGTCTGGAGGTGTCCACGACCCCACACCAACACACCATTGACCCACGTTTCATGGACGCGAGATCGGAAGGTATGGCCCGAAAAGGGGGACCACCCGCATTTGGCGAGGATGTTGTCTTCCCGAACAGTCCAAGGGTCGTTGGGTTGGACCACGACGAGGTCGGCTTTTTGGCCTGGTCGTAAAAATCCACGGTCTGTCATTTGGAAGCAACGCGCCACACGATGCGCCATCAAGTCGGCCACCTGTTCTACGGACAGGACGTCCTCGTGAACAAGGTCGAGCATGGCCACCAGCGCGTGCTGCACCAGAGGGCCTCCTGAGGGGGCGTCAAAGTAAGACCGGTTCTTTTCTTCAATCGTGTGCGGGGCGTGGTCTGTGGCAACCACGTCGATTCTTCCGTCGTGCAAGGCAGCCCGAATGGCGTCACGGTCGGATGCCGTTTTCACCGCGGGATTCCATTTGATGTATGTTCCTCGGGTGTCGTAGTCCGCGTCGGTGAACCACAGGTGATGGATGCAAGCCTCGGCGGTGATTTGCTTGTCTTCAAGGCGCTTGTTGCCGTCAAACAGGTCCAATTCCCGTGCGGTGCTGATGTGCAAGATGTGGAGACGGGTGCCCAATTTGGCAGCCAATTCAACAGCCTTCGAAGAGCTTCGGTAGCAGGCCTCGGCATTCCGAATGATGGGGTGTTGGGCGATGGGTACGGCGTTGCCAAATGTGGCTTTGGCCGCTGCCGTGTTCGTTCGAATGGTGGCTTCGTCTTCACAATGCGTAGCCACCAGCATGGGTGCTTCCTTGAAAATTCCTTCGAGCACCTTGTCTTCATCCACGAGCATGTCTCCGGTGGAAGACCCCATGAAAACCTTGATTCCACAGACAGTCTTGGGGTCTGTCTTCAGCACCTCATCGAGGTTGTGGTTGCTGGCGCCCATAAAGAAGCTGTAATTGACCGGACTCACCTCTGCAGCGCGGTCGTACTTCTGCTGAAGCAAGCTTTGGTCGAGGGTTTGGGGGACCGTGTTGGGCATCTCCATGAAGGAAGTGATCCCTCCCGCCGCTGCCGCCGCTGCCTCGGTCGCGATTTCAGCTTTGTGGGTCAAGCCTGGTTCGCGGAAGTGCACTTGGTCGTCAATGCATCCCGGCATCACCCAACGGCCCCGGCAATCTCTCACTTCCGCAGCGGCAGCGAGTGCCCGAATCTTGGGGTCTTCATGGTGTTCGGCCAAATCCACCCCTTTGGCCACAATCCATTCCCCTTGTACCAACAGGTCCTCCACGCGGACGGAACCTTCATTGACGATGTGACCTTGGCGAAAGAGAATGGGCATGGGGAGTGGTTTTTTTAGGTTTTGGGAGGATAGAAAATTCGTTGAAAACGCATCTGCAACACGCCCACGAGGGCCTCGCGAAAGATGTTCATGCTCATTTTGGAGGTGCCCAATTCCCGGTCCACAAAGGTGATCGGCACTTCTTGAATGCGGAAGCCGTTTCGCTTGGCCCGAAGCTTCATTTCAATTTGGAAGGCATAGCCCACGAATTGCACCGCGTTGAGCTGGATGGCTTCCAAGGTCTCCCTGCGGTAGCACACGAATCCGGCGGTACTGTCGCGCACGCCCAAGCCCAAAATGAGGTTGACATACCAAGACGCACCGTAGCTCAAGACCAGGCGATTCCAGGGCCAGTTGGCCACACCCCCTCCTTTCACGTACCGGGAACCCACGGCCACCCCAGCACCGTCGTTGGCGCATGCCTGGCGCAACCGAACCAAGTCGGCTGGGTTGTGGGAGAAGTCGCAGTCCATTTCGAAGATGAAGTTGTAGGATCGCGCCAACGCCCATTGGAAACCGGCAATGTAGGCTGTTCCCAATCCCAACTTTCCTTCGCGTTCCAAGAGGTGGATGCGGTTGGGGTGTTGGGAGGCGGTCTCCCGCACCAAGTGCGCCGTTCCATCGGGAGAGCCGTCGTCGACCACCAGCACATCGAAGGGATGGTCCAAGCCAACCACCGTGTCAAGCATGCGAACCACGTTCTCTCGCTCGTTGTAGGTAGGAATGATGACCAAACTGTCGTTCATGGCTTCGGGGATCAGGCGCTACTGGCGTTCACGTGGTCATTCTCAGCAGGTTGAGTTCCGCCACAGTGAGATGCCTCCAATGTCCACGAGGCAAATCTTTCTTGGTGAGGGGTCCATAAGTCACCCGGTCCACTTTCAACACCTTGTGGCCGAGTTGCTCCCACATTCGACGCACAATTCGGCTTCTGTTGCTGTGAATTTCCATGCCGATTTCGTGGGGATCCTGTTTTACAAAGGCGCAGCTCCGCGCTTTCACAAACCCTTCATCCACGACAAACCCTGCCATCATGCTTTCGAGCTGCTCGACGGTGGCTTTTTTGGCCAGCGTGACGTGGTAGAGTTCCCGAAGATTCACTGCCGGATGCGTCAAACGCTTTGCCATCTCCCCGTCGTTGGTGAACAGGACCAACCCAGAAGCCTCCTTTTCAATGCGACCCACCGGTGAAATGCGCTCTTTGCATGCGTTTTTCAGCAGGTCCATCACTGTGCGTCGACCTTGGGGGTCAAACTCCACAGACAGGATGTTCTTGGGCTTGTTCACCAACACGTAACGCATGGCTTCTGGCCGAATGGTATC
>JBEARC010000010.1:0-21249 GCA_041163465.1 Bacteroidota bacterium
CCCTCTTGATTCATGCCAACATCACTTCCCAACCAAAAAGTTCGCCAAGATGATGAATCAAGCGCTCCTTCACCGCGCCCATGTCGACAGGTTGACCCACCTCCTTGGTCAGCGAGGTGACGCCGCGATCGGCAATGCCACAGGGGACAATCAGCTCAAAAAATGCCAGGTCTGTGTTCACGTTCAAGGCCAAACCGTGCATCGTCACCCACCGGCTGCACTTCACGCCAAAGGCACAAATCTTCCTCGCCTTCGGACCGGAATCGCCATCAACCCACACACCCGTCAGCCCCTCAATTCTCCCGGCCGTGACTCCCCAATCCGCACAGGTTCGAATCACGGCCTCTTCCAAGGTTCGGAGGTATTTGTGGATGTCGGTGAAAAATTGGTCCAGGTCGAGGATGGGGTATACCACAAGTTGACCAGGGCCGTGATACGTGATGTCTCCCCCCCGGTTGATGGGGTGGTACTGAACACCAAGTTGGGCCAAACGCTCGGGCGAGGCCACCACATGGGACGCCTCCCCACTTTTTCCGAGGGTGAGCACATGGGGATGCTCGACCAACAAAAGGTGGGAGGTAGGCAGCGAGAGGGGCGGGACGTGATCGCCGTGGGTCGTCCCCGACGATTCCGAAGGTCCCGAAGGTCCCGGCTCATCCACAGCAAGCCCCGCATTGCGACGGGCGATTTTGGCCTTGACCATGGCACCAAACAACGTCTCTTGCAAGTCCCAACAGGGCTTGTAGTCCATGCGACCCAAATCCCGGATCGAGACGTTGCCGGCCATCTCAGTGCTGGGCCAAAGTGTCCTTGAGGTGGTCGATGAAGCGAATGTCCACAGGATCTACTTCGGCCCGCTCAGCCAACACCAAGGACATCCAATCGCCAACCCAAACCGCATCCAACAGACGAGCCCAACGATGCGGACCATCCGGTTCCACGACGATGACATCCGCTCCCTGATTCACAAAAACTTCCGCTGTGATGTCCATGCGCAACTGCGTGCGGGGGTGATCGTCCGGCGTGCGCACAAAAACAGCCACGCAATGCTCATCGCCCGACTCCCAGCCCACCAATTCGTTGTGGTTCATCTCGGGAAACACCTCCACGTTGGCGAGAAGCTTGCTGTTTTCGTTGAGTTGTTGGCGCCATCGGGTCAAAAGAGCTCCCATGAAAGTGTCACCGTACAAGTGAATGCGCTTGCCTTCAATGCCCTCGGCCAAGGATGTGCCTCGTGCCTCCGCTGATTCTGCGTCCAAACCACGGACCCCCTCCACAAGGCCTTGCCAATCGGCTTCACGCAAGACCCCATAAGCCCGCAACATGGCCGCCAATCCCAGAAACGAGCGACCAAACTGGGACCGTGGCGGATGCCCTCCCGGCATGGTCACCTGAGGCCAACCTCCTTCTTGGGACCTGCGCCCCAACTCCCCGCCCGAAGTGACCGCTGCCATGGTGCAGCCGCGGGCCACAGCTTCCGCAGCCGCGGCCAGCGTCTCTTCCGTGTTGCCTGAATAGCTCGAGGCCACGACCAAACACCCGCTGTCTACCCAACCGGGAAGGACCTGATCTGACACTGCCACCATGGGCACCCCCAGGGTTGCACGCAACATGTCACTCATCACGGCGCCCCCAATGCCACTGCCACCCATGCCTAAAACAGCCACGCCGCGAAACGATGAGGGGGAGGCCGGCGGACGCTCGACGGACACGTTCAAGGCCGCCTCCATCTGGGCGCCTAGGCCTGCAATCAGCAGGCGCATGTTGGGTTGTGAATTGGCTTCGTTCATGGCATCAAAGGTCGGAATTTCTCAGTTCATGACGTAGGCCACACCCAAACGAATCCAGCGACCGGGCTGTTGCACATTGCCAATGTCCATGACTTCCACATCCAACGCATTGTCGACGCGAACGTAGGCCCGCACACCAAGGGGGTCAAACGATCTGCCCACGGTGAATCCAAGTTGCGCGAATGGATCGAATTCCACCTCCTGTCCCGTTGAGCCAGCCACGTACCCGCCCATCCTGTCTTGCCATGACAACCGCGCATCGAGCAGGACTTGTCCCGGCAGGGTGAGCCCGAGAGACAGGTCGAGTTTGGACTTCAATCCATCCAAAACGTAGTTGCTTTCAAAGCCCAAACTCTGTTCACTCGCCTCCAACGTGGTCCATCCCACACGACCGTATCGCACCTGCCACATGCCGCCGGTAGATTCTTCCGCGGCCTCACCTGACTGCGGGCGGACAGTCAACACCGTTTCAAGCCCTGAGAACTGAACCTCCCGCAAGTTCACGGCGTAAGTGGTCAACGATCCATTGGGGCGCGCCCAATCAATCAGGTCGTGACCCATTCGATGAAAAAGTGTCTGCTCGAGGGACCAGGCCAAGCCCGCTGTCGTGGGCAAGGACACCCGAATGCCGGCCTCGAAGTGGTCCGCCCATTCGGGCATCAAATCCCGGCTCCCCACGGCGCCTCCAAGGGTGTAATACAAATCGGTGAAGGAAGGATGTCGCACCGAACGGTTGGCCGACACAAAGAGCACAGAACCCGCATCGTTCAGTCGGAACGACGCGTCGAGGCCCGGCACAAACCGACGGCCAAACATGCTGTTCATGTTCCAAGCCGCGGTGGCTGACAGCGCCAATCGACCCGTTTCCAATCGGTGGCCCACCGCGGCATCGAGGTTCCGTCGCACATCACCCTTGGCATAGGGCGAATTGGGGGTCGCGTCGCCCAAGCTGTCCACGCCAAGCAGATTGCTCAGCACCGATTCGTTGCGTCCATCCAAGGACACAAACGTCTCACCCCAACGGCTGTTGGCCCTCCACACAAGGCGCATCCCATCCGTTTGGCTCAAGTGGTTGTTGGGCCCTTGGTACCATGACGCCGCCGTGTCACCATCCATGACAAGGACTTGGCCCACGGTTTGGCCTGCAGAATCAAGCACATCCGAGGCCACGTAGTAATCGTCGTGCTCCCGGTACAGGTGGAATTCGTCCACGTGGGTGCGGTGATGCAACGATGCCTCAAGCCTCATGGCGTTCCACTGCTTCTCGTACGTGGCTTGCCCTTGCATGGTCAGGGTTTGCTCGTATTGGGTTGGAAAGGCGGAGGAGTAGAAGTTTTGGGCGCCAAACGACTTTTGCGCCAAGCCCAAACTCGTTCTCACCACCCCCCAATCACCCTGATACATCCCTGCGTAACGGCCCCGGAGCAAGGCTGCATCCGTGTTGGTACCTCGGCCCAACGTGCCATGGGTTCCTGTCCTGCTGATGGAAATTCGGTGTCTTCTCCAAGCATTCCCGAAATCCCAACGCACTTTGGCCTTCATGTAGGCATTCGTACCACTCTCGGCCACCACCAAGGTTCCGTCTTCGGTGCCCGGTCCTGTGCGAAGGGACAAGGCGCCCGTCATGGCGCCAGCGCCCAAGGCATGGGATGCACCACCACGAAAAACTTCCACGCGGTTGATGTCCTCCGGATCCAACGGCAAGTCAAGCAGGTGGTGACCCGTCTGAGGAGCGCTCCAACGAACCCCGTCCACCCACAGCGCCGTCTGTTCAAATGAACCGCCACGGATGCTCACATCCGTTTGAATGCCAAGTGGACCGCGTTGACGCATGTCCACTCCCGGCACCACCTCCAACACCTCGACAAGGGATGACGCGCCGGTTTGGCCCAATTCCTCGGCATTCAAGACGACCAAAGCACGCGGGGCATTCTCAGGCGTCACGGTCTGGAACCCGCCCGTGACCGCGGCCTGTGCGATGAACGTCGTGTCCGCTAGCACGGGTTGGGGTGATGGGAGAGATGTGGTTTGCGCTTGAAGGGTGGCGCTTGCTGTGGATGCGATCCACAGGGTGCACAGCACGGTCTTGGATTGGATGGAGAACATGTTGGCAATCATGGGGTTTGTTGGGTGGTGATTGGAAAAATGATTTGAACATCCAAGGACAAACCTACACGTTGTAGAATCCTTTTGGCACCCCCTCCCGACGTACCTTTGAACACATGATTCGTAGTGAACAGGAACGCCAGCGCATCGCCTCCATGGAAGCGCTTCGTGCACGCGGCCTTGACCCCTATCCCGCTGCCGCATTTGACATCACGCACCGCACCGCCTCACTGAACGCCAATTTTGCCGAGGGTCAACAGGTGCGGATGGCCGGTCGCCTGATGAACCGCAGAATCATGGGAAAAGCGTCGTTTGGTGAATTGCAAGACGCCGAAGGTGTGTTCCAACTCTATTTCAACCGAGACGAGCTCTGTCCTGGAGAAGACAAGGGGCTGTACAACGAGGTGTTCAAAAAGCTGCTCGATCGGGGCGATTTCATTGGCATTGAAGGAGAGACTTTCCGCACCCAAGTGGGAGAACCCTCCGTCAAGGTGACCTCCTTGACCGTGTTGAGCAAAGCCATCCGGCCACTTCCGTCCGTGAAGGTTGATGAAGACGGAACCGTTCACGACGCATTCAATGACCCCGAATTGAGGTACCGCATGCGCTACGTCGATTTGGTGGTGAATCCCCACGTCAAAGCCACGTTTGAAGCCCGATCCAAAGTCATCAAGACCATCCGTGACACCTTTGACGCGGAGGGGTGGATGGAGGTGGACACGCCTGTGTTGCAAAGCATCCCAGGAGGCGCAGCGGCGCGCCCATTCACGACCCATCACAACGCGTTGGACATCCCTCTGTATTTGAGGATTGCCAACGAACTCTACCTCAAGCGGCTGATCGTGGGTGGATTTGATGGGGTGTACGAATTCAGCCGAAACTTCAGAAATGAAGGGATGGACCGCACCCACAATCCCGAATTCACCGTGATGGAGTTGTACGTCGCGTACAAGGATTACCACTGGATGATGGAGACGACGGAACACTTGTTTGGCCACATCGCCCAAGCCGTCCACGGAAGCACCGAAGTACCCCTTGGTTCGCACGTGATCAATTTTGCGCCGCCCTATGCCAGGGTCACCATGCGCGACGCCATTCTCGAGCACACCGGGGTGGACATCGATGGGTTGGACGAAGCGGGCCTTCGCGCGGCGTGTGAATCGCTCGGAATCGAAACCGACGATTCCATGGGGCGCGGCAAGCTCATTGATGAATTGTTTGGCGAGAAATGCGAGCACCACTACATCCAACCCACCTTCATCATGGATTACCCCACCGACATGTCTCCCTTGACCAAGGCGCATCGTGACAAGCCGGGGTACACCGAGCGGTTTGAGTTGATGATCAACGGGACGGAGGTGGCCAACGCATACTCCGAGTTGAACGACCCTCTCGACCAGCGTGCCCGGTTTGAAGCACAACTTCAGCTCTCGCAGCGGGGTGATGACGAAGCCATGTTCATTGATCACGATTTCCTTCGGGCCCTCGAATACGGCATGCCGCCCACCAGCGGAATTGGCATTGGGGTGGATCGCCTCGTGATGATGATGACCAACCAAACCTCCATTCAAGAGGTCCTGTTCTTTCCTCAAATGCGCCCCGAGGCGTTTGACCGCTCCGCGGGCCACGCGGACTTCAGCGCTTTGGGCGTGCCCGAAGCATGGGAACAGCATTTGGTCGCCGCGGGATTTTCATCCCCTGCAGATTTGATGGGAGCCAAGCCCACCCAGGTGCATCAACGGTTGAATGGGTACCGCAAAAAGAACAAATTGGACATCCCAGCACTTGGGTTGGAAGAAGTCACCGCGTGGTTCCAAAATGCGGAAAGTCCTGCCTCATGAGCCTGCCCTCACAACAAGATGTCATCGACATCCTGAAGACCATTTTCGACCCAGAAATCCCTGTGGACATCTACGAGCTGGGTCTGATTTATGAAATCGTCGTGAAAGACGATGGTTTCATCCACATCGACATGACACTGACCTCGCCCAATTGCCCTGTGGCCGAAAGCCTTCCCAAGGATGTGGAAGACAAAGTGAGCTCTTTGGGTGGGGTGACTGGGTGCAAGGTGAACATTGTGTTTGATCCCCCGTGGACGCAGGACATGATGAGTGAGGAGGCCAAACTCGAACTCGGATTCCTGTGATGCGCCAACCTGAAAACGATGCGCCGACCAGGGGCATCGCGGTCTTGGGTTCCACAGGATCCATTGGTACCCAGGCACTGGAGGTCATTCGGGACCAACAAGACGCCTTGCATGTGGAGGTGTTGTCCGCCCACAGCAATGCAGACCTGCTCATCAAGCAGGCTTTGGAATTCAAGCCCAACGCGGTCGTCATTGGTGATGACGCTCGGTGGAAGGAGGTTCACGGGGCCCTTTTTGATCACGGGATCAAGGTGTACTCGGGTCCGGAGGCGTTGGAACAGGTGGTGGAGACGGACGGCATTGACATGGTCCTGACGGCCATGGTGGGGGCCGCTGGGCTGAAGCCCACGCTCCGCGCCATTGAAGCAGGAAAGCACATTGCCTTGGCCAACAAGGAAACCTTGGTGGTGGCCGGCGAACTTGTGATGGGCGCGGCGCGGCGACGCGGTGTGGATCTTCACCCTGTCGACTCCGAACACAGCGCCATCTACCAATGCCTTGCTGGCGAGTTTCACAACCCCATCGAGACCATCATCCTCACCGCGTCGGGCGGCCCCTTTCGCGGCCGCTCTTTGGAATTCCTGGCCACAGTCACCAAGGCCGACGCCCTGAAGCACCCCAACTGGGACATGGGGGCCAAAATCACCATCGACAGCGCCTCCTTGATGAACAAGGGACTTGAAGTCATCGAGGCCAAGTGGCTGTTCAACCTACGGCCAGACCAAATCAACGTGGTTGTCCACCCCCAAAGCATCGTCCACAGCTGTGTTCAGTTCGAAGATGGAAGCATCAAGGCGCAGCTCGGCCTTCCTGACATGAAGCTGCCGATCCAATATGCCCTGACCTACCCTCGACGACTGTCCAACGATTTCCCACGTTTCAGCTTCATGGACTACCCCTCACTGACCTTTGAAGCACCAGACACCGATACGTTCCGCAACCTACGCTTGGCCTTTGAGTCGCTGAAACGCGGGGGCAATGCTCCTGCAGTTCTCAATGCCGCCAATGAAATTGCTGTGGCGCGTTTCTTGTCGGACGACGTTGCCTTTTTGGACCTTCCACGCGTGGTAGAACACGCCATGGAACGGGTCAGTCATGTCGCGCAACCCACCCTCGACGACCTGGTTGCATCCGATGCCGAAGCGCGTCGGGTCGCTGCTGAATGGCGCTCCTGAATCCCACATGACGTCCCCCTCACAATGCACGAAGGGCTCCCTCTTCGAGGAAGCCCTTCACACACCGAATGCTGTTCCAGCATCAAATCGTCATGATGTCCGCCTCCTTGGCCGATAGCACGGACTCAACTTTCCCGACAAACTTGTCGGTCAATTCCTGGACAAGCTGTTCGCCCTTCTTCAAATCATCCTCACTCATGCCTTCCTCTTTGGCTGCCTTGAGGTAATCGTTGGCGTCCTTTCGCGCATTGCGAATCCCGACGCGCGCTCCCTCACCCTCCGAACGAGCCCGCTTGCTCAATTCCTTGCGTCGATCCTCCGTCAGGGGAGGAACATTGATGATCAACACCTCGCCATTGTTCATAGGGTTCAATCCCAGGTTGGCATTGATGATTCCCGTGGTGATGGGATCCAGCATGGATTTTTCCCAAGGTTGGACCACCAGCGTGCGGGCGTCCGTGCTGTTCACGTTGGCCACCTGTGAAACAGGTGTCATTGAACCGTAATAATCGACGCGCACCGATTCCAACATGGATGGGTGCGCCTTTCCTGCTCGAATCTTGCTTAGCTCGCCTTCGAGGCGCTCAATGGCCTTGGTCATCTTTTCGCGCGCCTCTTCCAGCGCCATTTGAATCTCTTCGCTCATCGTGAATTGTTGTTTGGACCGTTCAAAATTCAACCACCGTGCCAATGGGTTCCCCCTCCACCAAGCGCATCAAATTGCCTGGTTTGTTCATGTCGAAGACCACAATGGGCAGGTTGTTTTCATTGCACAGCGTAAAGGCCGTCATGTCCATGACCTTCAATCCGCGTTCAAACACTTCCCTGAAGGTGATGCGATCAAAACGCTCTGCTGCGGGGTCGCGTTCAGGATCGGCTGTGTAAATGCCATCCACGCGCGTGCCCTTGAGAATCACATCGGCGTCAATTTCGATGGCACGCAAGGAGGCTGCTGAGTCCGTGGTGAAAAAAGGATTGCCCGTTCCACCACCAAAAATGACCACGCGTCCCTTTTCCAAGTGGCGCACAGCCCGTCGACGGATGAACGGCTCCGCAATCTGTTTCAATTCAATGGCACTCTGCAACCTGGTGTCCACCCCTTCCGCTTCCAAGGCGCTTTGCAACGCCATGGCGTTGATGACCGTGGCCAACATGCCCATGTAATCGCCTTGGGTTCTCTCCATGCCACCCTCCTCAGCTTGGACACCGCGAAAAATGTTGCCGCCTCCAATGACGATGGCACACTCGACGCCCCGGTCAACGATGGCCTTCACCTCACCTGCATACTGGGCAAGGCGTCCATTGTCAATGCCGAATTGTTTGTCACCCATCAGGGCCTCACCACTGAGCTTCAGGAGAACGCGTTTGTACTTCATTGCGGTGCGAATATCGCCACAAAAGCACGAAGGCCACCACATGGGCAGCCTTCGTCGCAGTCAATGCATGTCTTCTGGAATCAGCTCAATGCCACACGGGCAAAGCCCGTCACCTTGCCTCCACCATTGGAAGCAACGTATTCGCTTACGGTGAGCTTGTTGTCCTTGATGAACGCTTGGTTCACCAACGTGACTTCTTTAAACCACTTTTTGAGTCGACCCTCGGCAATTTTTTCAGCCATCTCTGCCGGCTTGCCCTCCTGGATCGCCAACTCCTTGCCAATCTCACGCTCCTTGGAAATCAAATCTTCTGGGATGGTGGACTCGTCCACAGCCACAGGCGCCATGGCGGCAGCCTGCATGGCTACGTCACGACCCACATCGTTGCTCACAGCGCCAGAGAATGCCACGGCCGTGGCCAAACGATTTCCTGGGTGGATGTAAGCAACCACAGCGTCTCCCTTCACCACTTGGAAGTCACCAATCTCGATGCGCTCGCCAATCTTTCCCACTTCTTCGGTGATCTTCTCAGCCACGCTGATTGAACCCCCTGGGAACGTCTTGGTCATCAAGTCATCCTTGCTCTCCACGCCTTCACTCAAGGCCAGATCGAGAAGCGTCTGAGCGACACCAATGAAGGCTTCGTTCTTGGCCACGAAGTCCGTCTCGCAGTTCAGGCTCAACACGATGCCTTGGTTGCCCGCAGCGTTCACTCCGGAGAGAATGGCGCCCTCTCCCGCTTCGCGGTCGCTGCGGTTGGCAGCCACTTTTTGGCCCTTTTTGCGGAGGATTTCAATGGCGGCTTCAAAATCGCCGTTGGCCTCAGTCAAGGCCTTTTTGCAATCCATCATGCCCGCGCCAGTGTGCTGGCGGAGCTTGTTGACTTCAGCTGCTGTGATGCTCATGATGTCGGAATTGGTCTTTGGTTTGGTGTTTCAATGTGGGGCGAGTCGCTCAAAGGGGTCAATCTTCGCTCTCGTTGTCGTCGTCCTCCGTGGATTCAACCTCTGGTGCCTCGGCGTCCGGAGCTTCAGCCGCATCCGCTTCGCTGTCCTCCGCAGAGGCTGCTTTGTCACTCTTCCGCTCGTTCAAACCTTCGGCCACAGCACCAACGACAGCGTCGAGAATCAACGCAATGCTCTTCGTGGCATCGTCGTTGGCTGGAATCACGAAGTCCACGTCCCGTGGGTCGCTGTTGGTATCCACCATGGCGAACACGGGAATGCCCAACTTTCTGGCTTCGGCCAACGCGATGTGTTCTTTGGTCACGTCCACAATGAACAGGGCCGCAGGAATGCGGGTCAGATCCGAAATGGAACCAAGGTTCTTTTCAAGTTTGGCGCGCTGACGGCTGACCTGGAGACGCTCGCGCTTGGACATGGTAGCCAACGTACCATCCTTCTCCATCTTGTCGATGGTGCTCATCTTGCGCACCGCCTTGCGAATGGTGGCAAAGTTGGTCAACATGCCTCCTGACCAACGCTCCGTCACGTAAGGCATACCCACTGCTTTGACTCGCTCAGCAACGGCTTCCTTTGCCTGCTTCTTGGTGGCCACAAACATGATCTTCTTGCCGCTCTTGGCAATCTGCTTCATGGCTGACGCCGCCTCGTCGACTTTGACCACGGTCTTGTGGAGGTCGATGATGTGAATGCCCTTCTTCTCTGTGAAGATGTAAGGGGCCATGTGGGGGTTCCACTTGCGCTTGAGGTGTCCGTACTGGGCTCCTGCCTCAAGCAGTTGGTCGAAATTGACTCTTGACATGGTGTTTACGTTCCTGGGGTTGGCAACGGCGGGGTAGCTGCGGAACAGGTCTGCGCCGTTTGGATTCTAAACAAAATTGAAAACAAAGGGAAGAGCATTCCCACCGAGCGATTAACGCTTGGAGAACTGCTCCTTCTTACGTGCTTTTTTCTGGCCGAACTTTTTGCGTTCCACCATCCGTGGGTCACGGGTGGTCAAACCCTCTGCCTTCAACGCAGGCTTCCATTCGGGATTGATTTCAATCAACGCCTTGGACACCGCCAAACGCACCGCTTCAGCTTGGCCTGTGATGCCTCCGCCAAACACGTTGACGTTGACGTCGTACTGACCCTCCGTCTCGGTCAACGAGAACGGCTGGTTGATCTTGTACTGAAGTGTACCCGTGGTGAAATAATCGTTGAGGGGACGCTTGTTGATGGTCACCTCGCCCTTTCCAGGCTTCAAATAAATGCGGGCGACTGAAGTCTTGCGACGACCCGAAGTGTTGATGACGTCCATTAGGCGTTCAATTGATATGGCGTGGGTTGCTGGGCCTCGTGCTTGTGGTCGGGGCCGACATAAACATGCATGTTGCGGAACAACTCGCTTCCCAAACGGTTCTTGGGGAGCATGCCGCGCACAGCGTCCTCCACCAAGGCGAAGGGTTTGCGCTTCAACTGCTCAGAAGCCGTGCGAACGCGCTGACCTCCGGGATAGCCCGTATGGCGGATGTACTCTTTGGTCTCCATTTTGTTGCCCGTAAGCACAATCTTTTCCGCGTTCACAACCACCACGTAGTCACCACAATCGGCGTGAGGTGTGAAATTGGTCTTGTGCTTGCCGCGCAACAACGTGGCAATTTGGGTCGAGAGGCGGCCCAAGGTTTGTCCTTCGGCATCCACCAACCACCACTTTTTCTCGGCGTTCTCCTTGTTGATGGAACGCGTTTTGTAACTCAAAGTATCCACAGCGAACGGGTTGCGTAGTTGAGATTCCCCAAATTTTGGGGGTGCGAAGATAGGAAACGATGTGGACAACCCAAGCGTCTTCGTGGACAAAGTTTTGTTGTTCTGGCAAGAAAGGGCCCTTCATCCATCCTGACCCGGGAGATTTGTGGGCCGCTTTGCCGGTTTCTTCAAGTCCACATCGAAGGAAAGGATCACACGGTGCTCCACCGAGGTGAAGGTGCGTGGGTTGGTTTGCACTTGGTAGCCAACGAGGAGGTGACGGCGTTTGGCGAGTTTCTTGTCCACGTCCAAACGACCGCGCAAGGCGAGCACTTCGAGGTCCGGACCCCCGAGGACCCCATGGGTGGCCCTTCCCCAAAACCCTTCGGCAGAGGGAA
This sequence comes from Bacteroidota bacterium, assembly GCA_041163465.1. Taxonomy (GTDB): domain Bacteria; phylum Bacteroidota; class Bacteroidia; order Flavobacteriales_D; family Sanyastnellaceae; genus UBA11663. The sequence continues at coordinate 11,682 of JBEARC010000010.1, forward strand.
CGAATTTCCAACCATCGGGGAGGTCGTGGGACCATTTGACCCGCGCCCGCCATTTGGCCTGATCCCAAGGTCGCATCCAATCCCCACCCCACTGATGCCGCAACCGAATGGACACATCATCCTTGCCGATCGCCACTTTGTACTGCGCGGAAGATGCCCACCTCCACGAGGTCGTCCAACCGCCGTCCGCAGGAAAAGACCAGGCCGTGCGCCATTGCCCGGACACATCCAACCCTTGGACCGCATCCACGTCCTTGGAAACGCTTGCATCGATGAGCCCTTCCTCCAAGCTCCAAGACCCTGAGCGAAGCTGTCCCTCCATGGACCAAGCCCAATCCCTTCTGAGGTTTTGGGCGACAGAAATCCCCGTCCAAGATTGACCCAACGCCTGGCTTTCCACGAACGAGAAGGTCAAAAGGGTCGAAAGGGCAAGCCCCATGACAAGCCCACGCCCACACGCGACGGTGGCACTGGCACGAATGCCCGGTGTGTCCATCAGGGACGTTTGTAAATGCGGAGGGTGTCCAACACCACCACATCGCGGGCACCCTCGATGACCACCTCACGAACCACGGCCATGTCACGTGGGGGGTTCACCCCCGTGGTGTCTTCGCTGTACACATACAAGGTGTAATGGCCCGGACGGAGCCAAGGAATGACAAAAGCACCCTCGTGGTTGGTTTCGACTTGATCGTCAGGCCCGATGTTGTCTCCATAAATGACAAAGACTTGTTCGTCCATTGCCATGTAGGGTGAACCCGCAGTGGCCGGGTTGGTCAACACCGAGCGCGGCTCGATCTCCACATGACCTTGGATGCTCGCACGACCCCCATCTCCTGGCACCTGGGTGCAACCAAGGCCAACGAAACCAACAATGCCGAAGACTCGTGCCCAACGCATCCAAACCGACACGCGACAAACCACCTGGCTGCGTTCCATGGAAATTGACTTCATGGGTCCAAACATACACCCGGTCGCGCGCTAACTTGCGGGTCCATGCACGCCTCTGATCAATTTCCCTCGCCCCATGGCTTGCCTGCAGGAGAAGGCAGACTCGAAGTCATCTGTGGACCGATGTTTTCTGGCAAAACGGAGGAGCTCCTTCGCCGCATTCGACGCGCCCAGATTGCTCGCCTGCCGGTGGCCCTGTTCAAGCCTTCCACAGACACGCGCTACGACCAAGTTCAGGTGGTAAGCCATGACAAAAATGCCATGGACTCGTGGGTGGTGGCCTCCAGCGCGGATCTCTTGCGCCACGTCGAGGCAGCAGAACGACGCGAACCTGGACGAACCGAGGGCATCGCCATCGTTGCTGTGGATGAGGCCCAGTTTTTTGACGAAGGCCTGCCTGATGTGTGCAACACCTTGGCCAACAGGGGGTATCGCGTCATTGCAGCGGGGCTCGATTTGGACTACGAGGGACGGCCTTTTGGCCCCATGCCCACCCTTCTTGCCCTGGCAGAAGAGGTGACCAAACTCCATGCTGTGTGTATGGAAACGGGGCGGGCGGCGCATTTCTCACACCGCATTGCCGGAGGAGACGCCCAAGTGGAACTTGGCGCCCAAGAACACTACATACCCTTGGCTCGTCACGCGTACGTCGCGGCCAAGAAGGTGGATTGCGCATGACCGGTCGGGGGTGGTCTACGGAACGGTGGCGGGCCTGGTGCACTGTCTACGCTGCGGAGCATCCTCCCTGTGAATTTCAACAGGCCACTGAACACAAGCGGCCTGACGAAAGACCAGCACAGAGCGCTGCTCCGGTGTGGAGGCTCAGTGCGGACACACGCACCCTTCACCACCCGGGTTCAACCGTCTTTTTTGCGCTGCGAGGCCCGTGGCATGATGGGCACGACTACGTGGCGGAAGCTCGGCGACAAGGGGTCACGAAGTTTGTCCTTGCAGACCGAAAGGTGGCTCCACACGTGACTGGATGTGATGTGTTGTGGGCACCCCATGGCCTCGAGGTCATGCAAGCGATGGCACGCACCCAGAGGGAATCCTTCGAAGGTTGGGTGTTTGGCATCACAGGAAGCAACGGCAAGACAACTGTCAAGGAGTGGATTGCCGCCCTCCTGCCCGAAGAGTGCGCCATCCACCGAAGCCCCTTGAGTCACAACAGCCAACTCGGCGTGCCGCTGAGTGTTTGGACGTTGGACGCGCACCACGATGTGAGCCTCATTGAAGCTGGGATCAGCATGCCCGGTGAAATGGCGCGGTTGGCGCAATGCATTCACCCCACAGATGGCGTGATGACGCACTTGGGTGATGCCCATCTCGGGAACTTCAAAAGCCGCGAGGAACACGCACGCGAGAAGTTGAACTTGTTTGTGGGGTGCCAGCGTGTCTTCCTGCCCGCAGACGTCTTGCATCAACTGCACGCACTCGGCGCCATCCAAGCATTCAACGCGGTTTGTCGGGCCCGGGGGTTGAACCCTCCTGTCTGGATCACATGGCACCGTGGAGGTGAGGAGCTTCTGGATTCACTTGAGGGCGTGGAGGTGCGGCCAGCTTTCGGTGTGTCGGCTGTTGGCCGGAATCGTGGAAGGTCCAAACCATGGGAATGGACCCTTGAAGGTGGGGGGCTGGAGGGGGATGAATCGCAGGGTTGGCGCGTGGAGGTGGTCCTCCCTTTTGGCGATGTGGCTTCGGTTCGCAATGCGTGGACAGCCGCGTTGGTGGCCCTTCACTGCGGGGTGGCGCCGAAAGCCTTGTCGGAGCGACTCGCCTCTTTGCCTCGGCTGGACCGGCGATTGTCAACTTTGGCGCGCCCCGAAGGTGGGTGCGTGATTCTCGACGATCGCACCCACGACTTCGGGGCGCTCGAAGTGGCCTTGGACGCCCTGGACAAACTCCCGGAGGGCCTCCCCAAAATGGCCGTCCTCGGTGACGTCCCTCAATCGGGGCTGGCCCCCGAAGAACGGGCCCGCCAATTGGCCATGACCCTGGCCAATTCTCGGGTTTCCCGCGTATGGTTGTGGACGCCCACCTGGGATGAGGCGGCCCAACGCCAATGGCAAAACACCTTGTCCCATGAAGGCAGGGCCGTCGACACCACCTTCGTACCAACCCTCGAGGGCCTCTCCAAGGATTTGGCCGGCCTTGAAGCCGCCCATGTGCTCATCAAAGGAAGTTCCAACGTGCGATGGCAACCCGTGGTCAACGCCCTGGTGCCCCCACGCCATGTCACCACCCTGACCTTGGACGCAACGGCTTTGGTCGACAATTTGCGAATCCTCAAGGCCAAGGTCCGTGCCCAAACCGTGATTGCCGTCCTCAAGGGTTTGGCATATGGCACGGACCCACTCACCTTGGGGCGCCTGTTGCAGGCCCAAGGCGTGGATTGGTTGGCCGTGGCCTATGCCGAGGAGGGTGTCTCCCTGAGGAAGGGCGGCATCACCTCTCGCATCTTGGTGCTGAATCCCGACCCTTCGACGTTTGAAACGCTTTGGGCGCACCAACTCGAACCTGAAGTCGTGTCCTTGACGCACCTCCGCCAAGTGCACGACTGGGCTGTGCGCCGTGGCCTTCGCGCATGGCCCGTGCACGTGAAACTCGACACCGGCATGCATCGTTTGGGCTTGTCGGCGGAGGAGGACCTCGACGCCTCTCAACTTTTGGCAGAAGGTACCCTCGCCCTGGCCAGTGTCATGTCCCATCTCGCGGCTGCAGACGACCCCTCCTTGGATGCCAAAACGCGACAACAACTTGTCTCGTTCGGCGAAAGGGTGTCCATGCATTACCAGGGCGCACCCGCCCACATCCTGAATTCAGCGGGTGTGGCGCGAATTGATGCCATCATGGCACCCCATCTTGACCCTGGTTCGTCCACGTGTGAGAACCCCGCGTTTCCGGGGTTGAATGCCATTCGCGTGGGATTGGGCATGTATGGGCTCGGATGTGCCTCTGCGCACCTCGACCTTTCCCCTGTGTTGACGCTGCAAACCGTCGTGGCCAAACTCGTGCATCTCCAGGCCGGGGAAGGCTCAGGCTATGGGTGGACAGACGTGGCTGATCACGACAGGACCTTGGCCGTCTTGTCTGTGGGGTACGCCGATGGGTACCCTCGAAACCTTGGACAAGGACGCGCCACAGTGATGTGGAACGGCCAACGCCTGCCCACCGTCGGGCGCGTCTGCATGGACATGATGACAGTCGACGCCACAGGACATGACATCCACGAAGGAGATTCTGTCACCTTGTGGGGAGAAGCACCCAACCTCGACGCGTTGGCCGAAGCGTCTGGCACCATCTCGTACGAATTGCTGACCCGTTTGGGCCCCCGCGTCCAACGCGTAATTCATCGTTGATTCCACATTGAATCCTCGTTGAGTCATCCCACAGAGCCACGGGCTCTGCGACCGAGAGGCGCCCTTGTTGGAGAAACACCCTTGTTGGAACAGATGTTAAATGCCCGCATGGGGCTTCAACCCCACCCTAAGTGTCCCGTCTTGTCCCTGAAATCAATTCAAAACACCATTCAAATCCCATGAAACACCTCCCCTTCATCCTGTTCGTTTCTGGATTGGCCTTGGGACTTGCTTCCTGCCAAAAACAATCGGACAACACCCCAGAAACCCGCGCTCTTGCGGCCGATGACAGCATGGTCGATTTCGCGGATCGCGCCATCGAAGGTCCGGCCGATGCCTTGACCATGCGAAGCAGTCAATTCGGTCCATGCGGCCAGGGTTCAAGTCCCTTTTTGCCCGCGTGCGTCACCATCACCGATTCGGGCGAAGGGGTGTACCCTCGCACGCTGACCTTGGATTTCGGGGACGGATGCACAGGGCCTGGAGGTTGGACCCGTTCAGGGGTGATTGACATTGTCGTCACGGGTGACTTGCGCGAAGATGTTGGCGCAAGCCGAACGATCACCTTCACGGATTACACCGCGGGACCCGTCACCATGTTTGGGACACGAACCCTGACCTTCCTTGGTGACAATGCCGAAGGACAACCCTCGTACGCTCAACATCACGACTTCAACATCCAACGCAACGGTCACACTGTGCATCGACTGTATGACGGAACGCTCGCGTGGTTGGAAGGATTCGACACCGACGATTGCGACGACAATGTGGTGCAAAGAGACGGACTTGCCACGCACTCGGCCAACAATGCTTGGGGAACCACCACGCGCACGATTGAGGCCGTGGTGCACGACAGACCTTGCGGATATCCCGTGTCTGGAACCATCACCGTGGACCGTCCCATGCATGACGTGGTGATTGACTTTGGCGATGGAACCTGCGACAATCTCGCCACCGTGACGAGAAATGGAAACACGGTCATCATCGACCTCGACACGCACGACGTGGTGGGTTGAGGTGGTTGAATTCCCGGAGTGGATTCGTGAACAACCCAAAAAACAAAGGGAGGCGCATGCCTCCCTTTTGGTTTGCCAGCATTCAAGACCCTTACACCTTTCTTCCGGCCAACCGATACGTGGTTCGTTCAATCCACCAATACATGACCGGCACAATGACCAAGGTCAGGAACGTGGCGAATGTCAACCCAAAGATGATGGCCCAGCTCATCGGCTTCCAGAACACGTTGTTGTCCCCACCGACGTAGATGTTGGGGTCGTATTCGGTCAGCAACCGCACAAAGTCAATGTTGAGGCCGATGGCCAGCGGCAGCAAGCCCAAAACCGTGGTGATCGCCGTCAGCAACACCGGCCGGAGTCGCGTGCGCCCTCCCTTGACAATGGCCGTGTGAACCTCCTCAAACGGCAGTTTGGTCACCACATCTCGCGTGTCGCCATCCTCCAGACCCAACTCCTCCCGACGGCGCGCGCGGAGCAAATTCGTGTAGTCGATCAACACGATGGCGTTGTTCACCACCACACCTGCAAGCGAGATGATGCCAATCATGGTCATGATGATCACGAACTCCATTTGGAAGATGACCAACCCGAGCAACACGCCAATCAGCGAGAACAGCACGCTGAAGCCGATGATGAACGGCGTCGTCACGCTGTTGAACTGGCTGACGATGATGAGGAAGATCAGGAACAGCGCGATGAGAAGCGCCTTGGACAGGAACGCCATTTCCTTCTGCTGCTCTTCCTGCTGGCCCGTGAAGGCCCAGCGCACCGTGGACGGCAGGGTGAGATCTGCTGCCATGTCCGCCTCCATGCGCGAAATGATCTCCGTGGGGTTGGCGCCTTCGAGCACGTTGGACGTCATCGTGATGACGCGCTCAAGGTCCTTTCGCTTCACCGCACTGAACGTCGTGGCGCGGCTTGCGGTCGCTACAGCGCTGATGGGCACCTCTTTGATTTGGCCGTCGCTTTGGCTACGGAAAATGACCTTTTGGTTCATGAGCGCGTCGCTGCTGTGCCGGTATTCCTCCGCAAAACGCAGGTTGATGGGATAGTCGTCCTCCCCGTCTTTGAAGGTGCCTACTTCACGGCCAAACAACGCCGTCCGCAACGCATACCCGATGTCCCGCGTGCTCAACCCGTAGGTGCGTGCCTTCTCGCGGTCAATGACGACGGGCATTTGGGGTTTGCGCTTGTCCACGTCGATTTTCAATTCTTCCACCCCGGCGTAATCCTTGCCACGCAAGTAAAGCAAAACCTCTTCGCTCGCCGTGAGCAATTCGTCGTAGTCGTCGCCGATGAGCTCGAGGTTGATGGGCGCGCCTTGAGGCGGTCCGTCGGAGTTTTTCGTCACGACCACCTCCGCGTCGGGGTACCCGCGCAACTCCTCCCGAATCGCCGACAGCACATCGCCTGTGGCGAGGCCGCGTCGGTCCTGGAATTTCACGAAGTTGACGACGATGCGCGCCTTGTGGGGCGTGGGTCCGAGCTGCGGTCCTTCGTTGGGGTCGCTCGTGCCGTTGCCCACCGTGCCGATGACCGAATTGACCATGAAGCTCTCGAGCTCGCCCGTCTCGGGGTTGGGGCGCTTCCACTCGTCGCGCGCCAACACGTCCAGCACAAGGTGTTCGATTTCCTTGGCCACCTCGTTGGTCTCCTCGAGGTCTGTTCCAATGGGCTTCGAGATGAAGATGTTCAAATACTGCGGCTGGTTGTCCGGGAAGAACAACACCTTGGGCGGGAACAAGCCCATCAACACGACGGACAAGAACAGGAGGCCCACCGTACCGAAGAAGAAGGCCCAGGGCCGACGGCCGGAGAGCGCATATTTCAAAAAGCGCTCGTAGGCCTCTTCCAGGCGAGGAAGCAGGCTGTTTTGGGAGAACCGCGTCGTGGGGTACAGCACATAGGTGTTCAGAAGGCCGAGCAGTCCTGCGAGGATCAGCATGTTGCCAAACCCGGTCGCCCCCAAGCCCAAAAACAACGCTCCCACCCCAACCAGCACGGCCGTCGCGACGTGGGTCCGTCGACGGTTCACCTTTTCCTCCCCAACCTTCATCAGGACGGACGTCAGCACCGGGTTGATCACCAGCGCCACAAAGAGCGACGACCCGAGCACGATGATCAGCGTCAGCGGCAAGTAGCTCATGAATTCTCCGATCAGGCCGGGCCACATCGCAAGAGGCAGGAAGGCGGCGAGGGTCGTCGCCGTCGACGCCACAATCGGCCACGCCACCTCGCCGACCCCGTATTTGGCCGCATCAAAAGGGCTGTACCCTTCGTCCATGAGGCGGTATACGTTCTCCACGACCACAATCCCATTGTCCACGAGCATGCCCAGCGCCAAGACGAGCGAGAACAACACCATCGTGTTGAACGTCACACCAAGCGAATTCAGAATGAGGAAGCTCATGAACATCGAAAGCGGAATGGCCACCCCCACGAAGAGGGCGTTGCGCAACCCGAGGAAGAACAGGAGCACGCCAACCACGAGCAACACGCCGAAGATGATGGAGTTTTGAAGCTCCTCCACCTGCGTTTGCGTCATGTCGCTTTGGTCGTTGGTGATCGAGACGTTGAGGTTGCGCGGCAACACGTCACGCTTCGCTTCTTCAATGATCGCGTTGATGGCCGACGACGCCTCGAGGAGGTTTTCGCCGGCGCGCTTCACCACGTCAAGGGACACCACAGGACGCAAGTATTCGCGGGCGTAGCTCTCCTTTTCCTTTTCCACAAACGCCACATGCGCCACGTCACGCAGGTGCACAATGTGGCCGTTCTCCGCCTTGATGATGACGTTTTCAAGCTCTTGGATGCTCGTGAAGTCGCCCTCCACTTGCACGCTCCGACGCACGCCGTCCACCAACAGGTCGCCACCCGACACCGTCATGTTCTCGGCTGCAATGGCCCCTGCGATGTCGTTGAAACTGACCTGCATTGCCTCCGCACGGAGGTAATCCACCTCAATCTCCACCTCGAGGTCGCTGATGCCCTGGATGTCGACCTTGCTGATTTGGGGCAAAGCCTCCACTTTGTCTTCGAGGTACTCGGCGTACTTCTTCAAATCCTGCAGTCGGTAATCACCGCTCAGGTTGATGTTCATGACCGGCATGAGCTCGCTGAAGTTGAGCTCCATGATGCTTGGGTCCGCCGGCAGGTCGGTGGGGAAGTCGGGGTCGGCCTTGGCCTTGTCCACCGCGTCCTTGACCTTCCGAAGCGCCTCCGTCGGCGTGACGTCGAAGTTGAACTTGATGTCAATCGCACTGAATCCTTGCACACTGGTGGAAGTGATTTCGTCGATACCAGAAATCGTGTTGATCTCCTTTTCCAGCGGACGTGTGATCAGCTTCTCCATGTTGGCCGGACTGTTCCCCGGGTAGGCCGTGCTGACGAAGATCTCCGGCACCACAATCTCCGGGAAGGCCTCCTTGGGCACCGACAAATAGCTGCTGATGCCTGAGAGGGTGATGATTGCAATGAGCACAAAGACCGTGGTCTTGTTTTGGATGCTCAGCGTCGTCAGCCCAAACTCACGCAGCTTCCCTCCGCCCTTCTGAGGCGTCGTGTTGGGGGGTGTTTCGCTCATGGTGTGCCGTTCAGGATTCGATCAAGGTCACGCGTTCGCCGTCCACCACGCGGGTAGCTCCGCGGTCAATCACCCGGTCTCCCGGCTTGAGTCCGCTCGTGATCAACAGCTTTCCGTCCGACACCACGCCGGTTTCGATGGGCTGCTTCGAAGCTTGGTCGCCCCGAAGGAGGTACACGTATTCCTGGCCGTTGGCGTCCTGCTGCACCAGGGCGGAAGGCAACGCCAAGGCGCTGTCCAACGCCAGGTCCGTGATGTTCACCGTCACCACCATGTTGGGCAACCCGTACGACACGCCCTCGGGCAGGTCGACGGTCACGTCGATGGTGCGGTTCGCCGCCTCGATGAACTGGCCAACGCGGCGGATTTGGGTTTCCAACGGCTCCATGCCTTGCGCTTCGAGGACCACGGGCTGACCAGCCTTCACCACGCCTGCATAGTGGTCGCTCACAGCAGCCCGAACGTACAAGTCGCTCAGGTCCACCACCCGAACCACAGGCATCGGAGGCGACGCCATTTCGCCGACGTTGACAAACACGCGGTCGAGCACGCCGCTGAACGGCGCGCGTACCGTGGCTTTTCCGATCTGCTCGTCGAGGGTGGCGAGGCTGCGGCGCAGGGCCTCCACGCCGGTTTGGGCTTGAAGGAAGTCCACCTCC
>JBEARC010000011.1:0-2578 GCA_041163465.1 Bacteroidota bacterium
GACTTTCAACCCTTGAAACATTCCCTGCATGGGGCCAAGGTACGTCTCGGTTTACCCGGAAGTCAACGCTTGTTTGTAGGTGTCGATGGCTCGTTGACGCGCGTAGGCATGATCCACGATGGGTCGCGGGTAGGAGAGGCTTTCAAACTCGGGGACCCACCGCCGAACATACGTGCTTTGGGGATCGAATTTCGCCCACTGAGAGGTGGGGTTGAAGACCCTGAAATAGGGGGCCGCATCGCATCCTGTGCCGGCCGCCCATTGCCAGCCGCCCACATTGCTCGCAAGTTCAAAATCGAGCAATTGGGCGGCAAAATACCGCTCTCCCCATCTCCAATCCAGCAACAAGTGCTTGCACAGAAAAGAAGCGACCACCATCCGGACCCGGTTGTGCATGAATCCCGTGTGTTTCAATTCTCGCATGCCGGCATCGACGAGAGGGTAGCCGGTTTGGCCCTCTTTCCAAGCCTCAAATTGCACCTCATCATGCCGCCAGGGCACCTTGTCATACGCGGGCTTGAACGCGCTCTCCATGCTGTGTGGAAAGGCCGCCATGATGGCTTGGTAGAACTCCCGCCAAATCAGCTCGGTGAGCCATTTTTCGCTGTGCTTGACCCCTTGGGCATAGGCTTCTCTCACGCTGAGGGTGCCAAAACGAAGATGAACGCTGATTCGCGATGTCCCACGGACAGCCGGAAGGTCCCGCTGGTCTGCGTACGACGCAAGCACTTGGGCGTCAATCATCGCATTCGGAAACGAAGCATGAATGGCGGAAAAACCCAATTCGGTCAAGGTTGGCGTGGGTGGTGCGCTGAATGGAAGAAGGTTGCCAAGGAGGTTTTCGGATGGGGCGTGAGCCACATCGTTGGCATGGACCTCTGCTGACCAGCGACGGCTGAATGGCGTGAACACCGTGTAGGGCGTGCCGTCGGGTTTGAGCACTTCTCCCGGCGCTTTGATCACATGGTCCTTGATCCGGTGAAAGGGCACCCCTCGTTCCTTCCAAAACGCAGCCACCCCCGTGTCTCTCTGTTGAGCGTAGGGTTCATAATCCTCGTTGGCATACACGGCCTTGACTTGGGCCTGTTCCGACAAGGCTATCATCACTTCTTCGGGCGTCCCGTACACAACCCACACATCACTCCAGCCTTGGACGTGCTTTCGCATGAAGTCCAAGCGCTCATGGAGGAATTGCACCCGACGGTCCTCTGAACCTTCGAGTCGGTCCAAGATGTGCTGATCGAAGATGAAGATGGGTACCACAGGCAAGTCCGATTCAAGCGCGGCATGAAGCGCCCGGTTGTCATGCCATCTCAAGTCCCGGCGAAACCAATGAATCGCGATGGGGCCTAAACACAGAGAGGGTGGAAGGGTCATGGCTTCGTCTTGGAGTTTCTTGACAAGGCACTTTGCCCAAACCTTCGCCAAGGAAACGGCCCACCGAGGTGGGCCGCCCTTTGTTCCAAATGAGTTGGATCAAAACACCTTACGATCTCGTGGTTTTGTATCACCACAATGCATGAACACTTTCAGAAGAAGGTGGTTCACTTGGGTTAAAAAAAAAATCATCGAAGAACCTTCCATGCCTTGGAGTGTTGTCAAGTCAACAACCTTCAAACCCTGTTTCATGAAACACATGTTCTTTTGGGCCTTGGGAATGCTTCTCGCTCCTTTGGCTATGGCGCAATGTGACGCTGACCACACGGTCAACGTCCAAAGCTTTTCGTACACACCTGCAGACCTTGTAATCAATCAAGGAGAAAGTGTGGCTTTCATCAATTTTGGTGGTTCACATGATGTCAATGGCATTGCCAGCACCATCACAGGTGACAATTTTGGCAATCCTGAGGAATTTTTCCTTCCCACGGTCATGGGTACGGCCTCAGGTGTGTGCATGGGGACAGTCACCTTCGATGTGCCTGGAACTTACAACTACGATTGCAGCGTAGGACAACATGCCTTGAATGGCATGGTGGCCTCCATCACGGTCAATCCAGTGGCTGTGTCAGCTACTGTGGTAGACATCATCGTGGACAGCCCCGACCACACCTTGCTTGAAGCTGCAGTAGGCGCTGCTGGCTTGGTGGATGCATTGAGTGGTGAAGGCCCCTTCACGGTGTTTGCCCCCACGGATGCGGCCATCACAGCACTTGCATCCGAATTTGGCGTGACACCTGATGTTCTTCTAACGTTGCCTCAATTGGGAGCGCTCCTGCAGTACCACGTGGTGGCCGGCCTTGCGATGAGCACGGACCTGAGCGACGGTCAGATGATCACGACGTTGCTTGGCGAAGACGTGACCATTTCAATCACCGCAGAGGGTGTGTTCGTCAACGACGCCCAGGTGACTGTTGCGGACATCGAGGCAGACAATGGCGTGGTTCACGTGATTGATGCCGTGTTGTTGCCGCCCACTCCTGAGACGACCACTGTGGTAGACATCATCGTGGACAGCCCAGACCACACCTTGCTTGAAGCCGCAGTAGTTGCTGCTGGCTTGGTGGATGCGTTGAGTGGTGAAGGCCCCTTCACGGTGTTTGCCCCCACGGATGCGGCCATCACAGCGTTGACGGCTGCC
>JBEARC010000012.1:0-6870 GCA_041163465.1 Bacteroidota bacterium
GCGTATGCACTGTGGTCTCCATCCCAGGAAAGCCCTTGCCAATCTTGGATGAAGCCTTGTCCGGCACCCAGCGCTTCGAGGGTCCATCCCGGCGGAGGCCAAGTTTCAAAACTCTCAAACAACGTGGATTGAGACAGCGCAACAGAAGGAAGCGCAAGGGCGAGAAACGCCAGGCGAAGGGGGAAGTGAATCATGAAGAAAAATGAGCAGGGAAACGGGAACATTCCCATTTCCCTGCGAGAGAATCGTTAAAATGAAAATGAAACCATCAATTGCAAATCGCCCCGAATTCAGTCAAGAATGACAACAAATCAGCGGTAGCCACGGTCCCGTCGCCATCAAGATCTGCCGCACATCCATCTGGAGCAAATTCGCAACTTCCATCGTCATGGACAGCTAAAGCGTTGTAGTTCAATGCCGAATCATAGGTGCAACCCTCAGCCACGCTGACACTTACGCAAGATGATTGTTGCATGCAACCATCCACAGAAATCTGCACAGCAAAAGTGCCTGAATTCGAAGGAGCAAAAGTCGCACCCGTAGCTGCCATCACAGGGCTGTTGCCTGCGTCGCAGTCCACCCATTGATAGTCCGCAACCATCGCGACAGCCGAAAGCACGCCAAATTGACTTGTCACCGTCATGTCCAAGGTCAACTCCACGGGCGTCGCAAACACACTCACGCCCATCCCGTCGTTGCACACAACATCCACACTGCCCGTGATCGTCTCGTAGCATGACTTGCTGATCGTGTACGTGTACGTGCCATAAGGGACGTCTGCAATGTACTCGCCGCCCCACAGGTCGCTCGTCACAAACGACTGGTAGTACCCCGCACCGTCCGACAACTCAACCGTCGCATCCAAAAGCGCAAATGGGGAGCCCACGAAGAAGTACACGTTGTTCGTGCTTGATTCCACCAAGTTGGCAAACACACTCACCCCTTGACCGTCGTTCGCATCCACCTCCACAGATCCTGTGACGGTTTCATGACAGGCCTTGCTGATGGTGTAGGTGTACGTGCCGAAGGGGACATCCGCAATGAACTCGCCACCCCACGGGTCACTCGTCACAAAAGATTGATAGTAGCCCGCACCATCGGACAGCTCCACAGTGGCATCCAGGGTCGCCAAAGGACTACCCACGAAGAAGTACACGTTGTTGGTATTCTGCGCGACACTCGAAAGCGAAATCGCGAAAAAGGCAGCAAGCAAAGCGAAGCCATGCTTGACAGAAAGTGTGAACAGGTGTTTCATAATCTGTAAGATTTTTTTTTCATGTCGTCGATATGCCGAGTCAACTCGGCAGCGAGCTTTTTCAAGGCAGAATTTTCCTCTTCTAGACGTTCCACGATGCGATCCCATTCCGCATGGGTCTTCGGTGTCTGACGATTGTCTCTTTCTTGGCTCACACCACCAAATTGGCACATCGGCCAATTCGTCGAGGAAAATCCAAGGTTACTTTGGATTTACTCACCTCTGTTATATCACAACAAACCCTTAACAGAGTGTCACAAAAACATGATTATCAATTTTATACGAAGACAATTTCACACGGTCAAATCGACCCCATGAAAGCCACCAAATCATCATCTCCCTCGAGTTCGAGCTTTCTCCTCAATCGAAAACGAGCCATGTTGATGGCCTCCGAACTCTGGTGTGTGATGGCACCAATTTCCTTGGTGGTAAGATTCAACTTCAAAAAAGCACAGAGCCTGCGTTCGTTCAGCGTTAAATCGGGGAATCTCCGCTGCAAGTTGGGGTAAAAGTCGACGTGGACTTCCTTGAAATGCACCTCGAATTCCTCCCATGCCTTTTTCGTAGAATTCTTCAAAAGCTCGTTGATGATTCTCTGAATGACGACTTGGTTCTTCTGAGAGAAGTCGTTCTTGTACCTGGCCAACTCTCGGGCCATCGACGAGAGCAGTTGGTTCTTCTCGAGCAAATACATCATGGTCGCAGTCAGTTCCTTGCTTTTGTAAACCAAGCTGTTTGTCAACTCCTGTTTGTCGAGCTCCCACTCAGCTTCTCGAAGCTTGGATTGAGCCACCCTTGCCTTTTGCCTTGCATAGAGCCATCCCAACAACAGCCCCACAGAAACTGCCAAAAGCAAAGCCCCCACAAGAAAGGCTTGTCTCCTGTTGCGCTCCGACTCCTCCTTCACCCTGAGAAATTCTGCAGCTTGAATCTTCTTTTCGAATTCATGCGACATCGTCAGCTGCACAATTTCTTGGATGCTGCTTTCTCGTTGCAGCAAATTGGAGAATCGTACGTGATCGGCCAAAAACGCATAGGCCTCCTCCATTCTTTGGTCTTCTGCTGAGAGATTGCTGAGAAGCAAGCTGCTCGACGAGCCCAATTGCATCAGGTTGTTTTTGACTGCTTCGTCATAGCAGCGCTTGGCATACTGACGTGCCATCTCCTTGTTTCCCAACTCATTCTCAAGGTTGGCCGCGTTGGACAACGTTTCCGTGATGTACAAGGGTGAAGGGGCTGAACCGCCAAACAAATCAGAATTCAGAACATCAAGTGCGATCCTTTGAAAATGCATCGCGTTGTCCAAGGAACCCGCACCAAGGTGACACCGCGACATGGCACTGTTCGCGTTCATGTAATCCCCCCATTCTCCCAAAGCCATGAAGCTTTTCGATGCCTCCAGAAAGAGCTCAATTGCTTCCGTCACGTTCCCCTTGCGTTCGGCGATCAAAGCCAGGTTGTAGTCGCAAATGGTCGCGAAGTATTGCTCCTGCAAATGAACAAACAACGATTTGGCCTCAAGGAAGTACTTCTCCGCCACAACGTCATCCTTCAACCGCATGAACAGGACCCCCAAATTGTTGGTGGCATGGGCTTGAACCCCCTTCAAACCCAACGAATCGGAAAAGTGAAGCAACCTCTTGTAAGACTCGTGTGCCCCCATGTAATCGTCCTGGGCAAGGCGAATGTTCGCGACCACCTTGAAGATTTGGACTTCCTCCAGGCCCCATGGGGATCGATCGGGGAGGCTGGCGTACATGCGAAGTGAATTCACGTACCGCTCCTTGGCGACTTCCAAATCCCCTTGGGTTAGGGCAAGGTCTCCCCAGTGCGCGAAAACTTCGGCCATCATCCGAGGGGGCCGTTGTGCCTCCCGATCTCCGAGGATTGTTTGGCACAGGGTATCGGCTTGCTCGGGATCCGACAATTTCAATTCTTCAATGGTATCCAGCAAGGTGCTATCCGGAAAAGTCGCAAAAGAGGACCATTCCGTGGGCAAAGAAGTTTCTGCGTCAGCGGTGCGAGAGACTTGACCATGTCCCCTCACATGCAATCCACACAACATCCCCAACATCAAGAGCATGCGTATACCTGACCGCCAAGAGGTGGGACATCCAGTCATCGTCGTAAAGTACTGCATTTTCGAGACTCAGCAGCATCCCCCACACCTCATTTATGTCAAAAACAACCCTCCCAATCAACGGCCTGCGCTTCCAAACTTGCCAGCGTGATACTCGGCATAAGCCTGCCTGATTTCCTCTTCCGTATTCATGACAAAGGGTCCGTATGCGACGACTGGCTCGTCAATGACATCCCCATGGCATAGGAGCACCAGCGCTTCCTCTTCCCAAGCCGTCACCTCGATGTCCCACGCATCTGCGGTTTGCTCTGAAGTGTCAAGTTCCACCATGGTGCGGGCCTTGGCAGGCACCCCGTTGACCTCCACCTCTCCACGAACCACGTAGAGCATGATGCCTCGATTGGCCGGCACCTGAGTGGCAAACGTTTCCTCCGCATGGATGTCGACCCACG
The DNA here is from genome assembly GCA_041163465.1 of Bacteroidota bacterium. GTDB lineage: Bacteria > Bacteroidota > Bacteroidia > Flavobacteriales_D > Sanyastnellaceae > UBA11663. Next base: position 3,788 of record JBEARC010000012.1, read on the forward strand.
ACATGAAAAGTCCAGTCATGGATTCTACAGGGCCACGGAGCCCCTCGACCTCGCCAGAGATGATGTGCCACGTCCATGCATCGTTTGCCCCTTGAATATGGAGCAACGCGTCGCTCTCAAAGCCCTGATACCATGGCTCAGAACCTTTGAGACGTGCCGGCAAATTCATCCAGACCTGAATGATTTCGAGCGGACCGCCAGACTTGAGGAAGCTCTCAGGCGACACCTCGGCGTGTTCAATGCCGCGCCCTGCCGTCATCCATTGGACGCCGCCGGGGCCGGTGACGAAGGTTTGGCCTGTGGAATCGCTGTGCGCTACCTCGCCGTCAAACACAAATGTCAGCGTCTCGAACCCCTTGTGCGGATGCGGACCAAACGGCAACCCTCCGTTGTGGGGAGGATAGACCTGGGGACCGTGGTGATTCAAAAACAGGAATGGATTCAAATCGGGCAACGACGTTGTGGGCAACGCCCTGAACGTCACCAGATCCGCCATCGGCGCTTCCACGGCGCGATGCAAGGCCTTGACGATGGGTTGAGGCTTCATGGGTTGGGGCTTTCTGAGGGCTGGTACATCTCCATCCAACGTTCTGCGCGATGTCTTGCATTGGATCGAATGTTGCCCCAAAACAAATTGACATCGCCCACGTGCCAATTGTCCCGCTGAAACAACTTGCCAAACATCATGACGGGCTCTTTCACCTGCAGCACGCCCTCTTGAGCATAGGCCTGCACGGATCCGGACAACGTGAACTTCCCATTTCGCATGACCACACCAAGGTGTTTGGACAAGTCATTCGGCTCCCCGCGCTCGTCGCCCAGGCTGCGCGTCCACAGCACCGGATGTGTACACATCGGCACGCCCTCAACCTGGGATAACCAGCGAGGAAAAAACCCTTCGCCGTAGCTCATCCAAGAACACCAACAACCGATGTCATCCGCAGATTCGCAAGGTTTCAGGACCTCAAAATCATCTTCGTACCAATCAAATCCAGGCGCATACACCGCCACAATGCGCTTTGACAGTGGGGTGTGCTCAAAGGCTTGGACCAAACGGCGCAGATGCCAACTTCCCTGGCTGTGTCCTGCCAAGATGATGGGCCTCCCCTCGTTCCAATGGGCGAGGTAATGCAAAAAAGCGGCTTCCACATCTCGATACGCGAGGTCCAAAGCCACACGGCTCAGGCTGTCCTTCCACGAAAACACGCCATAGATGGCCTGCCGATAGCGCGGCGCGTACATCCTTCCCCCCACGTCAAATGCCGAGGCCTGCAGCGCAATTGGCAGACGGTCCACCGAGCGGTTCACCGCGCGATTGTCCCAGGAAGCATTCCATGACGACCCTTCGTAGTATTGGGTCGGATGCAGGTAAAACACATCCACGCCCACATCTTCGTTGGGCCAAACCAACTCAGCCGGAAGGTTCCGAACCGCAGCGTGCCCCTCCAAAAGCGGATGCGCCGCCCAATGCGACAAATCGTCGTACCCTGGCTCAGACCACGGAAGGGCGGCGAGTTGTTCCGGGCTGAGCGTTTGGCATCCCCCCAAGGTCAGGCCAAGGCCCAACCCGACCGTGGCCAACCACACCCATGCACTCCTCCCTTGAACAACGTGTACCCAATGCATGCGGCAAAGTTCCAACCGAACCTCGTTCGCGGCAAGAACCATCGCCCCAGAAACGTGAAAGATTGCAAGGTGGTGATGCAATCGACACAATCCCTGACGTGCACATCGCCAGACAAGCGTACCTTGACCCTCATGCGTAGACGTTGCCTCTCTCATTCAACCACCTGAACCCCATGAAACCACTTTGGATTCGCGCCGGACTTGGCCTTGGCGCTCTCCGCGCGGCATGGATGTTGGGTGAACACCTCATGGGCGCCCGCACCATGCATTTTGAATGGATCGAACCGAGCTACGGTCTCTACCTGCTCCTAGGCAGCCCACTTCTGTGGTTCGCCTTGCTCCTGCCAACCCAACGAAAGCACCCTCCGCTGTCATGGCGCGCCCTGTTCATGAACGGACTCGGAGCCGGCCTCCTGGCAGGAATGATCAACGTGGCGTTGTTTTGGACTTACACCGAATGGCTCAATCCGCAATACCTCGATGGCTTCATCCGCTGGAATGTTGAGCACTCAACCAACACCCTGGAGGTGGCCCAGAGGGAGTTTCGACTGCCAGCCTTTCTCGACATTTTGATTCTCCACCCTCTCCTCGTACACCCATTGATCGCCATGTCTTTGGGCAAAATTTTGGCGAACACGAGAAAATGATGCATCTTGACCTCGTGTTCTTGTGACACTTCGTCAAACCTACTTTCCTCTCTCATGAAGTTGATCCTCCGATTTGGGCTCATCTTTTTCGTCATCCAATCTCTTTGGATTTTAGGCGAGTTTGCCCTTGGTTGGCACACGACCGACGTGGATGTGACACGCAGCTCACAGGGGTTGTTTTTCATTCCAGCGGTGGCTGTGATGACGTGGGGGCTGTGGGCCAAAAAAGAGGCCGAAGGCTTCCTGGCCTATCGCTCCGCCTTGGCCATGGGTGCGGGCGTAGGGTTGGTTGTGGGTGTCCTGAGTGTGCCCTTCCACTTGGCCTACGTGAAGTTTCTCAATCCAAACTTTTCCGCCCACATGATTCAAGGCATGGTACAATCTGGGCAGGCCACCCTGGAACAAGCCAACGAACAATTTGCCATGCCCGGGTATTTGCTCGGATTGTTGATTTTCCCCGTCATTGCTGGCACGCTCACCAATGCCGTGGCCGGCGCCTTCCTCAGAACGCGGTCCGCGAAAGAAGCCGAGGCCGGTGAAGAAATTCAAGGGAATGTGGGATTGACCTGAACGACGGGCACACCCTCCTTGCGGCCCTGACTTGAACGACGGGCACACCCTCCAACCCGCCCCTCCCTGCGCATCTCAACAAAAGTTCATGCTGAAGATGGGGAAAGAAAAATCCTCGTTATCTTTGCCGTCCTCAATCAAGAGGCGGGGCGTAGCGAAGCCCGGTTATCGCGCCTGGTTTGGGACCAGGAGATCGCAGGTTCGAATCCTGCCGCCCCGACACCCAAAGCCGCTCACATG
>JBEARC010000013.1:0-16677 GCA_041163465.1 Bacteroidota bacterium
GAAGAGGTGTCTGCACATGGCCATCCTGGGTTGACCACCAAGGTGACTGTATAGTCGCCAGGTTGGGGCCAGGTGTAGGTCGGTTCAAAGGCAGTGCTGACGTCCGTGGTGATGCCGGCTACGCCAAAGTCCCATGCGTAGCTGGAGCCATTGATGGAGTTGTTGTCCAGGGTGATGGTCTCACCAATGCACAATTGTTCGGGTGTTTGGTTGGCGACCACCGACTGGATGTTGGGATCGCACAACGTGACGTTGAATTGAAAATCGCGCACGGTCGTGCTCAACAATTGACCATTTCTGTATTCACTCACGCAGATCCCGATGGCATATTGGCCGGGTTGGGTGGGTGTTCCCGTGATGAACCCCGTGATGGGGTCAATGGCCATGGCTGGGTTGGAGGTGATGGGGTAGGTAGCACTGAACCCAGGCATGTAGGGAACAGAATTGTAAGGCGGAGCCAGAGGAGGGTTGGGAACAGGGCTGTTGGGGCCATTTCCATTGCCAGTCCCCCCACCATCAAGTGGTGCACACAAGGAGTAAACAAGCTCGTCTCCGTCTGGATCGATGGCGCTGTGGTCCCATGTGAATGCGAAGTTGGCGCATACGGCTACGGGTGGGAGTTCTTGGAACACCGGCGAACTGTTCTGGTATGCGTTGGCGCCGTCGTTGTCTCCTGGAACATGGGCAACAAATGTAGCCCCGGGGTTGTCGGTTCCACCGAAATTTTGGAGGTTGGAAATCGATGGATTGCGGCAACATCGCTGCCACACCAAATCCCATCCATAGTTGGTGGGAGGCAAGGTGACGGTGGCTGAATAGATGGCCTGTTCAATGCACAATTCCGGGGGGGGCGTTCCGCAGGGATTTCCCAAAATGACTGGGACATTGGAGACGTTGGACTGGCTCAAAGGGATGGTCAGGACGTCATTGTCTCCGATGGACCCCGTACCATCCCACATGCCGATGTACACTTGGTCATCAAACCCAGTCCCAAGCGTGTTGGCAGGGCCGCAATCTCGGTACACCTTGAGGGTAACCAAATATTGATTTCCCCCTAGATGGGTGTAGTAGATTTCGCCGCCAACAAGGTGAGTCGCCCATGCATCCGACCATGCCAGGCTCACTGCGCAGAACACCAAGCCACGCAGCAACCAAGCCCGAAGGGTGATGGCTGGATTGGTGAATGTCACTTTGTTCAAATCACTGACCATACGACGCACGAACGAGAAACGTTGGATTCCTTCAAAAGGTTGCCCTTGGACATGCGACTCCGTCGAAGGCTTGAATCACGAACGATGCCATCCAAGGATTCCCCAGACTCATTGCCTCCTAAACACGGTGACCTCTCCTTGTTCTCGCACACCATCGCTTCGAACGAGGAGCCATTGGTAGTTACCATCGGGGGCAGGGTTTCCATGGAGCGCGTTTCCATCCCATACAAGTTCATCTTGGTCGTCGATGTTCGTTTGGTCTTGCCAAACAACCGAACCCCAGCGGTTGTAGATGGTCAGCGTCGATCCCGCCAAACCGAGAAGTCCCCGTACGCGAAGCGTGTTGTTTCCGCCACTGTTGTCTGGCGTGATAACGTTGGGTACGATGCAGTCCCTCACGCGAAGGTTGGCCTCGGTCACGTATCCGCAGCTGTCGATCAGGGAAACCATGCCGTTCCAAGTCATGTCGACCTCAGAGGCGCGCAATTCGTAGAGAATCCACAAATCTCCTTCAGGGACCGCAGAAGCAGTGAGCGGAATGTTGGGGATGTTGGCATGGATGATGGAGACGCCGTTCACATTCACGTCGACAATGGGGATGCCATCGTTGTGGGCCGGAAATTCAATGACCTCTCCACCACAAAGCTCTGTCTCAAACATGACGGGATGAAGCACTTCGAGCTGGTGGGTATGCACATCACCACATTGGTCTTCAGCCATCAGGGTAAGCAGATGGTCAGGCACGAGGTGGCCTTCCGGATCGAGCATGGAAAACGTGGAGTCAAACGAGACAGTCCATGCGAGGGTTGGCTCCGTGGCGTTGTCCCATGAACGCCCTTCCCACGTGTAATGAAAAGGGCCATACCCTTCGATGGTTTCGTAGCCAATGACTTGAGAACCCAAAGCATCCAAACACGAAAGCGGTGCAGGTGTAAAACTCACAGGAATGGGGTCTAAAATCACCACGTGAGCTACGTTGGTGGATGTTTGGCCACACCCATTGACATAGGTGCATGTGATGACAAGATGTTCAACCCCTTCATTCACATCGTCATCCATCAGACCCAACTCAATGTCGCTGGAAGACTCACCGGCCGGCATGATCACTTCATAGAAGTCTTCGGCGAAATCCAACCCTTGAAATGCGGTTCCTTCGAGCTCGAGAAACAGGGTGTCAAGAAATTCCGATTCCGACTCAGGCCTGTGAATGGTGAAACGGGCGTCGTTGCATCCTTCAATCACCACAGCGTCAGCGATGAAACTCTCGCCATCGACCTGAACAGTCATGTTGTTGTTCGCCAGCCAACTGGCCATGGGAAAGGACTCGCCGTTGGGATATGAGATGACGGCAGGCAAGCCAATCGCATCTTCATACGGGACCAAACTGGTCAACCCACCCGCAGCAAAGGGAATGGCTTCTGTGTCAAGATCAATGATGGCGGGTTCACACACCGTGACGTTGAATTGAAAATCGCGGATGACCGTGCTCAACAGTTGGCCATTGCGGTACTCACTGACGCAAATGCCCACGGCATACTGCCCCACTTGCGTGGGCGTGACAGTGAGTTGACCCGTGCTCGCATCGATGGCCATTCCAGGCAACGCTGTCATGGGATTGTCCCAAGAAAAACCTGGCAGGTAAGGCACGGGATTGTAGGGAGGAGTGGAAGGGGGATTGGGTTGGGCGTTGCCTGCATCCCCACCTTGAAGCGGCGGGCAAAGCGAGTACACCAAGTCGTCGCCATCGGGATCGACAGCGCTGTGGTTCCAAACAAAAGGAAGGTTGGCACACAGGGCAACCGGCGGCAACTCCTGGAAGGCAGGACTGCTGTTGCTTTCTGAGATCACGCCCGTTCCAGGAATGTGAACCATCAGGGTCATCCCCGCATTTTCAGTTCCGCCCAAGTCGTCGAGGTTGCTGATGGTTGGATTTCTGCAACATCGCTGGTAGACCAGATCCCAACCGTACTCATTCGCTGGTAAGGTGACCACACTGGTGTAGATCGCTTGCTGAATGCACAATTCCGGCGGTGGGGTTCCGCACGGGTTTCCCATGATCACGGGAACTTCGGAGACATTGGCATTTTGCAAGGCAATGCTCAGGACATCATTGGGACCAATGGTTCCACTTCCATTCCACATTCCGATGGCGACCTGCGAATCAAAGTACGTATCATTCGTGTTGGCCGGACTGCAATCGCGGTACACCGTCAAGGTGATTTCGTATTGGTCACCCCCCAGATGCACATAGCTGAAATCTCCACCCACGAGGTGGGTTGCTTGCGCGGTCAAAGCACCCAACCCAAGCCCAATCCCCAGCAAACAATGCCGTAACCTACGACGCTGTGAGATGAACTGCATGACGGGTTTTGGCATGGTGGGCATGGTGGGCATGGTGGACATAAGGTCAAACGCAAACATACTGAAAATCAAATGCAGACTTGCCAAGGGGCCTCACAGGGTTCTGTCTTACCTTCGAGACGTGTTAGAACAACGAGCGGAGGAGTCACAGGATTCCTCGACGCGTGAACGCGTCAAATTCACAGACCTTCATCTTCATCCGGACATCGAAGACAGCCTCGCGGCCATGGGCTTCGAGGATGCAACTCCAATCCAAGGAGAGGCCATCCCTCATGCTTTGGCGGGAAGAGATATTCTTGGAATCGCCCAAACGGGTACAGGAAAAACGGCGGCGTTCATGCTGCCAACCATGGATCGGATCATGGATACACCTGCCGATGGCAAGGTGAAAGCCTTGGTGGTCGTGCCGACCCGGGAACTTGCCATTCAAATTGACCAAGCCATTGAAGGCCTGGGCTATTACACGGGCATCACCAGTTTGGCCATCTATGGGGGAGGCACGGGCAAAGAATTTGCCCAAGAAAAGACGGCTCTGACCCAAGGCGCGGACGTGGTGATCGTGACGCCAGGTCGCATGCTGTCGCACCTGAACTTGGGCTATGTCGACCTGGGTTCGCTCGAAGTGTTGATTTTGGACGAGGCGGACCGCATGCTGGACATGGGTTTCCATCAGGACATCATGCGCATTGCATCGCATTGCAGAAAGGAGAGACAAACCCTGTTGTTTTCGGCAACCATGCCCGACCGCATGCGGACGTTGGCACATGATCTTTTGCGGGATCCCGTCACCGTTCAATTGGCATTGAGCAAGCCAGCAGCCAACGTCAAGCAGGGTGCTTATGTGCTGTTTGATCATCAAAAAGATGCGGTGTTGGTGGAGGTGATCAAGGAGCGAAATGTGAAGAGCGGCATTGTCTTTACCTCCCGCAAAAGGACGGTTGGTCAGGTGGTCAGGGCACTGCAGAAGGGGGGCATTGTCTGTGGCCGAATGTCAAGCGACCTCGAACAATCTGAAAGGGAGGAAGTGATGCTGGCCTTTCGACAGCAAAAGATTCCAATCCTCGTGGCTACAGACGTGGTGTCTCGCGGCATCGACATCGACAGCATTGAAATCGTGGTGAACTATGATGTGCCACCCAATGAGGAGGATTACGTTCATCGCATCGGGCGAACCGCGCGTGCTGAGAGAAAAGGGGAAGCCATCACGTTGGTCACTCCTGACGACGTGCGTCGATTCAAAAGCATTGAGCGTTTGATTGAAAAAGAAGTACCCAAACTCCAAGTTCCCCCATCTCTTGGGCCGGTTCCTCCCTATGAGCCAGGACCTTCGAGGGACCGAGGTTCCGCGGGAAAATCGCGGAGATCAGATGCCAGCACATCCCGAGGAAAATCGATGCCAGGGCCAGGGAAGAATCACCCATCTTCAGAAGGGTCTTCCAAACGCTGGAGGGGCAAGGGGCCGTCTCAAGGAAAGGGGAAGTCGCGTGGACAGAATTCCGGACGAGGAAACGGTCCCAGTCCTCAATCATCGACTCGCGGTTCAAAGCCTGCATCATGAGTGAAAGTCACAAGGACGAAAGTCACAAGGACCACGATTGGCGCGCGAACTTGACGGCTGAAGAATTCCGGGTCATGCGCGAACATGGAACGGAACGACCCTTTTCGAGCGAACTGAATGCACAATGGTCCGAAGGCACCTACATGTGCAAAGGATGCAACAAGTCGTTGTTCGAATCGAAAGCCAAGTTCGATGCGGGATGCGGTTGGCCCAGTTTTGACGCGGAGCTTCCAGAAGCGGACATTCGGAAAACCTTGGATCGCTCCCATGGCATGATTCGCACGGAATTGTCATGCGCATCCTGTGGAAGTCATTTGGGTCATGTTTTTCCCGATGGCCCGACCCGCACGGGCTTGCGTTATTGCATCAATGGGGTGAGTCTGCGTTTTGTGCCTCAGAGTCCCTGACGAGGGCCGCGCTGACGATTGCCAGGGCGCGGTGACATGCCCTGGCTCGAGCCGAGGTTTTCTCGAATTTTGCGAGCCATTTCTCGCTGGATGGTGGTCATTTTGAACCCCCTTTCTGCTCCAAGAAGCTCGATGATCGCCAGAAGATGGGCTGCTTCGTCATCCACCATCGCCTTGCGAATGGTGGTCATCTCTTCGAGCAGCTTTGCAACCTCACCTTCGGGCATGGATTCAGACAAACCTCGTTGCTGAATCGATTGCAAAGCTTCGCGCGATTCCAACATGTTGGCATCGAAGGCTCGCTGGAGTGGCCAAAAGACTTCACTTTCTTCAGGGGTCAATGCCAATTCTTCGGTGATGTAGGCGATGCGCAAGGCCTCCATGCGCTCCGACCCAGGACCTTGAGGCGGTCCTCCTGGTCGTTGGGCATGGCTGGCGAAGGACAGCCCCGACCACGCAATCGAGAGAAGTGTGGCATGAAGGGAGAGTGTCCAGAATCGGCGTGAGAAGAAGAGATAAGGCATGGCTCAATGTTCAAAAAAGGATGCGTCAGGATTGTCGAACGCACTCGACCAAAATTCGAGTTGCTCGAGTTCTTGGTCTGTCAGTGGAAGCGGTTCCTGTTGCTTCGTGCGTTCTTGTTCAAGCAAACACGCAAAGGTGATGCAGCGACCTTGTGCAGGTGCAAACTTGAGGCTTGCAACATCTCCCGAGATGCCCCACCAAGCCAGGATCAGACATGCTGCGGCAGCCACGGCCCGCCAACTCCACACGGAGAGCGTGTTGATTCCGGGGCGAATGGTTTGAATGATTGCATCCTCTTGATCGCGCCAGAATGATTCTGGAGGAGCTGTTGCTTGCTCCATGCAATCCATGATTTGTTGTTTCGAATGCTTGGGTCGTGTCATGGTACAGTCAAGACGTTGGTTGTCAATCAGGGTTGAAGGAGGCCGGGTCGTACGTTTCGCGAATCCATGCATGGATCTTTTGGGTAGCGTGGTGATACAAGGTCTTCAAGGTGCCCTCTGTCACGCCGAGTGAATCTGTCATTTGTTCATAGGTGAGTCCTTCAAAGTACTTCAGGACAAACACCGCCCGCTGGCGATCGGGTAGCCCATCCACGGCCGCGACCAAGCGGGAAACCACCGTGTTTTCATCCCAAGGAACATGCCCCATGAATTCATCAAAAGCATTGGGGTCTTCAGGCTCCCAATCCTCCATCATGCCGCCTTCAAGGTTGGGGGATAGGACCGAAGGATAGGAAGCATTCCAATGACGCGTCCTTTGACGTTTGCGTAGCATGTCCAAGGCAGTTCGCGTGGCGATTTGTTGGGTCCAACCAAACAATGAACTTTCCCCCCGGAATTGCCCCAATCCCTTGTGCATTTTGAGGAATGTTTCTTGCAAGGCGTCAGCTGCATCTTCGTGGTTGCCGAGAAGACGCCTGAGTTTCGCGTACAGCGGGCGCTGCCATGCCTGAATGACGCGCCGGAAGGCTTGCTCTTGACTCATTCCTTGCCTCAAGTCAGCAAGCAATTGCGCGTCATTGTCATATCCACTTGGAATGTGCATTCTTGTGGTGGACGACACATTGGGGCAAGGGTTGAACTTCCTTGCCTCCCAAATTCATGACTGCGACTGGTAGCGTTTGGAGGGACTTGACTGTACCCAAAACCACAGAGAGGCTCCAGCCAAAAACGTCAAGACGGAAATCAATTCAGCTTGTGTCACATCCATCCCCAGCAGGTCAAACGTGACATTGACCCTGATTTTTTCGATCCAGAAGCGCTCAAGTCCATTGAACATCAGATAGGCCGCGAAAAGCTGGCCGGGGTGGACCCAACGATGTCGCATCGCCCAGAGCATGGCAAAACCCAGTGTTGCAGCCAGAGTTTCATAGATGGGTGTTGGAAACACCATGGGGTCCAAGTAAGTGCCATAGCCCTCAAAAGAAGGCCAGGGATGCTTTGCCGGGTCGATGAGCTTCCCTGTGTATCCAGCGGCTCTTGGACCATACACCCCGTTGACATTGTTGGGATATGCGTAGGACCACAGCCAATCTGGAGCCCATTGCAGCCAGGTGGGTTTGGGGGCGGGATTGGGAATGCCCCAATCACCATCGCCACTGATTTGACATCCGATGCGGCCAATTCCATAGGCCAACAACAAACCAGGCGAGGTTGCATCTGCGAGACGCAAGAAATTGAGCTTGTGACGTCGGGCGTAGACGTACACAGAAAGACCTCCAACAATCAGCCCTCCATAGATGGTCAATCCACCCAAGAAGGCATTCAGGCTTGGGTTGAGCAGAAAAGCTTTGAATTCCTCGGGATACTCCAACAAGTGAAACAGCTTGGCTCCGGCGATTCCTCCAATGGCTGCTGCGGCTGTGATGCCTCCCACATGCTCTGCAGGTAGAACTTCGCTGCTCACGCGCTTGGGCTCTGGAAGGGCTTGTCGCTTCACTTCCCAGTAGCGCCATCCGGTCAAGATCAAAGCTACCATCACACCCCAGAATACATTTCCTTCAGTACTGAACAAGTGAGCCTGAGGTAGACCTCCTCCTTGGAACAACGTGTCGGCGTGGATGACGAGATACAGGACCTTCCATCCCAAGAAGAACCCCATCAGTGCTTGGATGGCGAGATCCAGTGGAGAAGGAGGCAACCCCACCCAATCTGTTCTTTTCCCTGTAGGAAACCATCCATGTTGTCCCATTCTTGAGAGTTCCTTGCGCAACAAAACATGGGCGACGAGGAAGGCCAAGGCAACGAAAAAGCCAAAACTGTTGATCAACTTGAGCGCGGGAAGATTCCATCCAAAGAGGTCTTCCAGGGCAAAGTACAGGTTGGGATACATGCGTCGAAGCTACGTCAAGATGCAGTGGCCTCAGGGATTGTCGTTTGCCTCGAAGTCCGTGGCTCCATCAACGTCCCAGACATCCATCCCCCCGCGTGAATTTTCTCAAGCCGAACTGGACAGATTTCATTTCCCTCCACCTCTGATGCGCGCGCAGCGACGCGAACGTAGTGGGCTGTGTATCCCATGCGGAGGCCGTCTTCTTCCGCATGTTCAAACAGCACGTCATGCACCTGGCCAATCTGTCGCTCGTAATGTTGTCGCTGTTTCTTCAAACTCAAGTTGCGTAGCACCTTGTTTCGTTCCCGTCGCACATGCATTGGAACGACATCGGCGATTCGCAGGGCAGTAGTGTTGGCACGTTCACTGTAGGTGAATACATGCAAGTAGCTGACGTCGAGAGACTTGATAAATTCCAGTGTCTCTTCAAACTTGGCCTGGGTTTCTCCAGGAAATCCCACAATGACATCCACACCGATGCTGGCATGGGGCATCACACGGCGGATGTGTTCAACCCGATTCCGATACAAATCCGTTCGGTATCTGCGCCGCATCGCAGCCAAGATATCGTCACTCCCGGATTGCAGTGGCAGGTGGAAATGGGGTTGAAATCGAGCTGAGCGAGCAACCTCCTCAATGAGTTCGTCATCCAACAGATTGGGTTCGATGGAAGAGATTCGGTACCGGGCGACGTGGTCCAAACCATCCAAGGCCCGAACCAAGTCGATGAGGCTTTCATTGTGCGACGTCCCAAAGTCACCGATGTTGACCCCAGTGAGCACAATTTCTCTCGCTCCCTGTTGGGCTGCCTTCCGGGCCTCCATGATTGTGTCGGCCACATTGGCACTTCGTGATCGTCCACGGGCCAAGGGAATGGTGCAAAAGGCGCAGAAGTAGTTGCAACCGTCTTGCACTTTGAGAAAGGACCTTGTCCTGTCTCCGCTTGAATGGCCAGGAACAAAGGCCCTGACCTCCTTGATTTCACCGGCCAAGGCCAAACCGGTATCACGCTTTTCAAGAGATTCAAGGTGTGCAACGAGGTTGAATTTCTCCTCCGCCCCGAGCACCAAATCAACCCCGTCGATGTCTGCAATTTCTCGGGGTTTCAGTTGGGCATAGCACCCCACAACGACCACAAATGCAAGGGGATTGGAGGCCATGGCCCTTCGCACGGCGTGCCGACATTTGGCGTCAGCCTGGTCCGTGACGCTGCAGGTGTTGATGACCACGACATCGGGCGCTTCGTCGATGGTTACCCTGGCATATCCAGCCTCACTGAGCTGTCGCGCAAGGGTGGACGTCTCGCTGAAATTGAGTTTGCAACCGAGGGTATGGAAGGCCGCTTTTTGACCGCTTGCCATGGTGCAAAAATACGACCATTCTGGTGCCGACATGACCTCCCGTTCGCCTCGTTTCCAACACATGCAACCTTGAAAGCGTATGCATTGTTACCTTGCCGAACCATCAGAGAAACCAACATCGATGAAAACATTTGCCATGATGCGTGAACAAGCGTTCCTTGCGCTTGCCCTTGTCGCCGCGCCAAGTGCCCTTGTGCACGCCCAATCGTTTACAAACAGCAACAATTTGCTTCCTCAGACGTTTCACAGCGGAGGATGCGTTGGATTCGCGGATTTGGATGGTGATGGTTTTGATGATTTGATTGTCCTCGACCAAAGCAACACCTTACATACGTTATACCAGACGCCCCAAGGAGGGTTTGTGGACTACAATTTGGGGCCGGTCAGCAATGCCAGCCAATGGGGGATGTGCGTGGCTGACTTTGACAACGACGGTCACAAAGACGTGTTTAGCGGAGGAGCCTATGATGGGGTTCACGTGCAACACATCACAGCACCAGGTCAGTCGACGGCGTTGGAACTGAACAATGGCAGCATGTTTATGCAGGCTTGCAACTGGGCTGACATCGACAACGATGGAAATTTGGACGTCTTTGGTTGCCATGACGATGGTTTGAGCCGGATGTGGAAGGGGAGCGAAGCGGGCGCTTTGACGCCTGCTCCTGGGCTGATTGAGTTGACCAACTACGATTTCAGCGATTACCCTGACACGGATCACAGTGGCAACTACGGCACAGTATTCAGCGATTTCGACAACGACGGAGACGTCGACTTGTTCATTGCCAAATGTCGCCAGTTTGTGAATGACCCCCAGGACCCACGCCGCGTCAATCAATTGTGGGTGAATGATGGAAACGGGGGTTGGACAGAGGAGGCGCTGGAGCGTGGCTTGGTTTTTTACGAGCAAAGCTGGACAGTCGACTTTGCAGACATCGACAACGACGGGGATTTTGATTGTTTGGTCACCAATCACAGCACCACGCTCTACATCTTGGAGAACGACGGGAACGGGTATTTTACCAACGTCACGGCGGGCAGTGGATTGGATGTGACAGGTTTTTTCTTGCAAGCGAAGTTTGAAGATTTCGACAACGATGGCTTCGTGGACTTGATTCACTCCGGAGGCAGCCACCGCTATTTCCACAACAACGGCGACATGACATTCACCGAGGTGCCAAACATGTTCCCGAACAACGATACGATGCACAGCTTCGCTTTTGGCGATGTGAACCGTGATGGTCAGGTGGATGTATATGCCAGCTACGGAAACGGGTACGTCAACCCCGACAACCAAAACGAAGACGTCCTGTGGGTGAACAACGGCAACCCCGAAAACCACTGGATCACCTTTGAATTGGAAGGATTTGAGTCCAACATGGATGCGGTGGGTGCCAAAGTCGTAATCACGGGTGACTTCGGAACCCAGATCCGCGAGGTTCGGGCGGGCGAGAGCTATGGCATTACCTGCACGTTTTCCTGCCACTTCGGGCTGGGCGGTTCGGCAGGCGTAGATCAGGCAGTGATTTCGTGGCCTAGCGGTGTCCAAACCGTCATTGACAACCCAGCCATCGACCAGTACCACACGGTGCTTGAGGTTCCATGCACCATTGACGTGACGATTCAAGCAAGTGCCACAGAATTTTGCCCAGGAGAGTCGGTGACGCTCACAGCGCCCGAGGGGTACGCCTCATATGAATGGTCCAATGACGTGGAAGGAGTGGCGACGTTGGACGTGACGGAAGGTGGTCCTTATTCTGTGCTCGTGTATGATGATGCAGGATGTGCAGGATTCTCCAATTTGTTGAACATCACTGAGATTGTCGGCAATGCCCCCACGGTCGATTTGGACGGAGATGCCAACCTCTGCGATGGATCCGTGCTGACATTGACTGCCTCCGAAGCAGCGAACTACCTGTGGTCTACAGGAGCGGAGACTCAAAGCATTGAGGTCACTGTTGCTGGAGACTACGCAGTGTCCAGTGTGGATATCTGCGGGAACGCGGGGGCATCGGACACTGTTCACGTCGTCTTGTATGAAGCGCCATTGAGTCCGCCTACACTCGGTGATGATGTGGTCATTCCATCGCCCGCTGTGGTGAACCTCGTGGCTACAGGAGACAATGTCCGTTGGTACGATGCGGAGTTTGGCGGCAATTTGTTGGGAGAAGGCAACGTGTATTCGCCCCAGGTGGACGTGACCACCACGTTCTGGGCAGAGGATGTTCGCATCAACGAAGGAGCCACAGAAATTGGTGGAGAATTGACCAACCAGCCCCAAGGTCAATACCACAGCAACTCCCAACGTTGGTTGGAATTTGATGTGTTTGAGTCTTGTCGTTTGAACAGTGTGACGTTGTATGCCAATGGCACCTATGAGCGGACATTTGAGCTGATCGACGCCTTTGGCATCGTGTTGGAATCAACCTCGGAGGTTGTTCAGGACGGCACACACGTGTTGAATTTGAACTGGGACATCGCACCTGGTGTAAATTATGGCTTGCGCTGCACCTCGGATGACCCGCAACTGTGGAGGGAGGGTACGAGCTCATCCCTGAGCTATCCGTATGCCGTTGGGGATTTGTTGAGCATTACCAACAGCACGGCCGGTCCAAGCTTGGATTATTACTACTTCTTCTACGAGTGGGTGGCCGAACCCCTTCCTGTGGAATGTGCGTCAGAGCGGGTGCCTGTGACGGTCACTGTGGGTGAGGTCGACGGGTTGACAGAGGAGTCAACATGGAATGTTGTCGTGCATCCCAACCCCTGCAACGCGGGGTCCACGCTGACTTTGACTGGCTTGGAGGGTTCTATGACGTTTGAGGTGTTGGACGCTCAAGGTCGAATCGTTCACGAGGGTTTCTCCAATGGCAGTGTCATGGTTGATTGGCCTGCCGGATGGTACGCGGTTCGGGTCATGAACAACCGAGGCTCTGTCCGTACGTTTCCTTTGACTGTCCGTTGAGTCGTATCAGCAATTGAATCGAATTCGGCGGGACCCAACAACGGGTCCCGCCTTATGTTTGACCCATGGGATTGGTGAGCGTTTTGACAAGGTGGGTGCCTCGTACGGTGCTTCAGCGAGGAGCGCATGTGGCGTTGCAGGCTGTGGCGTGGGCCTATGCAGGCTCTCGTTTCGAGGATCCAATTTCAGGCAAATCCTACCGCCGAATGTTGCCATATGGCAGGGTTCATAGCCGACCCAATGCCTTGGCTCCCCATTCGTTGAGCTTGGAGCGTCACCGTGCGGTGTGGGCATACTTGAAGGATCAGACCTCCTTGTTTGAGGCCGACCAGCGCCTTTTGCACCTGGCCCCGGAATATTGTTTTCTGAGGAAGTTCCGAAACATGTCCAACTTGGATTACGTCACAGGTGACTTAAACAGTCCTTGGGCTGATCACCATTTCGATTGTCATGACATCCCCTTTCCTGCGGAGTCGTTTGATGTCGCCATGGCCAATCACTTGTTGGAGCATGTTGACAACGATCGACGCGTAATGGCGGAGTTTTTTCGCGTCCTGAAGCCCGGTGGCTGGGGGATTTTTCAGGTCCCGATTGATTACGAATCAGAGGATACGAAGGAGGACCGATCGATCACGGACCCCATGGAGAGGGAACGCCTCTATTGGCAACAAGATCACGTCCGACTGTATGGGCATCAAGACTACCCTCAACGTTGGAGGGAGGCTGGTTTCGACGTAGAGGTGGTAGACATGAAGGCGCTTTTGGGTGAGACGCGCTACGAGCGTTTGGCCCTACATGGAGAGCAGTGGGTGTATGTGGTGAAAAAACCTCTTTGATCCCCTCAGGAGCCGGTTTCTCGGAGTTGGATGTCCAAACAGCGCGTCTCGCGGACCGCTTGGACGAATCGATCCACATCTGACAGCCTCACTTCGACCTCCAGGCTGCAGCTCAACTCAAATTCGGAATGGAGGGGAATGAGTTCCCAAGATTTGATGAGCCCCATGGCCGTTCCCATGTGTTCGTAGGAGAAAAGAATGCGACAATGCTGGGTGCGAAGTCGTGTCACGATGCGCCCCTGATTCAATGCCTCTGTTGTTGCTTCGCGATAGGCTTGGATCAAACCGCCAACACCCAGTTTGGTGCCTCCGAAGTACCGGACCACGGCAAACACGACATTGGTGAGGTCGTGGGCTCGGATGACACCAAAAATGGGAGGGCCTGCACTGTTGCTCGGTTCTCCGTCGTCGCTCCACCGCTGCTGGTTGTCGTCGTAGCCCAGTTTCCACGCGAAGGCAACATGCCTTGCACTGTGGTGTTGTTTTCGCAAGGCTAAGAGCATCTCAGAGGCCTCGGCTTCTGTTTCGATGGGAAATCCGTAGCCGAAGTGCTTGGACCCCTTGACTTTGAAAAGGCCTTCACAAGGTCCATTCAAGGTGCGATAGGTGTCTTCCATCAACGCATTTATCCCTCAAAACAAAACGAAAGCACGAAGCTCCGCGTTTTGAGATATTCCAAGGGGTTGGCGTAGTTGCTGTCGTCAGGAATGAGCACATTGACCAGCCCATGCTCTGTGACCGCTTGAATGGAAAATTTGAAGAAGGGCAAGAAAATATCGATTCCTGCTCCTACATCCGCGGCGAAATTCCCCGCTTTCAAGCGAAGGATGTTGTCGGATTGAAGCTGCTGGTTGACATCCTCTTGGGATTGGAAATCGCGGGCATACTTGATGCCAATCAGTGTGAATGCTGCGAAGTTCCCCACACGATCAGATCGGTATTTCAGGAGCAGGGGAATGTCCAAATTCACAGCCTCTGTGCGCTTGGTTACGGCAGGGGCCCCTTCGAATGCATAGTTCAAACCGCGATCTTGAAAACTCAAGCCAGGCACAAATCGCAATCGAATGTGGCGTGACAATGTATACGACGCCATCAAATGCATGTTAAACCCTGCCTGGGGAAGATTGGCGATTCCCATCAATTCGGAAGACAGGCTATCCCTTAACGCAAAATTGAAGTCACTCTGGTTGGCGGACAACAAAAATCCAAAGTGATAAGGCCGCGTGTCAAAATTGGCCAAGTTCTTTCGAGCCCCTTGTGCCCATGAGCCTGTGACGAGCAACAACCATCCCAAAAGGGTTCCAACAACATACTTCGGCTGAATGCGCATGGTTCGAAGGTACATCATCCCAACGACGTGATGCTCCAAATCTTGTGTAGCAGAAGGGAAGTGGCCAGAGCCAAGGCGATGGAGGCCACAGCATAGGTGAGCAATGAAAAGACGAACATGACAGAGGGAGAAAGCATCCAACGAACTTGGGAAAGTGCTTGTTCTCGGTAGACCTCTCGGTCGGGAATCCAAGCGCCTTCTTCGAGCCCAGCGTCACCCACCCATGCTTGGAATGAAGCTTCTGTGGCGGTGGCTTCCATGATTTGGGCCTCACGCAAAGCGAGACGCAGGTTCGTGGTTTCTTTGGCGATGCCGTGGTTCCACACAAGAACCGACAAGGAGGCCAACAGGGAGTAGAGAAGCAATGGCTGTGCAAGTTTTCGGACATCACCCCACCATGAGCCGGTCGAACTTCTTCCCCGCTGCATGGCCAAACCTGCCACCACCGCCAAACCGATCAAGGCCGTCCAGTGGTACAAGCCACCCAAGGCCAACGATTTTTCAGCCGAGGTTCCCTCGGCAATCAACCCTTTGAAGGCGAAATAGCCCGCAATCACAGGCACGATCCATCGAGAGGGCCTTCCAGCCATCAGCCATTCATTGAGGCCAGGAAATCCTCGTTGTTTCGCGAGCTTTCCACCCTGTCCTTGACAAATTCCATGGCTTCAATGGAGTTCATGTCTGCAAGGTGCTTTCGGAGAATCCAGATGCGCTGGAGTGTCTCTTTGTCGAGCAACAAATCTTCACGACGTGTCCCGGATGACAAAATGTCAATCGCAGGGTAAATGCGTCGATTGGAAATCCGACGATCGAGTTGAAGCTCCATGTTGCCTGTCCCTTTGAATTCTTCAAAAATGACCTCATCCATTTTGGACCCGGTTTCAGTCAGGGCTGTGGCAATGATGGACAAAGATCCGCCGTTCTCAATGTTCCTCGCTGCACCAAAGAAGCGCTTGGGCTTTTGGAGAGCGTTGGCCTCGACACCTCCAGACAAAATTTTGCCAGAGGAGGGGCTCACCGTGTTGTACGCTCTCGCGAGACGTGTGATGGAGTCAAGCAAGATGCAGACATCGTGACCGCATTCGACCATGCGCTTGGCCTTCTCAAGCACCAAATTGGCAATCCGTACGTGGCGATCCGCAGGTTCATCGAAGGTGGAGGCGATGACCTCCGCGTTGACACTCCGCTTCATGTCTGTGACCTCTTCAGGTCGTTCGTCAATCAGCAAAATGATCAAGTAGACTTCGGGGTGGTTGAGGCTGATCGCATTGGCCACATCCTTCAGCAGTGTCGTCTTGCCCGTTTTCGGTTGAGAAACAATCATGCCGCGCTGTCCCTTGCCAATGGGGGCAAAAAGGTCCATCAATCGCGTGCTCACTGTGCCACGCGCGGTGCTTAATTTGAAGCGTTCTTGCGGGAACAAGGGTGTGAGAAATTTGAAGGGAACGCGGTTCTTCACCCATTCAGGGCTCCGACCATTGATGGATTTTACATCGATCAGAGGGTAGTACTTTTCACCGATGCGAGGGGGACGGATGGAGGCCACAACCGTGTCGCCTGTTTGAAGTCCAAACTGCTTTAGCTGACGCGGAGACACGTAGACGTCGTCCGGTGAATTCAGGTAATTGTAGTCGGCAGACCGGAGGAATGCATGGCCTTCGGGCTGAACCTCAACCACGCCCTCAGTCTCCACGATGCCATCGAAATCAAATCCGTGTTCTTCAGGATCTGAGAGGAAGGGGTCGCGCCTTTGGTTCCTTTGATTTCTGTTCTGACGGTCGTTTCGGTCGTT
>JBEARC010000014.1:0-6907 GCA_041163465.1 Bacteroidota bacterium
CATACCGTGTGCGCAACGCGTTGATGCGCGCATTGTCAACCCGGGTTCGCGCGTCGGCGTACTCCAAAGCCGAAATCGCCCCGGCCTCAAACCGCGCCTCCGCATTGGTCATGGCCAGTTCGGCAGCGTCCAACGCGTCAGTGTTGGCTTCGAAGGTTCGTTTGGCGGCGCGCGCGTCCGCCCATGCAGACTCAACGGATTGTGTCAGGGCTTGCGCGGTTTGGTCTTTGGAAAGCTGGGCTGCCATCACGTCCACCTCCGCGCGTTTGACCCCTGAAGCAATCCCAAAGTTGTTGAACAAAGGGATGCTCATGGAAAAGAAGACGCTCTGGTTGATGTTGTTGCTCAGCTGGTCCTGAAACGACATTGTCTCGTAGACGCCCGGCGACGTTTCCACAGGGACCGTCAGTTCAACATCTTCGATGGTGGTCGGAATCGTGAAGTCGGTGTAGATGGGCTCGATCACGGCTTCTTGTCTGTTGCCTGAATAACCCGACCCTGTGCTGTAGGACCCTCGGATGCTTGGGTAGCGCGCGGCTTTGGCCAAATCCAATCCCAAGTATGCGTCTGTGACTTGCAATTCGGCCGCGCGCATGTCGGGGAACTGGCTCAGGGCAAAGGCCACGGCGGCATCTGCAGATGAGGGCATGGTGGAAGCCTGGAGCATGCCTTCAGCAGGCGCCACAACCTCGATGCGCTCGGCATCGTCCGCGTCGAGTTGCAGCAATTGGGCAAGGTTTAGCGTCGCCAACTGAACGGCGTTTTCAGCATTCACCACAGCACTGAGGTCGGCGGCTTGTTGTGCCTTGACGTCGTACAAATCACTTTCAGCGGCAGCCCCCGCTGCCACGAGTTTGTCCACCCGGTCCACCTGGCGTGAGGTCGCCTCGGCATTGAGGTTGGCGATGCGCAGGAATTCCTCCTGAAACAAAATGTTCAGGTAGGCCGATGCGACAGTCAACGCCACGTTGTTTTGGGCAATCTCCACATTGGCTTGGGCCAGGTCGAGCCCCAACCTCGCCCTCCTCAGGTTCAGGTGGTTTTGGAAGCCATTGAAGAGCGTTACCCCGGAACTCAACCCGTAATTGCTCGATTGTACAGCATTGGTGGCAAACGTGTTGGTGAAGGGGTCGATGCGCTGACCAATGTTGACGCCATAACTCATGGAGGCATTCAAGTTGGGCAGGAACGCACCTTTGGCCGCGAGCAACCCAATGTCGCCGCGCTCCAATCCGAGTTGGGCTTGCTGCAGAGACAGGTTGTGGGTCAAGGCGTGCTCCAGGCATCGTTCCAAGGACCACGACTCGGTGGGGAAGTCGGGGGTTTGGCCTTGTGAGGGGGTTGGGAACCACAACAGTCCACCCAACACGAGGGCTGTGAAAAAAGGAAAGCGTGCGCGCATGCTCCAAAATTAGGGTTTGCGACGCGGCTCATTGCCCCCCGGGGACGGCTTCCTTGCGTTTGCGAAACACAAACCATGCGAAAAAGCCCAAAATGACGTATGGAACCGCCATCAAATACAGGATGCCAGCATTCAATCCCCGTCCCAACGACCCGTCTTCGGCGCTGTCTTCGGCCACGGCCTTGCACATGACGCACTGCCCCCACATCAGATCCACCGAGAGGAGCAAGGTCAGGACAAGTACCCAACGAACATGGAGCTGCGGGCTCATGACGGGTGGGGCTTCATCGCGTCGATTCACACGTCTGTTCACACGTCTGTTCGAACGTTTGTTCGCACAAGGGTTCATCACAATTTTTCAGGGTCTCTCATCCCACTCAAAAGGGATAACACGGTGAAATCATCAAGTACACCACCACCCCCGTGAACGTGACATACATCCACATGGGCCAAGTGACACGGGCCCACTTCCGGTGCATTTCTACCTGCTGTCCCAACCCGAGAAGGTAGGTCGTCAACACCAAGGGCACAATGACAACGGACAACAAAATGTGGCTCAACAACACGAAGAAGTACACAACTCGAATCCAACCTTCGCCACAGTACGGCGTGCTTTCGGAGGTGATGTGATAGCTCACATAGCTCAACAGGAACAGAGCAGACAGGCCGAGAGCGGCGGTGTTGAGTTGTTGATGAAGCAAGAGATTCTTGCGTTTGATGGCGCGGTAGGAGCCCACAAGGGAGAGAAATGCCAAACCATTGATTGTGGCGTTGACAGCAGGAAGGTGGTTGAGGAAAGAACGGAGTTCAGGGCTGACTTCGATGCCTGGTAGGAAAAAAAGCACGGCCACGACAAGGGGAATGGCCACACCAGCCACCCACACAAAGCGCTTCATGTTCTTGTCAAATTTCATGGCAAGTCGGAGAGAGGGTTTCAGGAGGCAAAGATGCAATCATCGACAACACGCACAGCAACGTCAGTCCTCAAAGACCAATTGTGCGGCATCGAGAAGCATGGCGTCCACCTCAGCAGTCGATGTGCCGTCGTACAATCCACGGATGCGGTTTTGTCGATCAACAAGGACAAAGGTGTCGCTGTGAAAGAACCCACCGGCTGCTGTGTCGCTTTCCAATGCCGTGAGGTAATAGCCGGTCTTGGCTTGGTCGTACAGCGTTTCCTTGTCACCCGTCAGGAATTTCCATTGGGCGGTGTCCGCGCCCATGCGTTGAGCATACCAGAGAAGTCTTTCCGGTGTATCTCGTGCAGGGTCCACACTGTGGCTCAAGATCGTGATGGAATCTTGGAGGTTCCGATCGCGCATCCAGACTTGGCTTCGGGCCAATTGGCTGCTCATGATCGGACAAATCGTCGGGCAATGCGTGAAGAAGTAATCTACGATTTTGACGCGACCAGCCACCGTTCTGTGACTCACCTCGACGCTGTCCAATCCCACAAACGCAAACGCCGGCACGGTGTGTCCCTCGGGACCGAGCACCGGCAGTTTAGGTCGGCCCGCGACTTCTTTCGCCAATTGCTTGTGGGCATAGGCGGCCAAATCCATTTCCTTTTGCAGCAAGGCGATGTCTTCCACGGCATCGCGAATGGCATCTTCAGACGCTGCATGGTACACCCCCCGCAGAAATCCTTCCGCATCGACAAGCCACAGCGTGGCCACGTTGTTGGGTTCATGCGGGTCCCGTTGAATCATGAAGTCCTCCGAGACGATCCTGTCGATTTGGTCCTGAGGACCTGTCAAAAACTGCCACTTGCCTTCCGGTCCGTTGTACCGGGTGTTGCGATCCACGTAGGCCTTCAACACCTCTGGTGTGTCATGCTTGGGGCTCAAACTGAAGCACACCAGCACAATGTCTTCCTCATCCCTGTAGCGGAAATTGGGCCAGAGCAATTGCCTGGTCACCTGAGCGACGTGGGGGGCATCGGTGCCAAAAAAGGCAGCCATCCAAACCTTTCCGCGAAGTGTTTGGGAGGAAAATGCCTCTCCGTCTTGGTTGGTCAGGCTGAAATGGCCCACCCGTTGCGCATCGAGGGAACGGCCTTCGACGGCCCCTTCGCGGGTATAGTAGGGAAGGGTTTGGAAGTTGTGCTCCGTCAGAATGCCAAAAAAAACCAGCCCCGCCAAGGGCAGGGCCAGCATCATTGCAAGGAGAATCAGACGGTTTTTCCAAGCACCCATGGCGCTTTTGGATCAAAGGCAATCAGTGGAAAGTGGTGTAGGACTCCAAATGCCCAAACCCTTCGGTGATTGCGATGAAAATCAGGTAACAGATGAACAAGATGTAGGGGGCCATGATGGCTTTCTTCAAGTTGCTCCGCTCGTCGCCAAGGTGCATGAAGACCAACACAATGTAGGCGGCCTTGACCAATGTCAACACGATGAAGGTCCACTTGATGGCTGTCCACGTGAAGGCTTCGGAGCGCTTGAAATACACGCCCATGGCCACCTCCACGGCAGTGATAAGGGTCAGCAGTCCCGTGACAAACCAAATTTTCTTGCGAATCGCGGCGCCTGCTTCATCGCTGTGATGAGCAGCCATCGCGTAGCTGTCGTTGACAATGAGATCGTCGCGTTCCATGATCAGATGAGGTAGAAGAAGGTGAACACAAAGACCCACACCAGGTCCACGAAGTGCCAGTACAACCCGGTCTTTTCCACCATCTCGTAGTGGCCACGGCGCTCAAACACCCCATTCAAGGCCATCAAAAAGATGATGATGTTGATCACCACGCCAGAAAACACGTGAAAACCGTGGAATCCTGTGATGAAGAAGAAGAAGTTGGCATATGTCTGCTGTGCGGCGTACTCGCTGTCCTCGAGGTTGGCCCCAAACGCGAACACGTCGCTGCGGGCGTTCCACAACTTCGCAGCTTCAGGTCCGGACACTTCTTGCTCGTTTTCGATGTATTTGTTCAGCGTCAAACTGTGCAACTCCGCTGTGTGCGCGTGGTCGCCAAACTGCGTGATGCTGATGTGCTCGCCATCGGCCTGGAGCACCGCGTTGGGATCCCCAGCAACCAAGGCAGCCGCCGCGTCGCCGAAATGGTGGTCCATAAACACCATGTCGCCTTTGGACAACGTGAAGGTGTCTCCGTTGTCAGCAGTCACCGTGACCTCTTTGGCCAACTGAAACCCTCCACCCGAACCGTGAATGAAGTGTGACCATTCCCACGCTTGTGAGCCAAGGAAGAAGAAGCCACCCACAATGGTTGCACCGAGCCACTTCAACACCCCTGCTTTGTCATTGCGGTGTCCAGCTTCCACGGCGAGCACCATGGTCACCGAGGACACAATCAAAATGAAGGTCATCAAAGCCACGTAAATCAATGGATAATGTCCTTCGAGGCCAGGAAGCGCGCGGAAGACTTGTTCCCCAATGGGCCAAGCATCCTCGGAAGTGGCACGTGAGAACCCGTATGCCGTCAGCAAGCCCCCAAATGTGAGCGCGTCCGACACGAGGAAGAACCACATCATCATTTTCCCGTACGTCACAGAGAACGGGCTTTGACCTCCGCCCCACAAGACTTCAGTCGGAATCGTTTCGGTGTTTCCAGCCATGGTCTGAAATTGTGACGCGAAAATAGGGCAATCCGTCTTGGGCAACCATGTAGAATGCGTCCAAATGCGGACAAGTATTCACAGGCCATGTTGAATGATGCATCCAAGGGCCTGTTGCGCCTCGCAATCCAAGGCGTCTTTCGCCTTGACCTCGATGCTCAATGCATGAAAAACAAAAAGGCGAAGAGATACAGCCAAAGGAGCCCGAGGAAATGCCAGTAGATGCCCAGGGCTTTCAACCGCACGGTATCTCCTGCATGAATGGTTCCTTTCCACACTCGGATGGCATTTACCACGAGATACACCAGGCCAAACACCAGGTGCACAATGTGAACCCCCACCAGGGCCCAAATGTACCCGCCGCCGCTGTTGGAGGATTGAAGGACCTTCACGGTGATGGGTTGAACCATCAAAGCGTCCTCACTGGCATACAATTCACCGCGAGCGGCGTCGTGCAGCAGGGGCTTCCCGTCGTAACGGATGTCGTAGTCTTGGCCATAGATCGCCTCGCTCTCGTAGATCGCCTGCAGGTTGTTCCAACGAAAGGCCTTTCCCTGCTCCGTGTCCGTGGTGTTCCACCCCATGCCGATGTCTGACAAGGAACGCCATCCCTCTGCCTGGGTGAGCGTGAAGCCAATTCCCAGGGCCAAGGTGAGGCCCAGGGCGAGGAGGGTTTGGGAGGTTTGGCCTGCGCGAAGACATCGCGTCGCCCACCACAGCGAAGCGCTGCTCAACGCAATCATTACGTTGCTCACCCAAAACATGCCCGGCGCCTCGACGTGAACCCAATACTGCCCCATGTTGCTCACGATGTAGGCTGATGTGAATCCAGCAAACAACATCGTCACCGCAAAAACGATGAAATACATCAACATGGTCTTGGTTCGATCGCGGACCTCGGGGTCAAGGCCTTCAAAGACTTGTTCACTCATGAGAGGGGTATTTTGTCCAGAACATAGACGATTTGAACGAGGGGCAGGTAGACAAAGCTGGCAAACATCAGGTGCTTAGCCGCTTCCAAGGTTTGGCGCTGAAGCAAACGCCAGGCAAACCACGAAAATCCGCAACCCGCTGCTACGCCCACTGTGAAGGCAACATCTCCGACCATCGGCTGGTTCAATGCCCAGGGCAACATGCTCGCTGGAATGCAAAACAGGGTGTACAACAGGATGAGTTGCGCGGATCGTGCACTCCGCCCAGCAGCAAATGGCAACAATTCGTACCCAGCTTTCAAGTAGTCGTCATGGGCCAACCATGCAATCGCCCAAAAATGCGGGAACTGCCACATGAACTGCACGGCGAAGAGGGTTCCGGGCTCGATGCCAAAATCGCCAGTGGCAGCCACATACCCAATCATGGGAGGGAGGGCGCCAGGAAAGGCTCCCACGAAGACGGCCAGGCTGGTTTGGGCCTTCAGCGGCGTGTAGATGAACGCATAACTCACCAAGGCAGCCACCCCCAGCCACCCGCTCAGGGGGTTCAGGCTGAACAAACAACCCAAGCCCACCACGGTTGCGACGAGGCTCCATGCCAGGGCTTGTCGGACCGTCATGCGACCCGCAGGCAACGGACGATCCGAGGTGCGCTTCATCAGGGCATCGACATCGCGCTCGATGATTTGGTTGAATCCATTGGAGGCGCCTGTCAGTGCATACCCACCAAAAAGCAGCATCAAAAACGTACGGAGGTCCATGACGTCAGTGGCCATGAACCAGCCAAGCACTGCCGACATGACGACAAAAAATCCGAGTCGGACTTTGAACAGCTTGGCCAGGTCTCGATGCATGGGGGGGCAAAGCTACACCAACGAAGCGCGCGTGCGTGTGCTGCGGGTCACCAATCGCGTTCATCCATCACGCGGGACTGACGAAGCCCCACTTCAACGCGTCCGGTCGTCCACGGATCTTGCCATGCGGAGATTGCACCTTCC
>JBEARC010000015.1:0-13424 GCA_041163465.1 Bacteroidota bacterium
ACCAAATCCGCTGGCGTCACGCAATCTTCGGCAACGCACCCAATCGGCGTGTCCATGAGTACACAAATTTCCCAAGTCGGGGCGCCCAGCATGTCGTACCAATCGAACATGGGGTTGTCGCTTGACTGCGCCAACGAACCGTTCACGAACCATGTGTAATAAGCCCCTTCCGGACCTCCCGTCGCTTCAAACAAATACGCGCCGTTGGGCCCGACACCCAGTTCCGTGTTGATTTCTACATCGCAATCGCCACTCCAGGCGCTGTAGACGCAAAACGTGTACCCGGCAACGTTGCCCGCCTCGTCGTATTGCGGTTCCATGTCGGTCATTTCCCAACTCAAGTCGTCGACCACAAAGTCCGCATGCGCCTCCCACGTGGCCCCCTCCGGAACAGTCAATCCCACGAAGTAGCAGCCTTCCAGCAAGCAAGCTTGGGCTTCGGAAGTCGAGGTGCCGCCGTTCCAAAACCCGAGTTCGCCCTCCGCGAGCACCACCGTCAACCCGTTGAGCGGCGTAACCCAGAAGTAGACGGAATCCACCGCCGTTCCAGGAGCGGGTTCTACATCAAACCAGAGCCATGTGGGCGCGCACACCGGTTGCGCAACTGCAGAAAAGGTCAGGGCCAGCGCAGCCAAAGTGAGGGAGAAAAAACGCATGTCGTCAGGGGTTTGGAATCAGGACGCTGCAACTACGACCAAGGTTGCGTTGTTCAACCGGGAACTCAGTCGACGAATCGCGGGTCGGTTTCCATCACGTGACCACATGAATCGCAGGTACGCAAGTCCTCGCTGCCGTAGAATTCGCGGAAGCGCGGCAAGAAGTCCTTCTCGATGTTGGTGAGTTCGAAGTACGTCTCGTGCAGTTTGTGGTTGCAGGCGTCACAGAACCAAAGCAACCCGTCTTTCATGGGCGTTCCCTTGCGCTTGCGTTCGATGACCAGGCCGAGCGAACCAGCCTCGCGCATCGGGCTGTGCGGCACGCCAGCCGGATGCAGGTACATGTCGCCCGGACCGAGTTTCATGTCGACCGCTTGGCCGTCTTCTTGGATGCGGACGGTGATTTGGCCTTCAAGCTGGTAGAACAGTTCCTCCGTCTCGTTGTAGTGGTAATCCTTCCGCGCATTGGGGCCGGCCACAATCATCACGATGTAATCGCCGCTGTCCACGTAGAGGTTCTTGTTGCCCACGGGCGGCTTGAGCAGGTCGCGGTTCTCTTCGATCCACGCCGTCAAGTTGAAGGGTTTTTGAATCGCCATGGCACCCAAGGTACGCTGAACCCTGCCCAAAACAGCTGACTAGCGCCGCATCCTTGCCCACCCCCCGGGAGGCACACTCACGAGCCACACCCCGGTCGCAATGACTGCCGCACAGCACGCCTGCAGCCAGCCCATGTCTGCCATGTAGTCCGCCCCACCCACCTGCGCAGCCAGCCAAACCATCCCACCAACCAACAAGGGCTGGAGATAGATGTAAATGCTGACCACCGTGGGCTGCACCTTGCCGAGGGCGTAGATGTTGAGCAGGTACACAAAGAACGTGGTGAACAGAACCACAAACCCAACGCTCAGCAAGTCTTGGGTCGTAAACGCTTCCCACGCGATGGCTGCAGCCTGCGATGCCCCCACCGGGAACGACATCAACCCGCCAAACAAGAACACCCAGGCGATGACGGTGAGGGGACGGTACTTCGCCATGAGTGGCTTGACCACCACGAGGTACACCGCGTAGCTGGCGGCATTGAGCAACACCATCAGGTCGCCTTGCCAGCTCGCGTGAGATTCAAGGCCGCCCCCGCCGCTGTTCAGAAGGAGTGTGATCGCCCCCACTGCGCCAAGTGCAATGCCGACGACTTTTCGGGCTGTGATGGCTGTGCCAAGCAAGGCCGCACTGATGAGCAACACCAGCACAGGATTGATGGTCATGATAATGCTCGCGTGCACGGGGCTCGTGGCAGCCAAGCCGTTGAAAAACAAAAGCTGGTTGACGGTCACCCCTGTCAGCCCGCACAACCACAAACGCGCGAGATCCGCGCGCGCGACACGTTCCCACCGAAACGCATACAACAGCCAAAACAACGGCGTTGCCCCTGCCACCCGGAGCGCGATGAACCCCGACGGACCAATCTTGTCTGGCATCAGCCCCTTGGCCACGAGGTAGTTGTAAGCATAGATGAGACCGACGCCCCAAAGCGCGAGGTGGGCTTGCCACGGCGCACGTTCCGAGGAAGATGAAGCAGGTGCAGGTGAGGCCACGGGTTACGAAATGAGATCGCGTGCACGCGCCACTTCCGCCTTGGCCGATCCCACCGCCACGCCTTCGTCGGTGAGGAATACAGGACGCTTCAAGAACGTGTACTCCTCGAGGATGAGCTTGCGGTAATCGTGCTCCGTAAGCGTCTTGTCAGCCAAGCCCATGCTGCGGAATTTCATCGCCCGGCGACTGAAGAGTGCCTCGTACGACCCTGTGTGGGCCTTCATCGCATCGAGGTCCTCGGCGGAGATGCCCTCGGCTTTGATGTCGACCACTTCGCAACCGGCATTCACAGGTTGGAGGTCGTCGAACATGCGCTGACACGTTTTGCACGTCGGGAGTGTGAAGGCCTTTTTCATGGGTGGGTTTGGGGTTAAGAAGCGCTCACGGCCTCCATATGTTCTATCAACTCGGCCAAACCCGCTTTCCAGTCTTGATCGTTGTCAATCAGGACATCGCACGCAGCCTGGCACGGCTCAATGTGCGCAATGTCGGCCGGACGCACGTGGTTGTGCCACTGGTACTCAACTTCGTCCGGAGTGTAGCCGCGCACCGTCATGTCACGGTGCTTTCGGCGCTCCAAACGCACCTCAGGCGAGGCATGGATGAACGCCTTGACGTCCGCAAGCCCGGCCACAGCAGGGTAACACAGCACAAACAGGCCCTCAACCACCAGCCATTCGCGCGGCTCAATCACCGCGACCTCCGACTGCATCAGGCTCTTGTTGTACGTGTACGTCTCGAACGTCACCTGCTCCCCGCGTGCGAGCCGCAAGATGTCGGCGTGAAGTTTGGCGTGGTCGATGGCCTCCGGCACGTCGAAGTTCGTCTCGCCGTTCTCATCCACAGGAAGCAGTTCTTTGGGGCGGTAGTAATCGTCGAGCGAAAGCATGGACATGCGGTCCCCAAAGTGCTCCTTCAAGCCGTTCAGCACCGTGCTTTTACCCGAGCCGCTTCCGCCCGTGATGGCGACGATGTTCATGTTGCAACAGATTTGGGTTCTTGGGTCGCATCCAACAGCAGGTCTGCCATGGCACGGTCGTTGGCGAGACGAGGAATTTTGTTTTGGCCGCCGAGCTTGCCGCGCTTCCGCATCGCCTCGGTGAACCGATCCGCCGGCACCGGCGTGACCACCGCGGCACGTAATACCGCGCCTTGAATCAAGTCCTTGTAGTAGGGGTTTCGCGATTGGAGCGCCATGTCAAGCGCCCCCGCAAAGGCCGCGAGGTCCGCCGGCTGCGTCTCAAATGCCACCACCCACTCGTGGTATGGCAACCCCTCGGCCGGGTTCACCTGAGGCGCTACGTGGAACTCCGTGATAACACCTCCGTGGGCGGCCATGGCCTGCTGCGCGGCGCCTTCTACCTCTTCGGCAATGACGTGTTCGCCAAAGGCCGAGGTGAAGTGCTTGATGCGGCCAGTCACCACGATCCGAGGGGGGGATAGAGATACAAATTTGACCGTGTCTCCGAGGTCATATCCCCAAAGTCCCGCGTTCGTGCTGAGCACGACGGCGTACTGCACCCCCATTTCCACCTCACCTACGGTCAAGCGTGGCGGCGACTCCTCGAAGTAGCGGTCAGCCGGAATGAACTCGAAATAAATCCCGTCGTTCACGTTCAAGAGCATTCCTTCCACCCCTGGAGCGTCTTGGTACGCCAAAAAACCCTCCGACGCGGGGTAGAGTTCCACCCGGGCAATGTCAAATCCAAGGAGCTGCTTGAATCGCTCTGCATAGGGGCCAAAAGCCACTCCTCCATGCACAAACAAGGCGAGGTTGGGAAAGACCTCCCGAACCGTGCTCTTCCCGGTGTGGATCAACAACCGCTCGAAGTACATCTGCACCCACGATGGAATGCCGCTGACCAGACGCAAATCCTCCGAGGCGGTCTCACGAACAATGGCGTCGACCTTGGTCTCCCAATCATCGATGCAATTGGTTTCCCATGACGGAAGACGGTTTCGCTGCAAATATGCTGGCACGTGATGCGCCACGATGCCACTCAATCGGCCGAGATGCACCCCCCCTGAAGTCATCGCCAACTCGGGACTGCCTTGCAGAAAAATCATCTTTCCATCCACAAACGAGGCGTCACCCGTCCCCGCAATATGCCCCAAGAGGGCATTGCGTGCGCTGCCGATGTGGTTGGGCATGCTGTCCTTGGTCAGCGGGATGTACTTGGCCCCCGACGTGGTCCCGCTCGTTTTGCAGAAATACAACGGACGCCCAGGCCACAACACATCCGGCTCACCCTGCACAGCCCGCTCGATGTAAGGCTTCAACCCCTCGTAATCACGAACAGGCACAGCCCTTCGAAACGCCTCGGCTGTCATGTCCCACGTCAGCCCGTGGGCCTTGCCAAACGCAGTGGACCTCCCCTCAGCCAACAGGTTCCTCAACACCTGGGTCTGGGCCTCCCCTGGATGATGGACCCCTTCTCGCACCTTGCGCATCACGCGATGCGCCCACGGCCGAGCCAACCATGCCTTGATTCCCATGCTGCGAAAATAGCAAGGCACCACCCCGGAGGGCAGTGCCTTGATTGATTTCATACCAGCAACGGTGAATTACTTCACAGTCAACTTTTTGGTTGTGCGCAAACCATCAGCCACAAGCGTGTAGGTGTAGAGGCCGCCAGCCCATCCACTCACATTCAAATCGGTGCTGTGGACACCCGCGCCAAGCGTACCCATGTCCATGGTGCTCACCACACGGCCCATGCCATCGCGAACTTCAAGCATGACCTCACGGGGCTGACCGAGTTCAAAGCGAATCGTGGTTGACTCCATGGCTGGGTTGGGGATGTTTTGGTCCAAACGAATACCCTGACCGGCCTCCAACAAGGCAACCGCTTCGCGCTCGCTCGTGATGACACGCACGGAGGGCGTGGATGTTTGGCTGGTGAACCACACAAAATCTCCACTTCCAGCTTGGTTGAAACGACCCGTGCTGTTGTCCGTGTCACTGTTGAGCTGTCCCAACACCGTCAATTCGGTGGGGCTCTCGTACTCGCTGATCACAGACGCGAAGTAGAATGCGTCCTCCGTCATTTCGATGGGATCATCAAATTCGAGGTAAATCTCAATGTCTGAACCATCCGTGTTGCTCCAGTCCAAATCGTACACCCAGTACGCTGCATCGAATGGGCTATCGGTCAAGCCCAGCGCACCATCGAATTCGTACAAACGGGTCTCGAACTCCAATTCTCCAGCGCCTCCGTCAATGTCAAGTCCGCAGTTGGGACCAAACTTCACAGCCAAACCATAGGCCATGGTGCCTGGGTTGGGGCAATGGTAGTACGAACCGTAACCCGTGGGGTCGAAGTAGTCAGCGATGTCGTCGCTTTCGCGGGGACGAAGCTCACCCATCAGGTCGCCCTCATCATCGTGGCCATAGATGTCATCCGTGTACAGGATGTCTTTGGCCAGCACGTTGTTGCCTGGCGTGGCGTCGTCTTGCTCCGCAGTCATGGTAATTCTCAAGCTGTACGTACCCGTTGCCGAAGGCTCCCATCCTGTGGCCACGTACAACGTATCCTGGGCGTTGGCAGGACAAGTCGCAGCATTGGCGAACGTGTAGACCGTGTCAATCGTTGCATTGGAAGTGCTAACAACAGCACCTGTGTTGTCGAGAACCTCCACCAACACGTCCACGTTGGACTGGTTTTCCGTTCCCACGTTGCGGTACATCACACCGGCGTACAATCCACCCTCGCCAACCACAATGGCCTGCTCAATGGGTGTAACGCGGTATTCGAACACGTTCCACACATCACCGTTTACGATTTGGGTGATTTCGATGTCGTTCATCACGTCGTTGGAAGAGACCACCACGTCGTCAATGCCCCAGTAGTAGTGGCTGTAGGCCGTGCCTGTTTCAGGCGCCTGGCGGTAGGCAAACC
The DNA here is from genome assembly GCA_041163465.1 of Bacteroidota bacterium. Classification (GTDB taxonomy): domain Bacteria; phylum Bacteroidota; class Bacteroidia; order Flavobacteriales_D; family Sanyastnellaceae; genus UBA11663. Next base: position 6,152 of record JBEARC010000015.1, read on the forward strand.
GGAACTGCACAGAGTCCATGTACGCTGCCACACAGCTGATGTCCAAACTCACGGGAAGTGGGTTGGCAGAAGCCGTGTTGGCTGACTCGATGAAGTTGCCATGCGCGTCAAACGTCGTCCAGTTTTGGACACCATCTTCGATGGCACCCACCTCGACGTACACCGGCGCATATGGATAGCAGCAGTAGCGGAAGTACGACTCCCAGCTCACAATGACCGAACCAATGTCGGTGAAGTCCATCACCGGACTGGTCAAGGCTCCTTCCGTGTCTTGGTACCCACTGGCAATGGGCGTGTTGAAGAAGTCACAGTCAAAAATCATCCATCCATTGTCCGCAGATGTGGACTCAAGAAACCCAATGGCCTGGCTGAATTCCCCGCCAGGATGCGTGGAACCCGTAGCGGAACCGTCCGAATAAAGTCCTTGACCGCCAGGCTGAACGAACACCCAAAGGCTGTCGCCTGCGTTGTCACTTGTGGTCCATGCTCCGTTGCCGTTGCTGCCATCAAATCCGTTGGAAAAATCTTCTTGGAACAAAATGGTGCCTCCACCGCGCACGTTGTTCAATGCTTCCACTCCCATGGCACGAGCGGCCGCGGCCTCTTCAGCCGACACGGGTTGGGGGATGGTGGTTTGGGGAACATCCGACGGACGCTGCGCCCAAATCGCTGTGGTGCAGAGCGCGAGCCCTGCCAAAAGAGAATAATGCTTCATGTTCAGGTTGTTCGGTTTGGGCGGGAAATTACTGCCTACATCCTCATTCAATGCACTTTTTGAGAATCAAAGACAAAAAAAAGGGAGACGTTCGTCTCCCTTTCTGGTCAAATCCTTGGGTCAACCCTTACTTGACCATCAATTTTTGCGTGCTTACCGCGCCATTCACCACGAGGGTTGCGGTGTACGAACCAGCGCCCAATTCAGCCGTGTCAACCACCAAGCTGTTGTAGCCTGCGGGCTGGGTGCCGAGGTTGCGCGTTTCCACGAGCTTGCCCGTGATGTCACGAAGCTCAAACGTCACAGCAGCCGCCTGGTCGAGACGGAACTGGATGCGCGTGTTGTCCGCGGTGGGGTTGGGGAATGCTGGGAACACTTGGAATCCTTGCGTGGTCACATCCGCCACGTTCATGGTGGTGGTGGCATTGGGGTCGAGGTTCAAACGCACCATGGGGACCTCGTTGCTGTAGTACCAATCGTAGGCTGATCCAGAACCGAAAGGACCGTAGACAAACGCGGTTTGGTCGTAGGTATACTGCGCCTCTCCAATTTGAACGTTGGCTCCGCCATAATGTTCAAAGGCTGCTCCCAACCAATCTCCAGCGGCCGCTTGGTAGGGCTCCTCAAACGTCAATGTGTACCACGTGATTTCACCCGTGCCGCTGTTGGTGTAGCCATCCGCCATGTCCACTTCGGCAGAGCTGATGAGTTCACCACCATATTGTTCGGTCAACGCGAGGTCGTCAAACATGTCCACGAGGAACCCACGGATGGGCGTACCGGGCTCAGAGCCATCCAAAATCGCGACGTCGATGCCATAGATGGTGACATCGTTGATGATGTCGTACAAAGGCATGGCAATGTAATCGTCTGTTCCATCAGCAGGGAAGGCAGCAGTGATCTCACCGTTGTCACGGCCGTATTGCAAATCCGTCACTTCAAAAGTTTGCGTCGCAGCGTTGTTGTTGGGGTTTTCATCCGCTGCATCCGCAGAGAGAAGGTAGTTCAACGTTTGAACACCCAAACCATCGGGTTGGTAGGCAATCACCAGCGTGTCATTGGACGCATAGCCCAACACGTCCAACGTGTTCGAGGTGTATCCCGTGCCGTTCACGTCGAGGTCCATCATGACGTTGGTTTGTTCTGCGTAACCGACGTTGTACACCTTGGCTCCCGCGTTCAAATCCGTGGGGATTTGGGACTGCGCCCACGCACCGTACTCGTACAAGCCCGTCTGGAAGTAGTTGGAGAAACTCAGGTAGTTGTCAATGCGGGTGTCGTTCTCAGGCGTGTCGTAAATCTCCACATCGTCGATTTCCCAAGAGTACCCCCACGTGCCAACCCAACGGAAGCGAATCCACACGGTGCTCTGACCGCCTGCAGCTTCCGTGATGTCAAACTCGAGCAAGGAGGGGTTGTCCGATTCGAAACCCGTTTCCGAATCGGGGAACACGTTGTAGCGGCACTGCACAGGGCCGTCGCCGTAATCGACCAAACCTTCATCTGCCCATGTGGTGGTGTATCCGTTGGTCAGGGTTGGCCAGGTCACGCCGTCACGGCTGACCTCGATGAAACACTTCTCGCTTCCATCAGAGGCACCGTTGTCCCAGCAGCGGTAGCGGGTTTGGAGGGAGATGCTCACGTAAGGGTGAGCCGAGCAATCGATGGCGTTCGCTGTTTGGGCCCAGCAGTTTTCAACCCAGTCTGCGCTGTAGTTGGCATCCGCACCAAAGAGGTCAGAGTCCACAATCAAGAATCCGTTGTCGGCCGTGGCAGAGTTGATGGCAGGCGCCGCAGAGCCGTCCCCGGTACCTCCAGCCCACTGGTTGTAGAATCCTGCAGGACCCTCTGTCGAACATTCGAAGTCGATCTCGATGCCCGACCAAGGCTGGCCGACTTCGTCAGAACCGTTGCCAAACGTCCAATCAGCGCAGTTGGCAATGTCGTTGGTCCAGAATACTTCGCGGTCGGCGTTCACAACCGTGTTGGTGACGTTCTTGCGAGGCGCCATGTCTGATTTGGCCGCAGCTGCCGGCTGGTTGAATTGAGCCGTTGCGCTGAAGCTCAAGAGGCCTCCCAAGGCCAAGATGTAAAAATGCTTCATAAGGGTATGTGGTTTTGGAATCAGAATCGCAATTTGGTGTGAAATGTACCATTCGAGAGTAACCATTTCGAGGGCGAAAATAGGCCTTTCAAGACCAAAACGCCTTGGCATCTTGTCAGGTTGCAAACATTCGAAGGTGAATGTCAGGGCCGAGACCCGCCAAGCGATTCCCTGTTTCCTCGTCTCGACAATTCACCGGGCCCAGCCCCCTGTTCAGCCCAAGACCTCTTCAAAGGCAGAGAGAGGAGGGCATGTGCAGACCAGGTTCCGGTCGCCGTGCGCATTGTCCACCCTCGCCACTGAGGACCAAAACTTCCGAGCCCGCAACTCAGCCACGGGATATACGGCCTGCTCTCGCGAATAGCTGTGGGTCCATTCGGACGCGGTGGCTTCTTCAATGGTATGAGGCGCCATTTTCACGACGTTGTCCTCACGGTCGGCCTCACCCCGCTCAATGGCCGCAATTTCCTCGCGAATGCTCAACATGGCTTCGGCGAAACGATCCAACTCCTCCAAGGACTCGCTTTCAGTGGGTTCCACCATGAGCGTGCCGGGAACCGGCCAGGACACGGTGGGGGCGTGAAAACCGTAGTCAATGAGCCGTTTGGCAATGTCCATGACCTCAATGCCACAAGCCTTGAATTCACGGCAATCCAAAATCATCTCGTGTGCCACCGTTCCATTTTTGGCCTGATACAACACGTCATAAGCACCTTCAAGCCTGGCTTTCAGGTAGTTCGCATTGAGGATGGCCACCTTGGTACTGTCCGTCAATCCACGTTGGCCCAGCATCTTGATGTACGCGTAGGGAATCTGGCAAATGAGCGCACTGCCAAACGGCGCCGCGCTGACCGCCTCGATGGCCTCTGACGCTCCCACCTCCACCACATCGTGGCCCGGAAGGAATGGAACGAGATGTTCAGCAACGCCAATGGGTCCAACGCCAGGCCCACCACCTCCGTGCGGAATGGCAAACGTTTTGTGCAAATTCAAATGGCACACGTCGGCCCCAATCATGCCAGGACTGGTCAAGCCCACTTGGGCATTCATGTTGGCACCATCCATGTACACCTGGCCCCCATGCTTGTGGATAAGTTGCGTCACCTCCAGGACCGACGATTCGAACACACCGTGGGTGGAGGGATAGGTGATCATCAAAGCTCCGAGGTTCTCGCTGTGAGCTTCCGCCTTGGCGCGCAAGTCCTCCATGTCAATGTTCCCGTGCTTGTCACATCCCACCACCACCACCTTCATGCCGGCCATCACCGCACTGGCAGGGTTGGTTCCGTGCGCACTGCTCGGAATCAAGCAGACATCGCGATGCGCATTCCCTTGGGCTCGATGGTACGCGCGAATCACCAGCAATCCCGTGAATTCACCCTGGGCCCCACTGTTGGGTTGAAGCGAAACCCCCGCAAATCCAGTAATCTGGGCCAAATCCCTTTCCAAATCGGCCAACATAGTCCGAGTCCCTTTGGCTTGGTCAGCAGGACAAAACGGATGCAATTCTGCAAAGGCAGGCCACGTGATGGGAATCAACTCCGTCGCGGCGTTGAGTTTCATGGTGCATGACCCGAGTGGAATCATGGCATGGGTCAAACTCAAGTCCTTGTTTTCCAAATGTTTGATATACCGCATCATCTCTGTTTCGGAGCGATAACGGTTGAAAACGGGATGGTTCAGGTAGTCCACCTTTCGAGCGAGTGGCCCCAAGAATGTGCTGTCAAACTCCATGCCCTGGATGGGTCCTACACCCAAGGCTGAACACAACGTCGCAAAATCCGCGGGATTGGTCCGTTCATGGAGCGAAATGCCGATATGCTGGCCGTCCGCATGGTACCGGAAGTTGACCCTTTTGGACTCCGCCCGGGCGCGCAACGCCCTCATGGCATCGTCTCCTCCTTCCACATGCACTTTCAAGGTGTCGAAGTAACAACCGGGGACGACCCGAAGGTGCTCGCTTCCTGCCAGTGATGCGGCCAAAGACCGGGTGAGGCCGTGAATGCGCTCCGCAATGGCGCGCAACCCCTCAGGACCGTGATACACCGTGTACATGCTGGCCATGACGGCGAGCAAACTTTGGGCCGTGCAAATGTTGGACGTGGCTTTGTCGCGACGAATGTGCTGCTCTCTCGTTTGGAGGGCCATGCGGAGCGCGGGTTTGCCCAACCGATCGACACTCACCCCGATGATCCGGCCGGGGAAGTGGCGTTTGAACTCCTCTTTGGCGGCAAAAAACGCAGCGTGCGGGCCGCCATAACCCATGGGAACTCCAAACCGCTGGGAACTTCCCACCACAACGTCTGCGCCCATGGCTCCTGGGCTTTTCAGCACCAACAACGCCATGAGGTCGGTCGCAAACACCGTGCGAACACCCTTGTCATTCAGCACTGCCACCAACTCCGTGTGATCCTCCACGAAGCCATCCCCGTCAGGGTATTGGATCATGCATCCAAACACGCCTCCCTCGGAGGCCGCGGCAACCATCTCCTTCCGCGCCATCACCTCCATCTCCATGTCCAGATATTCGGCCCTGGTGCGCAACACACTCAAGGTTTGGGGAAACACGGCTGAATCGACGAGGAATCGGCGACAACCGTCTTTCACCTGGGTCCGTGAACGGGCCGCGAACAGCATCGCCATGGCCTCTGCAGCAGCCGTTCCCTCGTCCAGCAATGACGCGTTGGCCACTTCCATGCCTGTCAGATCGACAACCATGGTTTGGAAGTTGAGCAGGGCCTCCAACCGCCCTTGCGCGATTTCCGCTTGGTACGGCGTGTAAGCCGTGTACCACCCTGGATTTTCCAGGATGTTGCGACGAATCACACTGGGCACTTCGGTGGGGTAATACCCCATGCCGATGTAGTTGCGGAAAAGCATGTTTTGAGAGGCCAAACCATCAATGTGCTCCAGGTATTCACTCTCAGTCATCGCTGGTGAGACGTCCAAGCGTTCTCGAAGCCGGATAGCGCCGGGAACGGTGCGCTCAATCAAATCATCCAGGGAAGGCGCTCCAAGGGTGCGGAGCATCGCCGTTTGGTCTTCTTCACGGGGGCCCAAGTGGCGGGAGACGAAGCTTCCAATCTTCATGAAACCAAGGAATGAGGTTGGTGGATGCGGAAAGACTGCGCAAAAGTACATCCTTCGTCTCCCCACTCCACTGCTTTCCATCAACATCGCGTCCACCGACGGCGTATTCACGTCCGTGGGCAGACGACCTTTGCAGCATGGCATGGCGCGGGTTGTCGTTTTCACATGTGTGGATCGCAGGAGGGGCGGGCTGGACAGCCTGGGCTTCATGGACGATCTCCTCTCCGCAAGCCGATGGCGCGGTTTGGTGCCTGTGGATCGCGCTCAGCACCGGCCTCGGCTACACCGTACAGCGCGCCATCAAACACCATCTGGACCCCGCCAGCCTGCCACCCATGCGACGGGCGTTTTGGGACAAGTACAAAGCGGCGATGGTCGCAGGCTGGAGCACGCTGTGGATGATCCAAACATGGTGGTCTTGGAACGCCCTCGCCCTCGAATCTCGAATCCCGCTTGTGACCATACTCGGGATTGTGGGCTTGCTGTACGCCTTGGTTCCAGGAACGCGTCAAGGACTTCGCGCCTACCCGGCCTTGAAGATCCCACTCATCGCTTCCGCGTGGGCACTTGCCACCACACCTGACCACGCCGATGCTGGACTTTTCGCATCCCGTTGGCTTCTGATCGCGGGATTGACATTGCCATTTGACGTGCGGGATTTGGTCGTGGACAGTTCGCGCATTCGCACCGTGCCGATGGTTTGGGGCGCAACCACTACGTTGCACCTTGCCGTGGCGCTACTCGTCATTTCTAGCCTTTGCTTCTGGCTGCAATTCCCTCCCAAAGCATGTGGCCTCACAAGCCTCGTGATTGGGGGACAAGGACTCCTAGCCGCTGGATTCTTGGCCCTTCCTCGAACGGTATCTTCTCTTCAAATCGGTTCCGAGTCCAAACGAGAATGGACCACGGGCTTTGTGCTGGACGGCGTGCTTTGGCTCCCGGTGTTGGCATCGCTGTAAACTGACAATCCCTGCGATCCCTGCCTGACGATCCCTGCGATCCCTACTGGTATCAACACCAACCTCAACACAACGAGCATTTCTGAACTCCTTGAGACATCTCCGATTTGGGATGGTGCATCAGACCTCGCCTCCTTTTGGATGTAACAACCGAAATCGCATCATCTCAACCAAACGCGAGGTCGAGGGCCTCAATGAAAGCCTGAGCCGCGCGATCGAGGTCGGCGTCGGTGTGGGCAGCCGAGACGAATCCGACTTCGTAGCCGGAGGGGCCGAGGTAGATACCTCGTTCAAGCAAGGCTGCGTGCATCGTGCTGAAGTAGGCCATGCTGTCGGGGTCGATTTGGTCACTCCGGCGGATGTGAATCGCATCGGAAAAGGCGAGCCAAAAGATGCTCCCCCGAC
>JBEARC010000016.1:0-6839 GCA_041163465.1 Bacteroidota bacterium
GGACACCCTACAACGGATTTGCGGAAGGACTCGATCGCTACGAAGTGGTGCGCAAACTTTCCGACGATCCCGCCGTGGCGTTTGAACCCTTGGAAACGGTGGCGCCCATCCACGAAACCCACGAAGACCAGGTGGGGGATGAAATGGACACCCCGGGCATCTTCTGCTACCGCGTATTGGCCATCGAACAGAGCGTGGATGGGCAGGTGTTGCAGGGGGCCGCATCCAACGAAATCTGTTTGACCGAAGACCCCATCGTGTGGATTCCCAATGCATTCACACCCGGAACCAACGGCATCAACGATTGGTTTCCATGGCCTCCCGGTCAAGCGCAAGTCGGGTTTTTGGGCGAGCCCCAATCGGGTCACCCCAATTTCATCATGGATGTCATCTCCCGGTGGGGCGTCCCTGCATTTCACAGCGAATCCATCGACGAGCCTTGGGATGGCAAGGTGGGGGGGCAACCAGCGCAGGAAGGCATCTATGCCGTACACATTCGTTACTTGGACGGCGCCGGCGCATGGCGAACCCAAACGATTCAACTCACCGTCCTTCCGGGCGAGTGAGCGCGTGCATGTGAAGCGGAACTTCATTAATTTTGCGCGAATCGCGGACCCAACGATGCTCGTCCGGCCTGCGAGAAACCACGCGATTCGACACACATGGCCTCCATCGAAGACAAGTTTTTGGGCGAAGGGTTGACGTACGACGATGTCTTGCTCGTCCCCAACTATTCTGAAGTGCTCCCCCGCGACGTCACGTTGCACGCCCCGTTTTCCAGAAACATCGAATTGAAGGCTCCCATTGTCAGTGCCGCCATGGACACGGTGACAGAAAGCCAAATGGCCATCGCCATGGCACGGCAGGGAGGCATCGGCGTGGTGCACAAAAACATGTCCATCGCAGCACAAGCCAACGAGGTTCGAAAGGTCAAGCGTTCTGAAAGTGGGATGATTCAAGATCCCATCACCCTCGACGTGCATGCCACGGCTGGTGAGGCCCTTTCCATCATGAGGGAGCATCGCATTGGTGGGATTCCCGTCACGGACGACGACGGCAAGCTGGTGGGGATTTTGACCAACCGGGATTTGCGCTTTGAAAAGCAGGCGGACCGACCCATTCGGGAGATCATGACCTCTGAAGGCCTCATCGTCACCAACGACGGGAGCGATCTTGGCAAGGCAGAGCTCATCTTGCGCGAACACCGCATTGAAAAGCTTCCCGTGGTGGATGCCTCTGGGAAGTTGGTGGGATTGATCACGTACCGCGACATCATCAAATTGAGCGAGTTTCCCAATTCGTGCAAGGACCAATACGGGCGGCTCCGCGTGGCGGCGGCCGTGGGAGTTACGGCGGACACCCACCAACGGGTGGAGGCCCTGGTGGAAGCAGGGGTCGATGCTGTGATTGTCGACACCGCCCACGGGCACAGCCGTGGCGTCATCGATACGGTGCGGGATGTGAAGCAAGCCTTTGGCGCCAAAGTCGATGTGGTGGCTGGCAATGTGGCCACCGCGGAGGCGGCCCTTGCCCTGGTCGAAGCCGGAGCGGATGCCGTCAAGGTGGGCATCGGGCCAGGATCGATTTGTACGACACGCATCATTGCGGGGGTCGGCGTGCCCCAGTTGAGGGCCGTCATGGAGGTGGCTGCGGCTCTCGAGGGCACGGGTGTGCCCGTCATTGCGGATGGTGGCATCCGATACACGGGGGACATCGTCAAAGCCCTCGCAGGAGGAGGACACACCGTGATGATTGGTTCGATGCTTGCCGGCACCGAAGAGAGCCCTGGCGAGACCATCATTTATGAGGGCCGTCGCTTCAAGGCGTACCGAGGCATGGGGTCGGTGGAAGCCATGCAAAAAGGGTCCAAGGACCGATACTTCCAAGATGCGGAAGACGACCTCAAAAAATTGGTCCCCGAAGGCATCAGTGGCCGCGTGCCCTTCAAGGGAAGCGTGGGGGAAGTGATGCACCAAGTCATCGGTGGATTGCGCGCGGGCATGGGATACTGCGGTTCAGCAACCTTGAACGATCTCCGTGAGAAAGGGCGGTTTGTCCGCATCACCTCCGCAGGCGTGAAAGAAAGTCATCCCCACGACGTCATGATCACCCGCGAAGCCCCCAATTACAGCATCCGTTGATTGACTCCATGCAGACGGAGACAACCTGGAGCGACAAACCCAAGTGACGAACAGAAGCCAATAAGACACAGACGATGAAGACCATGAACAATGTGTGGAACACCTTGGTGACAACAGGAGCCTTGCTCCTGATGGCGGCATTGCCCCTCCACAGCCTTGCGCAACGAGGCCTTGTCAACCCCGACACCCCCGTCTTGGAGGTGGGTGGAGAATTGGTGACGCTGTCTGACTTTGCCGCCATCTATGGCAAGAACAACCGCGACAGCGTGTACACCGTCGAAGCCCTCGATGAATACATGGAGTTGTTTGTGAACTTCAAAATGAAGGTGCTTGAGGCCGAGTCTTTGGGCATGGATACCTTGCCCGCGTTCTTGAAGGAGCTGGCAGGGTACCGTGAGCAATTGGCCCGTCCCTACCTGGTGGATGGGGCGCTCTTGGATGCCTTGGTGAAGGAGGCGTTTGAGCGTCGTCAAAGCGAAGTCAAAGCACGCCACATCCTTGTGAGTGTGGATGCCTCGGCCTCCCCTGCCGACACCTTGCGCGCTTGGAATCGGATCCAAGGACTTCGCCAACGCGTGGTGTCGGGAGAAGATTTTGAGGCCGTGGCAAAAGGTCGCGACGGCAGTGACGATCCTTCGGTGAAGGACAACGGAGGCGACCTCGGGTGGTTCACCACCTTTCAGATGGTCTACCCTTTCGAAGATGCCGCCTACACGACAGAGGTGGGGTCCGTCAGCGAGGTGGTGCGCACGCGCTACGGGTACCACATTCTGGAAGTGACTGGCAAGCGCAAAGCCCGTGGTGAAGTGCAAGTGGCCCACATCATGGTGCGCATGCCCGCCGATGCACCCCAAAATCAAGTGGCCAATGCGGAGGGTCGCATCCAAGAGGTCCAACGCCTGCTCGGAAGCGGAGAGTCGTTTGAGGCGCTCGCCATGAAGTACAGCGAGGACCCCTCGTCTTCGGCCAAGGGCGGGGTGTTGCCGTGGTTTGGCACGGGAAAGATGGTGGAGGAATTTGAGGACGCCGCGTTTGGGATTGAGCGCATTGGCGAGGTGGTGGGGCCTGTGCGGACCAGTTATGGCTTCCACCTGATCAAGCTCCTGGACAAGAAAACCTTGCCAACCCTTGCCGAGAGCGAGCGCGAACTGGCCAAGAAGGTGCGTCGTGATTCACGCGCCGACATCACCCGCGATTCCTTCCTGCGCAAGTTGCGCGTGGAATACGGGGTCAAGGTGGACCCACGCCGTCTCGAGGCCTTGAAGGTCGCGGCCGGTCGCATCGACAGCCTCTTCTACCCTGGCCACCCCTTGACCGGCGTTCGGACCAGTGAGATGGCCAAAACCCTGTTCACTCTCGACGGAACCGCGCATTCCGTGTCGGATTTTGTGACGTGGGTGAACGGCACGAAGGTTCGAAACCTCGAGCGAGAACCTCGCCAGATGGTGGGAGACGAGGTGGAGCGCTTCGTGGAGGAGCGGCTTTTGGCCTACGAGGACACCAAGCTGGAGCAGAAGCACACCGACTTTCGCCTCTTGATGGAGGAATACCACGACGGCATCCTGTTGTTTGAACTGACAGACCAAAACGTATGGTCGCGCGCCGTCCGCGACACAGCAGGCCTCGAGGACTTCCACCAGCGCAATGCCCAGCTCTTCATGTGGGACGAGCGCCTCGAGGTGGGCATCCACACCTGTGCGGACGCCAAGATTGCCAAAAAGGTCCGCAAGCTGTTGCGCAAGGGCGAGGACATCGAAGGCTACCGCCGTGAACTCATGGCCGACCAGCCCTTGGGCCTGAGGAACGAATTTGGCAAGTTCCTGCGCGGCGACAATGCGTGGGCTGATCGTGCGTTTGAAGCCCTTGATGCAGGCACTTTGACGGAAGGAAAGGACGGTTTGATGCTGTTGGAGACCTCTGAGGGGGGAGACCAGGTCATTTTGGTCCACGTCCAAGCCCAGCTGCCCCCTACACCCAAGGCCCTGAACGATTGCCGAGGCCAAGCCATTGCGGCCTACCAAGACCACCTTGAACAAGAGTGGATCATGGCGCTTCGCCGGAAATACAACTTCAAGATCAACCGCGAGGCCCTGTACAGCTTGGTTCGGCCATGAAGCCCGCCACCTTGCCGTCCATGAGTGCCTCGGGAGCCGTCGGGACGTGGGGCGGCGCCAGGACGTGGGGGAGCGTCGGAACGTGGGTCGTGTTGGGCATGATGGGTGCGGTTGGATTGCTGGGCGGAACGGGATGCACGCCACGTGAAGGCAGGAGTGCCTTTGGGTCGGACGTGGTGGCGACGGCCTATGAAGCGAGGCTGACATGGGACAGTTTGGCCTCCAAAGTGCCGGACGACCTCAACCTCGAAGACAGCGCCGCGTTCGCTGAGCGCGTGATTGACCGATGGATGCGTGAGCAAGTCATGCTGCACAACGCGGAGCAGCATCTTCAGGCCGAGCGCGCCCAGATTCAACGCGCCCTTGACGCCTACCGCAAAAGTCTGACCATCAACACGTACGAGACACGCTATGTGGAGAGCAGGCTGAACACCGTCGTGGGTGAGGCCGATGTATTGTCCTATTACGACGGTCATCAGGAGCTGTTCACGTTGCACGATCACACCGTGCGGGTGCTGTATGCCCACCTCCCCGACCGGGCTTGGGTGGCCGCTCAACGGGGCCGCCCTCTGTCGCCCGCCCAAGTCAAGCGATGGAACCGCGACCAAGACTCCGTGCGCACCTGGCTCGCACGCGCCGACTCGGTGACCGTCCCCGCCTTGGAGCGATGGTGCATCGAACAAGGCGCCATGCACCATGTGGACCATGAAGCGTGGTGGAATTTGAGCGACCTCCTGCAGGAGATTCCGCTGTCTCTCTACCGCGTGGAAGACCAAATCCAAAGCACCTCCCCTCTCTCCTTCGAGCTGGAGGGGCGACGGTATTTTGTCCGGTTTTTGGAGGCCGGCCTCAAGGGCCGGACCGCACCCCTCGAGGTGGCCCGCGTTCAAATCGAGGAGCTGATCCTCCAAGCCCGGCGACAAGCCATGCTCGAAGCCTTGAGAGACACTCTGTACCAAAGGGCTTGGGCCGAGGGCGCGTTGCAGCGTGAGCGCTTGGCTGGTACTTCGGACCTCCAAGCATTTCAGTGAGGGAAAAATTGTGAGGAAGCCTTGCTGGGGAGTAGGAGAAAAGTGCCGGCAGGCTCATACCTTCGTTCCATGATTCTCGGCCTGAAGACACGACAACTCCGAGCACAAGACTGGGCGCAATGCCTGGCAACCCGTCGGGCAACGCGTCTGGCATCCTGGACAGCATGGTTGTGGGCGGGACTCTTGACGTTCTCCGCGCTTCCCGTCATGTGGGGGCAACCCGGTGAAGACAGCTACCAACGCATCGACGGCATCGTGGCCGTGGTCGGGGACGAAATTGTGTTGGCCAGTGACATCCGAGAACGCGTGGTCCAAGCACAGATGGAAGGGAACGTAGTGACTGACGCCCAAACGTGCAGCCTGCTTGAATCCATCCTGTTTGAGAAACTCCTCGTGCACAACGCACGGCTCGACAGTTTGGATGTCTCAGAGGCAGAAGTGATGGGGGAAATTGACCGCCGGTTGACGTACTACTTGCAGATGTTTGGCACCTTGGAAGCCTTTGAAGCGGAGTATGGAAAATCTGTGGCAGAGTGGAAAGCTGATTTTCAGGAGCCCGTGTGGGAACAGCTGATGGCCCAAAAGATGCAGGCCGAAATCGACCAAAGCGTCCGCTCGACCCCGGCGCAAGTGCAGGCCTACTTTGAAAGCCTGTCCGTCGACAGCCTTCCGCTGATTCCCGAGGAGTTGAGCTACAGCGAACTGGTGCTGCAGCCTGAAGTGGGAGAGCGCCAAAAACTCAGGACCCGCAACACCCTCGATTCCATCCGAACCCTTGTGGTGACGGGGAAAATGAGCATGACCCTGGCGGCAACCCGATACAGCGAAGACCCGGGGTCGAAGTACAAAGGCGGGTGCTACAACAACATTGCCAGAGGGCAGTTTGTCCCTGAGTTTGAAGGGGCTGTGTATGGCACGGACATCGGAGATTACTCGCCTGTGTTTGAGTCGGATTTTGGCTACCACTTCCTGCGTGTCACGGACCGACGCGGCCAGCAGTTCAGTGCGTGTCACGTTCTCATGAAGCCCACCTTCGACCCCTCAGCCCTTGTCGCCATGCAAGCCAAGAGCGATTCAGTGTCGTTGGAATTGGCCAAGGGGGAGAAGACGTTTGAACAAGCAGTGCTGGCGTACAGCACCCGTGAGGCCACCCGCAACCAAAAGGGCCAGGTTGTCAACCCGCGCGACGGAGGCAACCGCTTTGGGGTGGACGAGCTCGACCCCACCATGTACTTTCTGTTGCAGGACCTCCGCGAAGGCGAGGTGTCCGCGCCGGTGCAACTGTACGACGAGGACCAGCAGGCCTATTGGGCGATGTTGCGACTCGATCGGCGCCATCCCGCCCACCGCGCCAACCCCCAGGACGACTACGCCATGTTCCAACAACAGGTCGAAGCAGACCTGAGGCAGGAGGCCCTGATGCGTTGGGTGAACCGACGCATAGGAGAGACTTACGTGCGCATTGACGCCCCTCACAAGGGATGCACCATGGAGATGCCGTGGCTGTCAGGATCCATCAATGCGCGGGCGATTGAAACGGGTGGGAGAAAGGA
>JBEARC010000017.1:0-54407 GCA_041163465.1 Bacteroidota bacterium
CGTGACCACAAGCCGTTTGGCGGTGCACTGAAAAACCTTCGATTCCCAGGAGGTTCAATCCCTGGTCCGTGTGGTGTATTTTCATCACATGGATCAGGGATTGTCGCAAATGTGGGCCAACGACACGCCAGGTCACCACGACACGTTTGGTCTCATTCCTCCGCTGATGAACGCAGATTTCGCGGCGTTTATGCACCGCTTCGGTCAAGTCGGATCGGCACGGGTCCGAGCCGAACAGGAGGAAATGCGTGATTGGTGTCGACGGTGTGAAAGGATGGCAGTTGCCGCGGCGTTCGTGCTCTCCTTTGGCACGGCATGGGGACAATGCGACGGGGTGCGCTACCGCTACCGTGTGTTCGATCAAATCCAAGTGGAATACGGCGTGATTTACGGCGCAAACGTGGGCGCCTCTGGTGCAATGGAGGAATTGGACATGGACGTGTATCGACCTGCGGAGGATGATGTCTCCGATCGTCCGGTGGTGATTTTGGCGCACGGCGGGTTTTTCCTTGCGGGAAGCAACGACGGCACGGACGTTGTGCCATTGTGTGAGGATTTGGCCCGCATGGGTTACGTCGCGGCAAGCATCAGCTACAGGCTTGGCGTGGACGATTTCTTTGATTTGTCCACGTCTCTGCAAGAGGCCGTCTTTCGCGGTGTCCACGACGCGAAGGCAGCGGTGAGGTTTTTTCGAAGGTCCCACACTGAAGAGGGCAACCCTTGGGGCATTGATCCCGACCGGATTGTCCTGGGTGGATCGTCCGCAGGCGGCTTCATCGCACTGCATACGGCCTATGTGGACAATCTCGGGGAGGTGCCTGATGGCATTGATTTGAACCAGCCTGGTTTGGGTGGAGGCATTGAAGGCTTGAGTGGAAATCCGGGATACAGTTCCGCAGTTCTCTCTGTGATGAACATTTCAGGGGCTTTGGGAAGCGCCACCTGGTTAGAAGCTGGAGACGCTCCTGTGGTAAGCACCCATGGCACCGCAGACACAACGGTTCCCTTTGGCACTGGAATGGTTCAATTGTTGGGTTTTGATGTCATCGAAGTGGACGGCAGTTGGCCGGTGCATCTCCAGGCAAGTGCGGAAGGTGTTGTCAATTCCTTGACGGTGTTTGAAGGTGCGGGTCACGTTCCCCATATGGATGATCCATGGTATTACGATTGGAACTTGTCAGCGTTGATGTCATTCACAAGCCAACAGGTCTGTCCCTCGTATCCACCCGTTGCCAACAACTACGATGTCGACGCGCCACCCGTCGGATGCCCGGGGGATGTCACCGTCGACGGCTGGGTGACTGTTGCAGACCTCCTGGTGATGTTGGCCGAGTTTGGATGTCAACAGGATTGTGTTGTGGACGCCAACGCAGATGGGGCGGTGACCGTTTCAGACATCCTGATGATCTTGGGATTGTTTGGAACTCACTGCTTCTGAATTGTTCCTCCCACCTGACAGGTTGTATTCTTGTTTTGATGCAATTGACAACTTTGGATTGGACCCTGATCGGGGCGTATTTCGTCTTGGCCTTGGGCGTGGGACTTTGGGCCAGCCGACAGGCCAAATCAGATGCCGCGGGATATTTTCTCGCGGGTCGAAACATGCCTTGGTGGCTCCTTGGCATCAGCATGGTTGCGACCACATTCAGCACAGATACCCCCAACTTGGTGACGGACCTGGTGAGGCAGCAAGGGGTGGCGGGAAACTGGGCCTGGTGGGCTTTTTTGTTGACAGGTATGGTGACTGTGTTCGTGTACGCAAGGCTTTGGCGTCGTTCTGGCGTGCTCACGGATATCAGCTTTTACGAGTTGCGGTATGGGGGCAAATCAGCCGCTTTTTTGCGCGGCTTTCGCGCGTTGTATCTCGGATTGGTGTTCAACGTTCTCGTGATGGCCACGGTGAGCTTGGCCGCCATCAAACTTGGCAGCATCTTGTTGGGTTGGCCAGGATGGCTGACGTTGCTGGTGACGTGCAGCATCACCCTTGTCTACAGTGTTCTCGGGGGCTTAAGGGCCGTGATTTTGACGGATTTTGTGCAGTTCATCCTCGCCATGGTTGGCTCAGTGTGGGCTGCGTGGTGGATTGTGGATTTGCCTGAAATTGGGGGATTGAAGGGATTGTTGAGTCACCCTTCCGTGGTCCCTCGGTTGGATTTGGTTCCCGATTTGACCAACCCTGATGCTTGGATCCCGATGCTGCTTATTCCCTTGGCGGTCCAATGGTGGTCGAGCTATTACCCAGGAGCGGAACCTGGAGGAGGAGGATACATTGCCCAACGGATGTTTTCTGCCAAGGACGAAGGCCATGCGGTGGGGGCGACGTTGCTTTTCAACGTGGCGCATTATGCGTTGAGGCCATGGCCTTGGATTTTGGTGGCCTTGGCCTCGCTCATTGTGTTTCCAGACTTGGCCTCCTTGCACGAAGCGTTTCCTCATGTGGCGGAAGACAAGGTGGGTCATGACTTGGCGTATCCGGCCATGTTGTCCTTGCTCCCTTCGGGATTGCTCGGGCTTGTGGCAGCCTCGCTGCTTGCCGCATTCATGAGCACGATGAGCACCCAATTGAATTTGGGGGCGAGTTATTTGGTGCATGATTTCTACGGCCGATTCATTCGCCCCGAAGCCACAGAGCGCCAACGTGTCTTGGCAGGACAACTTGCCACGGGAGTCTCCTTGGTGTTGGGTGCCGGACTTGGGTTGTCCCTCACAGACGCAAGTCAGGCGTTCAATTTGTTGCTTCTTTTGGGTGCCGGAACAGGCGGGTTGTTTTTGCTTCGGTGGTTTTGGTGGCGAATTTCTGCGGCCACCGAAATTTCTGCGATGGTCATTTCGCTTGTGGTCGCCATGTATTTCACATGGATTCACGATGCGTTGGCCGCTGAACCCTTGGCCCTGGTTCCCGTGTTGGAGTCGTGGGAAAAGTTGTTGTGGGGAACGGCCCTGACCACGGGGGGGTGGTTGGCGAGTGCCTGGATTTTTGTTCCTGAGTCGGACGAAGTGTTGGCCTCGTTTGTAGCCCAAACGGGCGTTTCAGGTCTTGGCTGGCGTGGCATCCCCAACGCGAAATCACCAGGCGGCCCCTCCGTATCGCGTGGCTTGTTGCAAGCATTTTTGGGATGTGTGTCCGTGTATGCAGCCCTCATGGCTACAGGATCTTGGTTGTATGGTGATGTGACATGGGCGTTGGGGCTTGCGACCCTTGCACTGCTCGCTGCTGGAGGGGTGTTTGCATTGCATCGTCAAGGGCTTCAAAGGCATGGGGTGGTTTGAACCATTCGTATCTGAGGCGCCCGGGAGGGTTTGTCTGTTGGGCGAACATCAGGATTATTTGGGTTTGCCTGTCATGGCCGCGGCCATTCCGCTTCGGTGCCGCATGGTTGTGTCGCCTCGCATGGACGCGATGTGGCAGGTTGAAACCCCAGACCTCAAGTTCGCGTGGCGTTCTGATGAACCGTGGTCAGCGCCTCACGACGGGGAATGGAACGTGCGGGATTTTTTGCATTCGGGTTTGGCCCATGCCCATGCCCAAGGCTGGAAGGTCACCTCGGGTGGTGACGTGCTCTGCCATGTCGACATTCCCTTGCAATCCGGGTGCAGCAGTTCCACAGCGATGGTTGTGGCATGGGTTCAAGCCTTGGCGCACGCCTCGGGCCAAACCCTGGCTCCGATGGAGCTCGCGCGTCATGCGCACGAGGTCGAAGTGGGGAGATTTGGAGCGCCAGGTGGATTCATGGATCACGTGGCCATTGCGTGTGGAGGGGTGCTTCGGATTCATCCAGGGTGGCGTGTGGAATCCCTTGAAGCGGGGCATCAGGGGGCTTGGGTGCTGGTGGACTCGGGAGAGCCCAAGAACACCTTTGGGCATCTTCGGCGATGCAAGTTGTCTCGTTTGGAACTTCTCGATCGTGCAGGAGGTGGTTGGCGTCCTCTGGAGGATGTGGCCGGCAGGGAATCATGGACCGACGAGGAATTGGCCCTTTGGCGGGCGACTTGGCGGAATGTGACATTGGAGGAGGAAGCTGCGGCATCGTGGGGAAGGAAGGGTGGTGAACATGTGGCCCAACTCATGGGCAGTCATCATCACGTGTTGCGAGATGCCTTGGGTTTGAGCACGCCCACGCTCGAGAGGTTGGGGCATGCTGCCATGGCAGCCGGCGCCTGGGGCTGGAAGGTGGTGGGATCTGGTGGGGGAGGATGTGCGTTGGTGTGGTGTCCGCGGTCTCGTGCGGACAATGTTCACAGCGCATTGCGAGACGCAGGGGCGAACGCGTCCTGGACCGTTGCTCCTTCGGATGGTGCGGTTTGCCGCCCATGGAAACAACCCAACCATCCTTTGGTGGTCTTGGCTGCAGGTCGGTCTTCTCGCATGAGGGATGAATCCTCGCTGGACCTGGCAGGTTTGGGTGAAGAGGCAACCTCCTTGCTCCGACAAGTGCCCAAGGCCATGCTGCCCGTGAACGATCAAGGCAAACCTTTTCTCGCCCTGATTCTTGAACAGGCCCAAGCCGAGGGTGTGGATTCCGTATGCGTGGTTCTCTCTGCTGAAGACGATACCTCGGAGGCTGAACTCCGCCGTTGGACACCTCGGGGTTTGGTCTTGGATGTCGCAAGGCAAGGAACCCCGGGGGGACGAACCAAACCAGAGGGGACGGCGGCGGCGGTTGCCGTGGCCTTGGCGGCACATCCTGAATGGTCGGGGATTCATGTTTCGGTGTGCAATGGCGACAACAAGCCGCCGGCAGGGGCCTTCAGGGCCCTGGCCCGGGAGGGGCGGGGAATGGTGGTGTTTGACCGTGACTCCTTGGGCTTGCCCAAGGAGCGTGTGATGGCCTTTGCTGTGGTCGAGTGGTCGAAGGATGCGGGATTGGTGGCCATGATGGAAAAACCAAATGCCCAGGAGGTGGAGCGTGTCAAGGATGGCCAGGGAAAGGTGTGGGTGAGCATGAATGTGTTTCGCTGGGAAAGGGATCACTTGCTCCATGCATGCCTGAACACCCCGATGCATCCCGTGCGACATGAGCGCGAAATTCCCACGGCTTTGATGCTTGCTTCCACGGAGGCTACCTTCCCATGCATTCCCATGGAAGGGGCATTTGTGGATTTGACCCATCCCAGCGATTGGAAAGCTTTTCAAACAGGATGGGCTTGAGGAACCCAACAACAATTCAACCATGAAATACAGCTTGATATCTGGAACATCCGTGACCACAGGTGGGACGCTTCAAGGCAGGGGGTCATGCTGAGCGTGGAGGTATGTGCCAGCACCTTGGTGGACGTCGCTTTGGCCATGGAAGGCGGTGCAGATCGGGTGGAACTGTGTTCGGTGTGGCAGGTCGGTGGCATCACGCCCAATGTGGTCGTGGTGGAATCGGCGGTGTCCATGGGCATGGAAGTGAGGGCATTGATTCGTCCCCGGGAAGGTCATTTTGGGTGGTCGGCTTCCGAGCAGACGTGGTCTGTCGAAGAGGCCAAACTCATGATGGATGCCGGCGCAGACCGGGTTGTCGTGGGTGGTTTGAATGCTGAGCATCGATTGGACAGGGACTATCTTCACAGGATGTGCGATGAAGTGGGGGCGGCAGCCCTGGTGTGGCATCGGGCCATCGATGTCAGCAATTCCCCTGAAGAGGATGTCGAAGCCCTCTTGAACGCGGGCGTGACCACGTTGCTTACCAGTGGTCGATGTGCAAGGGCGGTGGAAGGTTTGGACCAGCTCCGGTCGTGGATGTCCATGGGAATCGAAGTCGTGGCAGGTGGGGGCGTCAGGCCGCACGATGTTCCGGCCTTGCGCGCGGCCGGCGTGGAAGGTGTCCATGCGTCTTGCCGAAGTACCTCCTTGCCCTGGCAGCACGCCTTGTTTGATGGAAGGGTCCACCCCGTTGATCTTGACAAGGTGGTGGCCTTGGTCGAGGCGGCCCAACACATGGCGCGGCCCCATGAATGACAACTTGAAAGAATCCAATGGCATGATGAACCGTCTGATCGACCGCCCCAGGCTTTTGATGAAATTCGCAGGGATTGGGACTGCTCGAGCGTTTGTGCTTTCCCTTGCACTTGCTTTGGCCTTGTGCGGATGTGGCCATGGGCCAGTACATCAGTTGCCAAGGGGTAGCACAGAGGGTTTGGTGCCGCTTCCTGTTCGCGTGGAGATGGGCAGCAAGGAAGCGACAGGGTTTCGGTCTGACGGGAAGTTGCGGCTGTCATGGCCCGAGGGGTGGCCCATGGATGGTGTCACCCAATGGTTGACCCAGGCGGGGATGACGTGGGAAGTGCTCCCGACAAAGTCAGGAGAGTCGGGGAATTCATCGCAGGACCAGCCCGGTGTTTGGATGTGGAGGGCTGTAGATGAGGATCTCGGAGAGGAAGGATATCGCTTGACAGTAGGCAAGGACAGGGTGATCATTGAGTCTCGCGATGCAGAGGGTGGTTTTCGCGGGTGGACGACGCTCAGGCAGATGCTACCCCCTTTGTGTGAGTCGGGATGTCCCGCGGGTTTTGTCCTTCCAGAGGTGTTCATTGAGGACTGGGCGGAATTGAAGCACCGTGGCCTGCTTTTGGACTGTTGCCGACACATGATGGAGCCTTCGTTTGTCAAACAAGTCATCGATGCCTTGTCCCTCCAAAAAATGAATGTCTTGCATTGGCATTTGACGGAAGATCAAGGGTGGCGAATTCCCATCCCGGCCTATCCCAAGTTGACAGAAATTGGTGGATTTCGAACCGAGGAGGACGGAACTGTGACGGGCGGATTTTACACCAAGCAGGAGATCCAAGAGATTGTGAGATATGCTGCCGATCGGCACGTGCAGATTATCCCCGAAATTGAGATGCCAGGACATTGTCGTGCCGCACTTGCCGCCTATCCGTGGCTTGGATGTACGGGAGAGACCATGGATGTGCCCAACAATTGGGGGGTGTTCAAGGACGTGTATTGCGCGGGTCAGGACACGACCTTGTCATTCATGCGCGCGGTGCTGGATGAGGTGTGCACACTCTTCCCATCGGAGGTGATTCACATCGGAGGTGACGAGGTTCCTCGGGTTCGCTGGGAGGATTGCGAACGGTGCCAATCCCGCATGGCAGACCTCGGATTCACCGACGAATCTCAACTTCAAACCTATTTCATCAACCAGATGGGGGCTCACCTCTCTTCCAAGGGGCGCCGAATCATGGGGTGGGATGAAATTCTCGAGGGGGGATTGCCCGAGGGCGCCATGGTTCAAAGTTGGCGTGGCATGCAGGGTGCCGTTGAGGCCACGCATTTGGGCACGGACGTGGTGGTGTCCCCGACGAGTCATTGTTATTTGGATTATCCCCTTCGCTCCATCGATCTCGAGAAAGTGTATGGTTTTAACCCCATTCCAGAAGAGGCCCAAGGTCAATTGGGTCGCGTGCTTGGAGGAGAATGCAACATGTGGACCGAGCGAGCACCCCAGGACCAGGTCATGGGCAAGGTCTTTCCGAGGGCCACAGGATTGGCGGAGGTGTTGTGGTCGGGGACAGCGGTGACCTTGAAGGAGGGTGCTTATGATCGGTTTTTGACGCGATTGGATGGGTTGGCCCAACGTTGGGCTCACATGGGATTGGAACCAGGGCTGGAGGGCGTTCCGGTGGCGTTGAGTGTTCAGCCGCATGTGCAAGGGACGGTCGAGGTCGTGGTCGAACCGGCGCTGCGTCACGTGGGAGGAGACGTGACGTTTGTACCTGACGATGAATCGGAGCCGGTCGCCGAAGGCCGGGTCGGTGGCTCCTTGTTGGTGTCGGGGTTGGGAG
The DNA here is from genome assembly GCA_041163465.1 of Bacteroidota bacterium. Taxonomy (GTDB): domain Bacteria; phylum Bacteroidota; class Bacteroidia; order Flavobacteriales_D; family Sanyastnellaceae; genus UBA11663. The sequence continues at coordinate 7,774 of JBEARC010000017.1, forward strand.
AGGTTCGGGTCGACGTCAGCATGCGTGGAAGGGCCACCGGGGTGACGGAGCGCTTTCCAGTGGCGGGACATGTGGCGGCCCACCAGCCCCTGGAATTGTCGTACACACCAAGCCCCCATTACACCGGAGGCGGTCCCCAAGCGTTGGCCGATGGTCGGCGCGGCTCCATGGATTTTCGAGACGGAGCATGGCAGGCCGTGCAGGGGTCGGACATGTCGTGCACAGTGGATCTCGGTGAAGTTCACGCCCTTTCGAGGGTGGAGACCCAGTTGTACCTGTATCAGGATGCGTGGATTTTCATGCCATCTCACGTAATGTGGTCGGTGTCAACCGACGGGATTCGATTCGTGGATTTGCCGAGTCAAGCACCTTGGGGGCTGGCCTTGGAACGCGACGGGCGCCAAACTGTGGTTCCGGTAGGCATGGATCTCGGAGGCCTCCGTGCGAGGTACGTGCGGATGCACCTCGTCAATCCAGGTCCTTGCCCCACGTGGCATGATGCCGCATCCGAGCCCACGTGGTTGTTTGTCGATGAATTCGTTGTGAAGGGCATGAAGCCTGTGTAGGCACTGGCCTTGGATGAACGGGGACGGGATGTCGTGTGGGGTTTCGAGACCTGCCGATGTTGCATCTCGGCGAGGCGAAGTTCTGACGCTTGGTTTGGTGAACTGCCCTCCCGTGTCGTACCTTGGTGTGAAATACACACTAAGTGAACCTCCAATTGCCACACCCGATGCATCGAGACCTGCCCACCCTTCACGGAAAAGCCCATGGTTGGTTCCATTGCGCCATGCTCAGCGTCATCCTTGGCATGATGTTGTCCCCAAGCGAAGGGCTGTTTGCCCAAACACCCATCGTCCTCGATCCCCCCGCGGGAACGGTCGATGGCGTCAACGTACTAAACACAAGCACGGTCATTGTTCAACTTCGCGCCCCGGGAAAAACCCACGTTCATCTTCGTGGCGATTTCAATGCCTGGGCGACCACGGATGCCTCGTTGATGCGCAAGAGCGTGGATGGAACGCGTCATTGGTTGCAAGTAAGCAACCTCACCCCCGGGACGTGGTATCGCTACCAATTCTTGGTGGAAAATGAATTGGAGATCGGGGATCCGTACGCGGAGCTCGTGCTCGACCCATGGGACGACGTGTACATTCCGCAAAGTCATTTCCCCGGGATGCCTGCGTTTCCTTCGGCCCAAGCCAATTGGCACACGACCGCCTTTCGCACGGACAGCCCGTATTTCTTGTGGACAGACGGCGGTTTCCAAAAGCCTTCTCAAGACCGGTTGGTCATCTATGAGACGCTTGTCCGCGATTTTGACGAAGCCCAAACCTTCCAGGATGTCATCAATCGTTTGGACTACCTCGAATTCATGGGATTCAATGCCATTGAGTTGATGCCAGTGAGTGAATTTGAGGGCAACCTCAGCTGGGGGTACAATCCCAACTTTCGGTTTGCAGTCGACAAGTTTTACGGCCCCAAGGCCAAACTCAAGGAACTCGTCAACAAATGCCACGAACGGGGAATTGCGGTCATTCTCGACATCGTTCCCAACCACAGTTTTGGCACCGATCCGATGGTTCGTCTGTACCAAGACGCCGATGGGACGGTGGCCAGCAACAACCCTTGGTTCAACGAGGTGGCCATGCATCCCTACAGTCCTGGGTACGATTTTGACCACGGAGACCCATGGACGAGGGAGTTTTGGAAGCGGGTGTTCAATTTTTGGATTGACGAGTACCACATCGATGGCTACCGTGTGGATCTGAGCAAGGGGCTCACCCAAAACTTCACCGGATCCAACGTAGACGCCTGGAACCAATACGATCAAAGCAGGGTGGACATTCTGTTTGATTACGCCAATGACTTGTGGAGCAATCACCCGGGCACCTACATGATTTTGGAGCACCTCGGCAACAACGATGAGGAGACGGCGTTGGCCAACGGCGGTTTCATGATTTGGGGAAAAATGACCTACGCATTCTCTCAATCCGCCATGGGGTATTACGGAGACATCAACTACGCTTCGTGGCAAAATCGGGGGTATGCCTGGCCCAATTTGGTGGCGTATGCCGAAAGTCACGACGAAGAGCGGATGGGCTTTGAGATGGCCTCGTATGGGAATTCTTCAGGCAGCTACAACGTCCAGGTCGAGGCCACAGCCATGGATCGGTTGGCCATGACGCACGCCTTTCTGCTGGCTCTCCCTGGTCCCAAGATGATATGGCAATGGGGCGAATTGGGCTACGACACCAGCATTTTCGATTGTCTGAATGGAACCTTCGCTGAAGAGTGCAAGTTGGGGGAGAAGCCAGCCCCATGGCTCGACCTGGACAATGAGCACCGACTTTCCTTGGCCAAGACCATCGCTGCCTTGGTGGACTTGAAGAAAAATCAGCCCGTGTTTGGGACGTTTGACTACAGCGTGGATGGTTCCGGGATGGGCAAGCGCATTCACCTCTATGGGCCGGATCAAAATGCCGTGCTCGTGGGCAACTTTGACGTGAATCCAATCAACATGGTGCCGGGATTCCCGTACACGGGGACGTGGTATGATCATTTCACCGGTTTGCCCTTGTCGGTGAACAATCTTGGTCAAGCCCAAACCTTGCAGCCTGGCGAATGGCATCTCTATTTGGATACGCCTTTGCCAACCCCGGACACGGATGGGTCCATCCCGATTTTGGCTGAGGTTGGATGCACGGATCCAGCCGCGGTGAACTACGATCCTTTGGCAGAAGCTGACAATGGGTCGTGCCAGTATGAAACCGTCCTGCAGCTTGAATTGGGCGACCTCACCCCTTCGGCGGCAGGGGTCCACGTGGCTGGATCATTCCAAGGTTGGGTGGCCGACGCCACACCTTTGGAACTCGGAGAGGATGGCGTGTATCGCACCACGGTCGTGGCTCAAGTTGGCAGCTCGGTAGAATACAAATTCCTCAATGGGGATGCGTGGGGCACCGATGAAGGTGTTCCTGCTGCGTGTGGCGTCTCCAACGGCTTGGGTGGCTTCAACCGTTCATTCTTGGTTCCCGCCGAAGACCAAACACTCGATCTTCATTGCTTCGCGGCATGCAACCCCTGCACACCCGCGGGTCCGGTGGATTGCACAGCGGGCGATTGCTGCGGATTGGGTACGATGTGGGATGCGGTGTCCGGAACATGCATCGCTTCAGGGACAGAACCAGGTCTCTGCGTGGAGGACTTGAATGGCGATGGCACCGTGGCTGTGGCTGACATTCTTCAGCTGCTCGGGGCGTTTGGGGCAGTGTGCGAATGAGGGTTGGGCGGTGGTTCGGCCCAGGCTTGAGCAAGGTTGGCCCGCGGTTGGCCCGCGGTTAGCCTAGGTTTTGCCCGCGGTTTGGCCTCAAGGACAAACCGAACCAAAGAGCGTGAGAAAGACCAGCAAGTCTCCCGTGGCGCAGACACCGTCTCCGTCGAGGTCTTCCTCTGTGGCGAACCCTCCGAAGGCGCTCAGGAGCTGCAACAGATCCGAGGTGCCATGGGTGAAGTCGTAGTCAAAATCGGCCGGGCACCCATGCGGTTCCCAGATGTGGTGTCGGGCGTTGATGTCCAGGTTGGAGTGGACCGTGGTTTGGCCTGAGGGCCAATTCACCACCAGGGAATCCACCGAAGTGAGGTTGCCGAGACCCCAATGCAAATCCAGGGTACTCGCTCCAGAATATCCCTGCCCAATGTTGACTTCATCCATGCGTGCTTGCCCATCGGCATACAGCGTCGCACGCGCTCCCACGGCGTCTCGGTTGCTGAGGGTTCCATGCAACTTCACTTGGAGCCAATGGCCTGTCGCGGCATCGTTCCTCAACAACCCGATTCCGGGTTGGGTGGCAGATTTGGGAGTGGCAGTCACCAAGTCCAAATCGCCGTCGCCATCGAGGTCACCCATGGCCAATCCATAATCTGAATGGCGATGTTCCAAGGTTACGTCACCGCCACTCACGGGCGTGAATGTGTTGTCACCATTTCCTCGGTAAAGGATGTTGGGCAACGGCGCGAAGGCGTAATCATTGACGATGTACAAATCCCATTCTCCGTCGTGGTCGTAATCGAAAAAGACGCATCCCCAGGTCATCCCTGAGTCGTTGGTGCCTGAGGAAATGCTGATGTCTGAGAACGATCCATCACCGTCATTCAAAAACATCGCGCTGGGGTAGAGGTCTGTGATGTACAAGTCCAACCAACCGTCGTGGTTGATGTCAGCCACGTCCACGCCCATGCAGTTTCCTTGGTAATTCAGCCCTGCGAAATAGGCAATGTTGGTGAAGGTTCCATTGCCATTGTTGCGGAACAATTTGTTGGTTTGGTTGGCGTCGTGTGTCAAGTAGAGATCTTGATCCCCATCGTTGTCATGATCAAAAAACACGCTCCCCATGCCCACCCCGGTGTCCAAGGCTCCAGAGGCGTTGTATACATTCTCAAATCCCAGACCTCCTAGGTTTCGGAAAAAGTGGTTGACCGCATTGATGTTGACCACGTAGAGGTCGGTGAATCCGTCGTTGTCGTAATCCGCGGCATGGAGACTGCGACATTGCAAATCGCTCGCCAATCCAAATTCCTCGGCCATGTTGACAAAGGTTCCGTCTCCTTGATTGACGTAAAATCGATTGGGGATGGAGGGGTTTCCTGAATATCCATTGCCCGTCGCCAAATCCAGATCGCCATCGTTGTCAAAGTCAAACCAAATGGCAGCGTTGGTTGAACCGAAGTCATTCACTCCTGCAGATGCACCGACCTCTGTGAAGGTCATGTTTCCATCATTTCTGTAGAGCAGGTTGGCCGCGAACTTGCTTCCGATGTAGATGTCCTCATCCCCATCGTTGTCGTAATCCCCGATGGCCACGGCGTGGTGCTGGCCTTCGCCCGTAAGTCCTGCTTCTTCTCCAATGTTGACAAACACCGGCGCCGTCTGTCCCCAGCCGAATCCGCTGAATCCTAGGGAGCCCAAACCGGCGCATGCAACCCACCACATTCGGTTCATTTTCGAAAGATACATCGGGTGTTGGTCGAAATTAAACATGGCTGTGAGGAAGTTTTTTTGCGATTCGCCATATAATGATTCTTGATTATACGAGACTTGACCTATGTTTGAATCCGTGCATCAAACGAACGCTGATGCCAATGCATAGGCTGTTCGATTGGGTACAAGTAGATTGTTAGGATGGAAGGGCGCCTCGGCGCCCTTCTTGACACTTGAGAAATTCAGAAAGTTGGTAGTCACCATGAGCACTCCTCCAAGCCTTGCTGCTCCAAGCCTTTGGTTGATGATGGCGATGTTGTGGACCACGTCGTGTGGAGACGGACAGAATGTGGAGCGCGTGGTGATCGACCAAATCGAAGTGGTGGCCTACGACGAGAATTACATCGAGGATCCTTTTGGTGAATCAGGGGCTCCCGATTTCTATGCCGTTGTTTCTGTTTGGAACGAAGAATACTACACGTCCTCGGTGGTGTCGGACCAAGGCGTCGGTGCCCGCATTGATTTTGAATCGTTGAGTTTCCAGGGCATCGAAATGGACCGAGAGGTCACCATCACGTTGTTTGACCATGACGACGACAGCTTGGAGGATTTTGTGGGTGAGGTGACCTTTGTGCCACGAGATTTGCTGTACACGGAACCCGTGAGACACTCGTTGTATGGAGGCTATCTCCAAGTGGATTTGCTGCTCCAATGGTGAATCCATGAATTTTCCTTCCAAACCCTTGGTCGCCTCTTTTTTCTCGCTATATTTGCACCCCTGTTTTTAGCAAGCAGAACAAGAATGGCACATCACAAATCAGCCCTCAAGCGCCTCCGTTCCGACGAGAAGAAGCGCGAACGCAACCGCTACCAGCACAAGACTGCGCGCAACGCTGTGCGTAAGCTCCGCGCCACCCAAGACGCCACGGAGGCGGCCACGATGCTTCCTGTCGTGAGTGGCATGCTGGACAAGCTTGCCAAGCGCAATGTGATTCACAAGAACAAAGCGGCGAACTTGAAGTCGAGCTTGGCACTTCACGTTGCCGGTCTTTGATTGAGAGTCTACGAGCATGAACTTGAGGGCCTTCCCGTTGTGGAAGGCCTTTTTTTTGTGCCATGAAAATTGCACTTCGTCCCCGAGAGCGTGTGGCCAGTGAAGGGGTGGAATCTCTTGAAGATGAGGAATTGTTGGCGCTGTTGCTCGGTACGGGGAGGTCCGGCCAAGCGGCAGAGGTGGTGGCCAAGGAAATGATGGGTATGGCACAGGGATGTTTGAACAACCTGGCTTCGTGGCCCCCGGAGGGATTGGCCATGATTCCTGGCATAGGTCCGGCCAAGTCGTGCATGATTGCGGCGGCCTTGGAGTTGGGGCGGCGACGACAAATGGCCTTGGGGCGCGTGGGCTTGCGTGTGACCTCTTCCCAGGATGTGCACCGTCGGTTTGTCGATCGGTTGTCGGACCTTCAGCATGAAGAATTTTGGGCGGTTATGCTCCGCCGGTCCAACCAAGTCATGGCGGAGGTCTGCATTTCCAAGGGTGGGTTGACGGGCACGGTGGCGGACCCGAAAATCATCTTTGGTCGTGCATTGGCCATGCGTGCTGCTGCGCTGGTCGTGGTGCACAACCATCCTTCAGGCAATGCCGTCCCGAGCGAAGCAGACCGAAGGTTGACACGTCAACTTGCAAGTGCGGGTGAGTGCTTGGACTTGCCCTTGCTCGACCACATCATCATAGCGGGTGGTCAGTACGTTAGCTTTGCAGACCAAGGATGGTTGACATGATGAATGAGACCCATGTGATGGTCATTGTGGGAGCGCGCCCTCAGTTTGTGAAGGGTGCGGCGCTTCATCGTGCCATGGTGGGAAGGAATGGGTGGAAGACGACGTGGGTTCATACGGGCCAACATCACGATGAGGTCTTGAGTGAACAGTTTTTTGCGGAGTTTTCATTGCCTGCTCCTGACATTCGATTGCATCCGGATCCTTCATGTCGGGCGAAACGCCTCGGTGACATGATGGATGGAATCCAACGGGCCATTGTTGAACATCAACCTGATTGGGTCCTGGTGTTTGGCGACACCGATTCAACCCTTGCGGGAGCATGGGCTGCCGCGGCCCAAGGTGTGCCCTTGGTTCATGTGGAGGCTGGTCTTCGATCGGGAGATTGGGCCATGCCTGAGGAGGTGAACCGCGTCTTGGTGGATCGGTTGTCCTCCGTGTTGATTTGTCCGACAGCGGAATCTGTCGAACACCTCCAGCGAGAAGGGATTACACATCGTTGGAACCCTGGCAACAGGCCTTCGATTTCCGCACCAGTGGTCATCCAAACAGGCGATGTCATGCACGACAATGCGCTTCATTTGAGTCGACATTTTCACGAGGAAGACCGAGGGGTTGGTTCGGTGTTGTTGACCATGCATCGTCCTTCCAATGTCGATCATCCACCGAGGTTGGTGTCTTGGCTGAAAGCCGCAGGCCAATGGGCCCAATCCCATCAACGGAGGGTCCATTTCCCAGTTCATCCCAGGACGAAACATTCATTGACCCTGTGGTCTGAATCGTGGGAAGAAACGTTGAAAGGTTGGGGCATTGATGCCACATCGCCCATGGGAGCGCAGGCTTTGTTGAGATCGATTCATGGTGCACCGTTGGTGTTGACAGACAGCGGTGGGGTCCAGAAGGAGTGCTATTCGCTCGGTACACGTTGCCTGGTTCTTCGAGATACCACAGAATGGAGGGACCAAATCACGCGCGGTCACTCAACCCTCGTTCCCGAGCCCGCGATGTTGTCAAAGGCAGGTGACGGCATGCTTTCTTTGGGTCGGTTTGAAGTGGATGATTTGTACGGCCAAGGGACGGCTGCGGAGGAGGTCCTTGAAGCATTGGAAAGGTGTTCTGTCGCGCTGCGCTCAGACGAACGTGATTGACCGATGAAGAAGTGGACGTTGCATCATCCCAATCCGTCGTCCCGCATGCGGTATGTTGTGGATGTGGTTTGGAGGGGTTGGTTGGGTGTGGAGGTTGAGTGGGTTGAGGGAGACTCGGGTCATGATTCGGCCCATTCGCAATCAAGGGTTGTGCTTTGTTGGGGCGGAGAAACTGTGGTCTCTTGGCCCTGTCATTCCATCGTGTTGGATGGAATGCAAGCCGGGTCTTCCTGTCATGTGGAATGGCAATGTGAACAGTTGCATACGGATCGTTTTGGTCCCATGTGTTTGGCCCTTCCATGCGCAGTGGATGTGGGGACGGAGGGTCGGCAGGTCGATGTGCTCGGGGCCTTGTTCTATGCCTTGACCTGTTGGGGTGAAATCGGATGCTCACGAGATGAACACGGGCGACCTTTGCCAGCCACACTTCCCCTTGCATTGCAAGGACATCAGCCTCAATTCGGCGAGGCCATCATGCCTCGTGGCATGCAACATCGATTTCCCTGGGCCGAGTGTTTTGCCATGGCTTGGTGGGAGTTTTGGTCCAAATCAGTTGCTCAAGATCACTCCCCAAAGACGGGAGAACCCCAACCAGGATTGATATGGAATCCAACCTTTGATGTCGATGTGGCATTCAAGCATCGAGGCCGAAGCGCGTGGAAATCAACCATGCTTCAAGGCCGAGATCTTGCGTTTGGTCGGTGGTCTCTGTGTCGTCAACGTCGTCAAGTGTTGAAGGGATTCAAGCGTGATCCTTATGACACCTTTGATTGGATTCGGCAGTTTCATGTCGCGGAATCGTTGACGTGGTATGTCTGGTGCGCGCGCCGAAGACGGCCACATGATGTTGGATTGGAAGCCAAAGGGGAACTCCTTCCCGCGTTGGTTGAACAGCTGGTATCCCATGCAGGAGCATGTCATGTGCATTGGCACCCAGGATATTGCGCCATGAGTGACCCAGCTGTGTTTGATGAGGAAGCCCAAGTTGCGGCAAGCATTGGACTTGAATGCTCACGGGTGCGTGCCCATTACCTTCGGTCCGAGCCGAAGGGTTGGGCGGCCCTGTCCATGCACTCGGTTGTCGAGGATGCCTCGCTTGGCTGGTCGAGGGATGTTGGGTTCAGGGCGGGCGTAAGTCGTCCGTTTCCCGCGTACGATTGGATCCATGACAAAGTGCTGTCGATGACCATTCGCCCCTTGGCCGTGATGGACATGGGGTTGATGGAATGCATTCGAATGTCTTCCGGTTTTGACAAGGTCGAGTTGCCAAGGATGATGGATGTTGTGGCCGCGGTAGGCGGGCATTGGGTCAGTTGTTGGCACAACACCACGGTGAGCGAGGATGAGGCCTGGAAGGGATGGAAGTCAACATATGTTCACATGGCCCAAGAACTTAGGCGACGTGTGAAATGTACTTTAGAGCATGACAGAGATGGGATGGCTTGAAATCATCGGTTGGATGATGGCTGCTGTGGTGAAGTTTTTGGTGACTCCTACGGCCATGGTGGCTGCGGGCGTGCCATGGTATGAGGTGTGGAGCGTCTCGACCCTGGGTGCCGCAGGAGGGGTTGCGTTGTTTTGGAATTTTGGAAAGTGGCTTTTTTCATGGTGGGAGGGAATGAGGGGGCCGAGAGATGAGCGCGGCAAAAAGGTCTTTACACCGAGCAGAAGGCGTTTTGTCAGGTTGAAGAACAAGGCCGGGTTGGTGGGGTTGATGGCTGTCTCGGGATTGATTTCAGTCCCTGTCGCGACGATGCTTGCAGCGAAGTATTTTCGGGACGTCCCTTGGGCCATGGCCCGCATGATGCTGGCCTTCGGTTTGTGGGCTGGATGTTTGACATTCATTTCTGTGTGGATCAAATCCCTGGCTGCATGAAGGCGTTGCTGTTTTTTGATTTGGACCACACCCTGTGGGACTTTGAAACCAATTCACGCCTTGCCTTGACGCAGGGATTTGAGGTGTTTGACCTTCATGAGAAGGGCATCCATCGGGTGGAGGATTGGATTGAAGCGTATGAGGAGGCCAACGACCGATGTTGGGCCGAGTACCGCGAAGGGAGGATGACCAAAGAAATCCTTCGGGGCCGAAGATTTCTGATGGCTTCCGAGTCATTGGGTGCTCCTATGAGCCAAGAACTGGCCGAGCGTTTGGGCCAGCATTACATTCGTACATCACCACATCAAACAGGATTGATCGATGGAACCCATGCGCTTTTGACAGAGCTTCAAGAGCGAGGCCACAACATGTGGTTACTGACCAACGGTTTTGAGGAGGTGCAGCATGTGAAGGTGGAGCGATGTGGGCTGAGTACATATTTCCAGGGTGTGTTGACAAGCGATTCGTTGGGCGTCAAAAAGCCCCATCGCGAGGCTTTTTTGAAGGCGTTGGAAGCGACGGGTGAGGAGAATCCTGGTCAGATTTACATGGTGGGAGACAGCTGGGAAAGTGACATTGAGGGCTCTCAAAACGTCGGATGGAGGGGGATTCACTTCAATCCACATGGAGCGGTTGAGCCTCGGGCGTGGAAGACAGTGCGACGGTTGGAAGAGGTTTTGGCCTTGCCCTTGGATCCTTGACGTACCTTCGGGTCATGTCCAACCAAGAGTCCAAGGGGAAGCTCAACATCGAGCTCCCAGAAGAAGTGGCCACAGGTGTTTACGCCAATTTGGCGGTAATCACGCACAGCCCCGCAGAGTTTGTCATGGATTTCATTCAGGTCATGCCTGGCATGCCTAAGGCCAAAGTTCGTTCACGGGTGGTGATGTCACCCCATCATGTCAAAAGGCTCCTTGCGGCATTGGCCGAAAATGTTCAACGGTTTGAAAGCCAGCATGGCCCCATCGATGATCATGGTGCCACAGATCTTGGTACGCCGCTCCCCTACATGGGGCCTCAGGGGGAAGCTTGACGGCAAGTGGTGCTGGCAATCCCCTCCACGCTGGGAGCCCGGGAAGCCCCGAAGGGTCTCCTGGAACATTGTTGCAATGTGGGTCGAGGAAAGCGCACGTGCTGCGCACGTTGGTGCTGTTGAATCGCAGTGATAGCCTCACCTTGGGGCCAACCAAGTTCGTCTGTCTCTGAAGGTTCCGAGAACCTGGCCCAAGGTGTTTTCAGGGAGCGGAGGCAAGTTCATTCCTCGCGTATGCACATGGGGTTGGTGGATTGCATGGGGGTCAAACCACGTGAGATTCGCCGGCGCTCCGACATCCAAAGGAAGGGGATGCAACCCAAGAATGGAAGAAGGACCTGAGGTCCACGCACGGAGGGTGGCCAAGAGTGCTTCAGTCTCATCAGGGCAAATCTCCCGCATGCCTTTCCATGATAACGCAAAGGCGGAGGGCAGGCTCGCAACCCCATCTGGGCTCAGCATGAATTCGACATCGTGATGTTCGAGGTCCTCTGGACGGTGATCACTTGTGATGGCATCGATTGTGCCATCGAGAATGCCTTGACGAAGAGCGGTGCGATCCTTGGCTGAGCGCAGAGGAGGCATCATGCGAAGGGTTCCCACAAATCCGAGCAGATCTTCGTCATGGTAAGCAAGGTGCATGGCTGTCGTGGCGCAGGTGACTTGGAGGCCCTCGTGTTTGGCTTGTCGAATCAGCTCGACTCCTTCAGCAGTCGTTACCACCGAAAAATGGAGGTGGCCTCCCGCATAGCGAAGGATGTCGAGGTCTCTTGCGATGCGAATCGTTTCAGCCTCAGTGGGCGAGCCAGTCAATCCCATGGCCGTGCTGACAGCCCCTTCGTGCATGACGCCACCTGCATTGAGGTCATGGTCCAGAGGCACGTCCATGACAGCCTTTCCGTGGACGAGGCTGTAAGTCAGAGCCCGTTGCAACAAGCCCACCCGGTCCAACGCGCGATCGTCGGTAAAGCCCACAGCTCCCGCCTCGTGCATGTCATGCATTTCTGAGATTTGCTGTCCGCGCCCTCCCTCGGACACGTGTGCGAGCGGCAATGCTTGGGTGGGAATTCCGGCTTGGTGCGCACGCTCGGCCGAGGCGAGGATGCCGGTAACGGCACCTGCATGGTCCACACAAGGATGGGTGGAGGGCAGGATGCCTACAGCTGTCATGCCCCCAGCTGCTGCTGCCTGCAATCCGCGGAGCATCCCTTCTTTGGTCTCTTCACCGGGTTCGCGGAAATGCACTTGGAGGTCTACCCAGCCGGGGGAGAGGACGCTGCCTGAACCATCGAGGCGCGAACCTTGCTCCGGCAGCGATGATGCAGCATCATCCCCCATGGCAGCGATGGAGCCATTCATGAGAAGCACATCAGTCACGCGGTTGTGCCACGGACTCCGTGGATCGAGAATGTGGACAGACGTTAAGAGAAGAGCTTGTTCCATCGCCGTAGAAGAATCGATTCGAATGCCAGGGCCATCAACGTGGCAGCAAAGAAGTACCACGCCAGTCGCTTGCCAGAAATGTGCTGTTCAACCATGGCGCCGAGGCCTTCGGCGGGTCGCAACCACAACTCCACGTGGGACCATCCTTCCCCGTCGACAGCCTCTTCCCACGTCTGAACATCCCAAGCCTCCAGGTTGGACTCCACACGGTCGAGGTTCATGCCGAAGGAAGCCAGGGTGGAATCGTCACGTTGCACGAGGTATGCTCCAGGAACCGACAGGGCATCTCCCCAACCGAGTTTGACACCCTCGGGTGTGATTCGAACTTCAGGAACAATGCGCTGCGGGGCGTTTGACGAGGCCTCCGCATCCTCCGAGCTCACGGCTTGAATGGTCCAAGCAATGTCTGCAGACCGCGAGTTGTCATTGTCAGAGGAAACCGGAATGACCAAGGCCAAGTCTTTTCCAAGGGTCAGGCTGTGGCTTTGCACGTTGCGCGCGGATTGGGCTACGCGCAGAATCAAAGGCACGAACAACCCATGACGCGTCAAATTTCCCGTTTCAAGGGGGGTGGCCAACCAATGAATGTCTCCTCCTCGGTCTGCTTCATTCGACAGCACGCTCCAGTAGGGAAGGCCATTCGCAGCGATGGCAATGACATCCTCGTCAAGGCTTCGTGGTCTGTCAAGGAGACGGTCGTAAGCGGGCCAATCGATGTTGGAGGGTACATGGCGAAACACCCCTTGGAAGAGGGGGTGTTTCCATTGAACGTGAGAGACTTGACCGTTTTCTCGAATCCATCCGCGCGGCAAAGGAAGGGACATCGCTTCAGCCAAAGCAATCACCCCTCGTCCCGCACTGTCCGGCACGATGAGCACGGTGCCGCCTGCGTTGTTGAAATCCCGGAGCAACGCCAATGAACCTGGCGCTGGATCTGTGAGGGCGTCGGCAATGACAAGATCAAACCTGGACAGTTCCTGAGGAGAAGGAAGCGAAGTCTCAGTTGTCGACTTCACGGCTGGTGCGCCGGAGGCCAAGGCCCTGTCGAGCAAGCCCGGTGTGGTCGCGTCGAGATCATCAACCCAGTGGAACACTTCCACCGCCTCCTCGACATTGTAGCCCATGAAATGGACATCGTCAAACTGGACAGGAGCATCTCGAAGTGACACAGCCAACACGTGAGGTCCTGGCGTACCATGGGTGAATCTGAGCACCGTGTCTGTCGACATGCCTGGAACTACGTGAAAGGACCCGATGGCCTCAGTGACACCATCCATCTGCAGGGTCAGCGGGAGCGCATCCACGCCTTCGGACGCATCATGGGCAATTCGAACATGAAGCGCAGCCGGTTCATTGGCCAAAGCAATGGGCGCATCAAACCAGACCGAATCAATCCACACATTGGGTACCGCATTGGGCAAGACAGGGACCACGCGCCACTCCACCGTGGTGTCGGGTTGTTGGCTATCCAAGACTTGGTGGCTTGTCCGTTGGAGGTCGCTCACCCAAAAGGACCACCCGGCCGCATCCCCTCTTCGACCGAGCTGGTCTGATGCCCGTCGGATGACAGCGTCCAAGGATGGCGCTTGATTCCCGACTTGGATGGCTGCGATTCGTTCAAGGGCTTCAAGTTGAGTCACAAAGCGCTGATCCTGTCCTTCAAAATCGCTGGTGAAAACGTGGAACTTGTCCGTTTCTTCAAACGCCTCGACCAGAGACGAGGCCTTCTGTTTGGCCTCCTGAAGAAGAGAACTGTTTTCACCAGTTCCCATCATCGAAGGGCTGTTGTCAACATAGACAGAGACTGCAGCGCGAGCCGTCTGTGCCTCCGAGCCATCCTCCCGGAGAATGGGATCCGCAAAGGCCATGACCAAACATGAAAACGCCAAAATTCGGCTCAACAAAATGAGCAAGTTCCGAAGCCTGTGCCTGCTTTGGGTTTCTTTTTGGACGTCCTTGAGGAAGGCAACGTTGGAGAAAGCAACTCGCTTGTACCGCCGCAATTGCAGCAGATGCAGGGCAATCGGAATGGCGATTGCCCACAATCCCCAGAGTATGTCAGGCCTTCCCCACACGTCGCGAATTTAGCCCGATTTTTGCCCCATGTCACGTGAGGACCTCAAGGAGTTTTTGTGGGAGAAGGCAGCGCAATACGAGGTGCCTGATTTCATTCCGTTGGATCCCTTGTCCATTCCGCATCGCTACAACCAGCTTCGGGACATTGAGGTGTCAGCGTTCTTTGCCGCAACGTTGGCATGGGGACAGCGCTCCACCATCGTAAGGAGTTTGGAAGATTTGATGGCGCGAATGGATCACGAGCCTGGAGCGTTTGTGATGCATCACAGCGAGTCCGATTTGAAGGCATTTCGTGGCTTTGTCCACAGGACCTTTCAATCCGAGGATGCCGAGGGGTTTGTTCGGGCTCTGGCATCGCTTTACACGAGACATGACAGCCTCGAGGATGTGTTTGTCAAGCATTGGATGCAAGGGGAGGATCGCTCGCAATTGAAAGAATCCGTGGCGGGGTTTCACCGGGAATTCATGGCGTGTCAGGGGGTGGCTTTGCGGACCAAGAAGCATGTGGCCAACCCGGCTTTGGGTTCTGCGGCCAAACGGTTGAACATGTTCTTGAGATGGATGGTTCGTCCCGCCCACCGCGGGGTGGATTTGGGCCTTTGGTCGCGGATTTCGCCATCCGTCTTGAGCATTCCATTGGATGTTCACACCTCCAATGTGGGCCGAAAATTGGGCCTTCTCACGCGGACGGCCAACGATTGGAAGGCCGTGGAGGAGTTGACAGCTTCGTTGCGAATGATTGACCCCGAGGATCCCATTCGGATGGATTTTGCGCTCTTCGGTTTGGGGGCCATGGAGGGGTTTTAACTTGGTTGCCCACGATTGATTCATGAGCAAGCATTCCATTCGAACCACCCGGGACGGCAGCCACACCCTTCACAGGGAGGACTTGGATGTATTCTACCACAGCGTCCATGGGGCATGGTCAGAAACGCGACACGTGTTTGGCGCCATGGGGTTGGAGGCTTGGTGGGATGAACAGGATCGGCGTGGGGATGGGGTCGGCGAGGTTCGGGTGCTCGAAGTCGGATTGGGTACGGGGTTGAATGCCTTGTGCGTCCAGAGATTGTCGCACCTGAAGCAACGAAAAGTTCACATGGTTTCCTTGGAGCCACATCCGTTGAGCATCGACGATGTGTGCGATTTGGGCCATGCTGAATTGACGGGTGTTTCTGCGGACGTTCTTGCCAACATTCACGACCTCGGGAGGCATCAGGATGAGTGGATGTCGTTTGAGCGATGGACAGTTGAGCTTCAACAGGCCCCCCTGTATGAGCGAAGTGTGGATGTGATTTTTTTTGATGCCTTTGCCCCCAATGCTCAGCCCGAGCTGTGGGAGGTTGGGATTTTTGATCGGCTGAGATGGGCGCTTCGTCCTGGCGGCTTGCTGGTGACTTATTGTGCGAAGGGAGGGGTGAGGCGGGCCATGGAAGCCGCAGGTTTTTTGGTGGAGCGGCTTCCTGGCCCGCCGGGAAAGCGAGAGATGCTCAGAGCGCGTCGCCCCGACCAACCCGCGGGCCGATTCAACGTCCGAGGTTACATGGTCGTGACCCGCTGGAATGAGGATCTCAGAGACCGAGAAGTTCTGGTGTCTTACGAGCGGTTGCCCATGGGTGGGGTCATGAAGTTTCCAGGAGGCGGCCTTGAATGGGGGGAGGGTGTGTCGGCCTGCATTCGCAGAGAGGCCTTGGAGGAATTGGGCCAGGCTGTGGAAGTGGATGGATGGATGCACGTCAGCGATGTCGGATACATAAGCTCATTCGACCCAACACACCAGGTGGTCGCCATTCATTGTGAGGCAACGTTGTGCGGCCCTGTGGAATTTGACGACACGGGCTGTTTGGACGACGTCTTCGGCAAACGCGTGCCCAAGATGCACCAAAGGCTCGGCTGGAGGTCAGTGGCAACCTTGATGCCCAAGGATTTCCATTTTGCCTCTGATGGCGAGGCTTGGGGGGCGTGGCTCGCCCAACAATCTGTGCAAAACAGGGAGGTGGAGTAAGGGTTTAGCCCAACAAGCCCCAGCGGTTTTCGACACAATCGTCCACGCGTTGACACAGTTGCTCAGGCGTGTACGTGCGCCATCCGAGATCACCGAGTTCCCCTCCCAACACGAAGTAGGAGTCCAAATCGATGGCCTGCATGTCTGCCACCACGTGTTCCCTGAAGTTGAGCAGGGCAATCCACCCATCAGCATCCATCACCTCATCAAACCACTCTTCGTAATAGGCATCATCGCTGTGGTGGAAGTTCAAAACATTTTCACCAATCAAAATGAATTTGGCAATGCCTTCAGCCATCATGGGGTCAATGACTTCCCTTTTCAACAGCATGATGTCATTGAACAGGCAATCGTTCCATTCGCCAATGAACTCCAAGATGGCGTGTCCTTCGTCATAATCTGCCCAAAGAATTTTGGCATAGAGCGTTTGGCTTCCGAATTCGTCCCACTGCGGGTGGATGTAATGGTCGTACACCTTCAGATGAAAGGCCAGTTCATTGTACACCCTGCCAAAAAAGGGGCTTCGGGAGTCTTCGCTGGCGATGTAATGATTGCGCCAAGCATAATAGGGTTCAAGGGCGTGCACAGGTCAGGATTTGGATGCTTGGATGGCCGCTCGGACGCTTCCATGTTTGAGAAGGGCTGCCTGGGCCTCTGACAAGCCCAAACCTGTGCCCTCAGCCACCATGCGCGCCCCTCGTTCCACGAGTTTTTGGTTGGTAAGTTGCATGTCCACCATGCGGTTTCCTTGAACGTGGCCCAAACGAATCATCGTGGCCGTGGTCAGGCGATTCAACAGAAGTTTGGTTGCCGTACCAGCCTTCATACGCGTGGATCCCGTGACGAACTCCGGACCTGTCACGGCCACCACGGGATGGTCGCAACGCCGCACGATGGGACTGTCAGGATTGCACGTAATGCAGCCTGTGAGGATGTTTCGTTGGCGCGCTTCTGCGAGAGCACCGAGGACGTAAGGTGTTCGACCACTGGCCGCAATGCCGACCACAGTATCCAAAGGGGAAATGGATTCACGCTCCAAATCCCTCCATCCTTGATGCGCATCATCCTCGGCTCCCTCAACGGCTTGTCGAATGGCTGTATCGCCGCCCGCCATCAGTCCAACGACTTTGCCTGGATTCACTCCAAACGTGGGCGGGCATTCGCTGGCATCGACGACACCAAGGCGTCCGCTTGTTCCTGCTCCCACATAAAACAATCGACCTCCATCCTTCATTCTCGGAACCAAGGCTTCAACCAACACAGCCAAGGCAGGCATGGCCTGTGCAACTGCTGGCATCACGTCTTCATCCACATGATGCATGGCTTGGAGCAAGGCCTTCACAGAGAGCAAGTGAAGATTGTCGATGGGACCTGGTTGTTCCGTGGGCGGGAGGTTGGATGGCATCGGGCTGGGTTCGTGTTGGGATGCAGTCGTCGTGGGTTGTGGTCGTCTAGTGATGTGGTCGTGTTGGGATGCAGTCGTCGTGGGTTGTGGTCGTTGTGTGTTGCGGTTGTCGTGGTCAGACGTTCATGCATTCGAGCCCATGGGAGGCTCGATGCCATGAAACGGTTGGGCCTTGCGGTGTCAACGTGAGGTGGACAATCAGGTGTGTGAAAGTACGATTCAAAGCGCTGACCCAACGTCGATACCCAGGACTCATGCGCCTGCGGCAGACCAAATTTCCCAAGCTCGGTCTGCCTGCAGGCGCAGCATGTCAGCGCCATTCAAAGTCAGCGCCCCCTGGTTTTGCGCACGACGAAGCAATTCGGTCTGTGGCGGGTTGTAAATCAAGTCCACCACAAGGTGGTCTGGACCCAAAAATTCGGTCGGAATCGCTGGGCATTCCCGATCGTTGGGGTGCATTCCTACAGGGGTGCATTGAATCAACAGCAGGTGGTGCTGGAAGGTCCATGAAGACAATTCATCGTATCCGAGGACAGGCCGTCCCCATGCCAGGGGTCGTGATCCTCCATCGGCCATGTCCTTGGCATGCACGCCTCGTGAGACAGAGACAGCCTCGATGCCCAATCCTTTCAATACATGATGAACAGCGGCTGCGCTCCCTCCAGTTCCAAGAACGAGGGCACGCTCGTGCCTCATGGCCAAAAAGGGCTGGATGGCGCGTTGAAACCCCCAAACATCCGTGTTGTAGCCAACCCACAAGTCTCCCTGTCGAACCACCGTGTTGACCGCCCCAACTTCTTTGGCCTCCGGAGACAACGCATCCAAAAAAGACATGATGGATTGTTTGAAAGGAAGGGTCACATTGAAGCCTTTCAACGTGGGGGTGGATGTCATCCACGTTGCCACTTCATCGATGCTCTTGAATTCATAAGCCTGGTAATCCAAATCGTTCCGCCCCAAGGATGCGAAGCGTCTTTGAAACATGGCCGGGCTTTGCGAGTGTCCGAGAGGAGTTCCGACCAAACCCAACAGGGTTTGTCGCTTCCATGAAGTGTCATGAGGCATGGCCCTCGGTTGGATGTCGAGTTCCTCCCCACCGATCCAATCCCCACACGAGGGTGGCGCCCAACACAGCCAAGCCCAAGACAGACCCGATCTCCATGGGGTCTGACGCAGGCGAAATGTTTTTCCACACGTACTCAATGCGACCATCGCTGTGCGTGTACAGGGCTCTTGTCGCTTCTTTCCATGGCCACAAGGCCTGCAAAGACCCCACCAAGAAGCCCGTCAATGTGGCCAAAGTCGCATGTCGATGGGCGGTGAGCAGCCACGTCAAGAACCGACTGAACGAAAGCAGCCCTGCCAAGGCCCCGACGGCAAACGCTCCAATGCGAATGAAATCCAAGGTTTTGACAGCCAGGAGAACGGGCGCATAGGCCCCAAGAATCAACAGCAAAAAACTGCCCGAAATTCCGGGCAAAAGCATGGCGCAAATGGCAAGAGCTCCAGCGAGAATGAGGAATCCAGGATGGTCGGTTTGGACCAAAGGAGGGAGAGACGTCACAAAACCAGCCACAGCACAACCAATGGCAGCCCACACCCACATGTTCAGGGACCATGTCCCCACGTGCTTCCCCACCAAGGGCACTGAAGCAGCCACAAGGCCCATAAACAATGCCCGGAGGAGAACGGGTTCATGCTCCAACAGCCAATGGAGTGGACTTGCCAAGGTGACAATCGCCAATCCAATCCCCGACCCAAGCGCCACCAAGAACGGACCGTTGACAGCCTTCCATGCCCTTTTGACATCCCCTTGGAGGAGGGCCGAGAGTCCCTCCTTGGACAGGGCTGAAAGCGCAGCGAGCAAGGGATCGTAGATACCCGCGATGAAGGCCACAGTGCCTCCGCTGACGCCGGGGACCAAGTCAGCCATGCCCATGGCAAAGCCCTTGACGGTCACCGACCATGGCCACTTCATGCAACCTCCAAGTTGGGGTCCACGTGCTCCGCCCAGGCGGTGATTCCACCTTGGAGGTTGTGAACGTTGTCCAAGCCATGGGCCGTCAGCGCATGCGTGACAGCGGCGGAACGCGACCCGGACCTGCAATGAATAACCACGGGGTGGTCTGTGGGGAGTTCGTTCATCCGCTGCATGATTTCACCCATCGGAATGTGCACACCTTCGATGTGGCTCACCTCACGTTCGTAAGGCTCACGAATGTCCACCAGCGTGTGAGGAATGTGCTCATCCCTCCAACGCTTCAGTGTTTCCACATTGATTTCGTTCATGGCAATCTCTCAATCTTCAGACAAGGCCTCTTCGTCGGGAATTTGACGCACGCCCTCGGCCATGGCTTCGGGCAAATGGTCAAAAAAGGTATCACCGCGTAAACCAAGGCGCAGACATTCGAGTGGAATGACGTCGTGTGGTCCGATGTTTCCCAAGTTCACATTGGCTCCAAACTGTTTCAAGAACCACACCTGTTGGGGCTTCTGGGGGGCTTCCCACAAGATGTCTTCCAACTTTACTTTGGCCAAAATCCGCCTCACCAAGGCCGTGTGAGCCGTGCCGTTGGGTCGGTAAATCCCCACATTTCCGCTCTCTCTCGCCTCCGCAATCACCTTCCAGCTACCGGCATCCAGTTCTTTTTGCATCATGGAGGTCCATTTGTTGGGGCTGATCAAAATGCCAGCCTCTTTGGAACCCACCTCGCTCAGTACCCTGTAGCGCTTGGACAAACGGTGAATCATTTCACATTTGTCATCCTCGTCGATGACCATGGAACCATCGCTCACTTCCACACATTCCAGGCCCAAAGCATCCACAAACCGCAAGTAATCATCGAGCTGTTTCCGGACGAAGAAGGCTTCAAACAACGTGCCTCCAGGGTAGACCATCAGGCCGGCGTCTTGGTAGATTTTGATCTTCTCTCGCACGTTGGGGGTGACCACCGAGGTGCCAAATCCGAGTTTCAACAAATCCACTTTGTCCGCGCAGACTTCGAGAAAATCTTCAGCTTGACGAAGGCTCAGGCCTTTGTCCATTACCATGGTCAAGCCGGATTCACGGGGCTTGGTGGTGCGCTCCGGCAAATGGGTCAATGAATGGTTCATGTGTCAGGGTTTGAATCGCGCGTAGCGGCTGGCTACGCGGGGGTCGTCCAAGAGGCCTGGATAGGTCTCAAGAAGACGGTCCATGCCGTCAAAGTCTGCAAGCAACAGGGTGTCGAGAAGCCGCAAAGCTTCCCCATCCATTCGCAAGGCAAACAGACTGACAAATTGTTTGTACCCCAAGGTGCTTGAGGTGGGTGGAACGTGCTCGAAAGCATTGTCGAGCATTGTAAGGGCTTCTTCATGGGCCTCCATGGCTTGGAGGTTGTCCACGCGCTCTTCCCATGCTTCAATCATGGAAGGATTGCGCTCGAGGAGTTGGACCAAACAAATTTCTGCCTCTTCGTGGCGTTCCATCTTTTTCAGGATGGTCGCCATCATCAGCAAGGTGTCCTCGTGGTCGGGGTCAAGCAACAAGGCTTGGGCGAGGTGCTCCAAGGCTTCGTCGCGTCGATCCTGCAAATCCGCAAGGACGCCCAAGCCGATGTGAGCCTCCACAAAATGGGGGTCCAAGTCCAAACATTGCTCGTAGTACTGCCGCGCCTCGTCCAGGTTGCCAAGGTTTTCGAGACATTCTCCCATGTAGCAGAAGGTGCTCGGCTGAGGAGCATCCAAGAGCAATGTCTCACGGTGAACTTCCAGGGCATCTCCAAACCGATCCAAGGCAGTTAAGGCCTCGGCTTTTTGATGATAGGCCGGCGCAAAACCATCCTCGATGGCAATGGCAAAGTCGTAGGCATCCACCGCCTCCTTGTACTTGCCCAACCGTTGGTAGGCATTCCCCAAGTTGTACCAAGCCGCAAAGCTGTAGGGATGGTCGTCGAGGTATTGGATGTAATAGGAAGCAGCTTCCTTGATGCGCCCTTCCTTGTCGAAGCAAAAGGCGAGCTCATACAAGGCCGTCTCGTTGGAAGGATCCTCCTTCAGCGCATCGAGCAAAATGCGAATGGCTTGCTTCCATTCACCGAGGTTCTCATGCTCCAGCGCGATGTCGATGTACAAATCCCTTCGCAAGTCTTCGTCGGCGAAGTTCATCACTTCTCGGAAATGCTGAAGTGCCAACTTGTGTTCGTGCATTTGGCTGTAAATGCCTGCCAACGTCAAGTGGATCTCTTCATTTTGAGGTTCAAAAGACAGCAAGTTCTTCAGCCTGGGAATGGCTTGAACATGTTTTCCGTTGCTGGCCAGGATTTGGGCCTCACGAAGTTGCAATGTCAAACTCTCGGGGTAAAGTCCAATGGCAAAGTGGTGCACTTGCTGGGCTTGGCGAAGCGATCCTCGTTCGAGGTAATGTTCAATCAAAAACTCCAAGTCATCGTGGTCGAAAAACCGCGACTCACCCGCCTCCATCATGGCCTCGAAGGCCTTGGCGAGTGCGAGGAACTGTTCCTCTTCTTGATGTGGACGACCTTCTTCGTGCATTCCCTCCCAATGTACATTGCAAATGTCGGAAGAAATTGGGCATGAAATGCGTGATTTTGAACAGGGGTGGTGGAAAAATCTCCAACCGCCTTTGGGGTGGACGTCAGCCCAAGCCGGGGTGGGACCGTCGTACCTTGGCCACATGTTGATTGCGTCCATTTCAGGAATCAGGGGCACTGTAGGGGGTGCACCAGGGGAAGGCCTGAGCCCCGCCGATGTTGTGCGTTTTGCCAGTGGGTACGGGCAGTGGGTGCAATCCCAGGCATTGTCTTCCCAAGGAAGGCCCCGCGTTGTGGTCGGAAGGGACGCGCGCATTTCTGGACCATGGGTCCGAGACATTGTGTGCGGCACCCTCAATGCCATGGGCATTGATGTGGTGGACCTTGGATTGAGCACGACCCCTACAGTCGAGTTGGCTGTGCCTGGGTTGGCCGCTGATGGAGGCATCATTCTCACGGCGTCCCACAATCCCAAACAATGGAACGCCCTGAAGTTGTTGGATGCTCGAGGTGAGTTCTTGTCGGCTGCTGCCGGATCGGAGGTTTTGACCTTGGCGGACAAGTCCTGTGCCTTTGCCACAATCGACCAAACCGGCGTAACGTCGCATGACGACAGTTGGCTTTCCAAGCATGTGCAGCATGTGCTGGACCTCGAATTGGTGAATGCAGAGGCCATTCGGAGCGCAGGGCTCAAGGTGGCTGTGGATGCTGTAAATTCATCAGGAGGTCTCGCCGTGCCCATG
Organism: Bacteroidota bacterium; assembly: GCA_041163465.1. Taxonomy (GTDB): domain Bacteria; phylum Bacteroidota; class Bacteroidia; order Flavobacteriales_D; family Sanyastnellaceae; genus UBA11663. The sequence continues at coordinate 30,792 of JBEARC010000017.1, forward strand.
TTGCTCGAGGCCTTCGGTGTCGAGGTTGTTCCTGTGCATTGCGAGCCACACGGTGATTTTGCCCACAATCCTGAGCCACTTCCCCATCATTTGACGGATTTGACGGAAGCCGTGGTGGCCCACGGCTGTGATTTGGGCATCAGTGTAGATCCAGATGTGGACCGACTCTGTTTCGTCTGCGAGGACGGGAGTTTTTTCGGAGAGGAATACACCCTCGTCGCCGTCGCAGACCACGTGTTGTCCATCACCCCAGGTCCTACGGTGAGCAATTTGAGCAGCACCCGGGCCCTTCGCATTGTCAGTGAGCGCCATGGATGCTCTTACACTGCAGCAGCCGTGGGAGAAGTCAATGTTGTCGCCCAAATCCGTGCCACGGGTGCCATCCTTGGAGGAGAGGGCAACGGCGGCATCATTTACCCCACATCCCACGCAGGTCGAGATGCCTTGGTAGGCATTGGATTGTTTTTGACACATCTCGTGGCTCGAGGGTTGTCTTGCAGTGAATTGCGGGCGACCTACCCCGATTTGGCCATGGTGAAGGATAAAATGGAACTTCCCCCCGTGGATGTAGACGCAGCGCTGAACTCACTGGTGGCCCAATTTCCTGACGCCGAGGTGAATACGTTGGACGGGGTCAAGTTTGATCTGGAGGAAGGGTGGGTTCATTTGAGGAGAAGCAACACGGAACCCATCATCCGCATGTACGGCGAAGCGCGTTCGCCACAAGAGGCTGAGGACTTGGTGGGCCGTTTTCGTGAGGCGCTTCAACGGGCCTTGGCTGAAGCCCCTGCCATGTCCTCTCGATGACATTGGAGATGCCTTAATATTGCCCCGCATATGTACGCCTACCTCGACAATGCCGCCACAACCCCCGTCGCTCCAGAAGTGGCGGACGCCATGTTGGATGTGTATCGTTCGGTGCATGGGAATCCATCCTCCACCCACGGGCCGGGCCGAAAGGCCAAGGCCTTGGTCGAAACCAGTCGCAGGTCCATCGCCAAGCATGTGGGTTGTTCGCCCCGTGCCATTTGCTTTACCTCAGGGGGGACCGAGGCCGACAATCACGCCATCCAAGCGGCTGTTCGATCCCTTGGAGTGCGAAGAATCATCACCTCTGCGGCAGAACATAGCGCAGTGATCAAGGCTTCCGAGCACATGGGCAGTCAGGCCTCTGTCCGTGTGGTTCATGTCAAGCACTTGCCATCGGGAGACGTGGACTTGGTGCATTTGGAGGAGCTGTTGGCGTCGGATTCAACCCCGACGTTGGTGTCGTTGATGCATGCCAACAACGAAGTGGGCGTGATGGTTGATTTGGCCGTGGTTGGTGCCATGTGTCGGGCGCATGGAGCATACTTCCACAGTGATACAGTCCAAACCATGGGGCATTACCCCCTGGATCTTTCCCAGCTTGACATTGACTTTGTCACGTGCTCAGCCCACAAATTTCATGGCCCCAAGGGTGTTGGTTTTCTCTACATCAATCCCTCGCTCCGCATCGAGGGTTTGATTGTCGGCGGGGGGCAAGAACGGACCATGCGTGGAGGAACAGAGAATGTTGCGGGCATTGTGGGGTTGGCCAAAGCCATGGATTTGGCCTTTGAGCACATGGAGCATCACGAGCGCCACATTCGTCGCCTGAAGGTGCGTCTTGCCGATGGGTTGAAACAGCGTCTTCCGGGACTGGTTTTCAATGGAGAAAGCGACAGGCAAGATCGACTGTATACGGTGTTGAATGTCAAATTCCCGCCGCATCCCAACAGCGGACTGGCCATTTTCCTGTTTGATTTGGAGGGGGTGGCCGCTTCAGGCGGCAGTGCCTGCTCAAGTGGCGCCACCTTGGGGTCTCACGTGTTGAGAGCCTTGGGATACCATGATCCGGCGTGTGCAAGCGTGCGGTTTTCGTTCTCTCGCTATACAGGCGACGAGGACATCGCCTTGGCTCTCGAAGCCGTGGGAAGAATCTTCGCCCCTCACGAAGAAACCGTGGAATAACCGCGCCATTTCCGGCCCCACCAAGGTTGCCAAACCTTGGCAATCGTGTGACCACGGCGCTTCTTTTTGACTACATTCGTGCATGCCCCTCAACCGACTCTTTCATCAAGTGATGAAGGCGCGCATGCCACAAATTCGTTGGGCCCAAGAACGACCAGCGGACGCCCAACGGGGGGTATTTTTGGGCTTGATTCACGCCCTGGCGACAACACGATACGGCCAGGAAATGGGCATCCATTCCCCGCAATTGATTTCCCGTCGAAAGGATTTCGTGCGTGCGGTGCCAGTGGTGACTTATGACGAGCTGAAACCCTGGTTTCACAGGGCCATGGAGGGGGAGCGGGATGTGGTTTGGCCGGGCCAAACGAAATGGTTTGCCCAAAGCTCAGGAACCACCAGCGACCAGTTCAAGTGGTTGCCCGTGACGCGAGAGGGCTTGCTGCATGGTCATTACAAGGGAGGGAAGGATCTGTTGGCGCAATATTGCAGCCAAGTTCCCAACGCCCAGTTGTATCAAGGAAAGCACCTGATTCTTGGAGGGTCGAGCGCCCTTGTGTCGGCGGGTGGGACGGCCATCAAAGGTGATCTCAGTGCCATCATTGTGCGGCATCTTCCACCTTGGGTGGAGGCACGTCGAACGCCGAAGCGCGCCATCGCCTTGATGCCTCAGTGGGAGGACAAGGTGGAAGCGATGGCCCGAGCCACCATGACCCAAGATGTCAGGATCTTGGCTGGTGTGCCAAGTTGGATGTCGATTGTGGCGGACAAGGTGTTGGAGCTATCGGGCAAGGAACATTTGCGGGAGGTTTGGCCCAATTTGTGGTTGTACATGCATGGCGGTGTGGGATTCGATCCTTACCGTGCGACGTTTGATCGTTTGATTCCCGATCGTCCTGGACAGCGTGCCATGCATTATCTCGAGACTTACAATGCGTCCGAAGGGTTTTTTGCCTACCAAGATGATTTGGGTCGGGATGACATGGCGTTGCTGATGGATCACGGCATTTACTATGAGTTTATGCCCATGGAAGAGTGGGGGAAGGAGTTTCCTGAAACCCTTGAATTTCGCGAGACGGAAGTGGGGGTGTCTTACGCGTTGGTCATCAGCTCCAATGTGGGGCTTTGGCGGTATGTGGTGGGTGATGTGGTCACCATTTCCTCCAAGGTTCCATTGCGTGTGAAGGTTGCGGGTCGTTTGACGTCATTCTTGAATCTCGTGGGAGAGGAGGTGATGGTGCGCCAAACGGATGAGGCCATGTCGCAAGTCGCTCGGGAACTCGGCGCCCAGGTCTACAATTACATGGGAGGGCCACGCTTGGATGATCTGGGCAAACCCATCGGTCACAGCTGGGTTGTGGAGCTCAAGCAGGGAAGCATGGTTCCACCCGAAGAATCGTGGGCTCAACGTCTCGATTTGGCTTTGCAGGCGCGAAATGGCGACTACCGCGCCAAACGTTCAGGGAACATGGCACTCCAGCCCCCCGTCCTTTCGTGGGTTCCGTCAGGGACCTTCGATCGCTGGTTGCGTGAGCGCAACCGCCTTGGGGGGCAGCACAAGGTGCCTCGGTTAACCAAAAATCCAGAACTCCTCGAAGGCCTGAAGGAGGTCGCCAAGAAAGAGTTTTCCCCAACGTATTGACGTTCCTTGGTAGAGGACGTTCTCCAACCTACTTTGGTCCTTCATTTTCAGGAGAAGACCCACGACATGCACATTGCCATCGCAGGAAACATTGGCTCCGGCAAGACGACGTTGACCACGCTCTTGGCCAAGCATTACCGCTACACGCCTCATTTTGAACAGGTGGACGACAATCCGTATTTGAATGACTTCTACAAGGACATGCAGCGGTGGTCTTTCAACTTGCAGATTTATTTCCTGAAATCAAGATTTGCCCAACTCATCGAGATGAAGGAGAAAGGCAAACCCATCATCCAAGACCGAACCATCTACGAGGATGCACACATTTTCGCACCCAATCTTCAGGCCATGGGCCTGATGACATCGCGTGATTTTGCCAACTACTTGTCCTTGTTTGAATTGATGGAGGAGTTCGTGACTCCCCCAGATTTGTTGGTCTATCTCAGAGCTTCGGTCCCGACCCTTGTCGCTCAAATTCAAAAGCGCGGTCGAGCCTATGAAGAAGCGATTCGCTTGGATTACCTGAATCGTCTGAATGAACGTTACGAGGCGTGGATTAGCACATACACGAAGGGAGAGCTGCTCATCATTGATGTCGACAACAACAATTTCCACGAAAGCAAAGAGGACTTGGGCAACATCATCACTGCGATTGATGGCAAGTTGAACAACTTGTTCAGTTGAGGATCCGGAGGATTGAGGCTGTCGATTCCATCCACGTGGCGGATTGACTTCATCTCCCCGTCAGCCAACGTGTACCAGCCAAGGTGATGTGAGGTGTGTCATTTGTGTTGGCATGCCTCCAACAAAAAAGCCCGCATCGCGCGGGCTTTTTTGTTGGACAAACAATCCGTTGAACCTCTCAGAAATTCTGTGGAACCTTCACAGACGACGCATCCATTGGCGTGCCCATGATTCGGAAGCCCACGGCCACATCGTCTTTGATGGCCCAATCCAAGTTGTCGAAGAACGTCCCTGATTGGTACTTGATGTCGTGCTTGGTGCGATCGAGCATGATTTTTCCAGCCAAAGAAATGCCTTCGATGTGTTCAGCACCAGGAACGGGTGTCCGAGAAATCAGCACAGGAATGTCGTAATCGACCGCCTTGCCATTCATGCTTAGTGTGCAGTTCAACGTGGCGTTGTCGCCGTCCATGGAGGCTGTGCGATTGACAGTCAAGACCGCTTTGGGGTGCACCTCTACATTGAAGAAGTCGCCTGATTTGAGGTGATTCTCGAGGTTTTCCTTGGATTCACCGGTCAAATCAGTCACTGAAATTTGGGTCATGTCAAACGTCACCAAGCCCGCAGCGATTTGTCCGTCTTTGACCATAAACTTGGCGTTTTCGACGTGCAAATTTCCTTTGTGACCTTCGCCGGTCAACTTCTCGGCTGCCCATGTAACGTTGGGCTCAACTTTGTTGGCGATGTAATTGCCATCCCTCAATCCACCTGTGGAGTCCGAACGCGTGGGAGCGGATTCAGAAGGTGTGTCGGGAGTTCCGCAAGATGATGCGAAGGCCACGGCAATGGCCAGGCCCAAGAGGCTACCTCTCATGATTGTTGTGATTCGTGTGTGATTGAAATTTCTGTGCGTTCAGCATCGTTGGTCGCGTCGTGGCCATGCTCTCCTCCAAGGATCGGCGCAATAACCAAGCCGACGAGGCAGGTCAACTTGATGAGAATGTTCATGGAAGGACCGGAGGTGTCCTTGAATGGATCGCCCACAGTATCTCCGGTGACGGCCGCCTTGTGAGCGTCAGAGCCCTTGTAGGTCATTTCGCCGTTGATTTCCACACCGGCCTCGAAAGACTTTTTGGCATTGTCCCATGCACCGCCGGCGTTGTTTTGGAAGATGGCCCACAGCACGCCGCTTACAGTCACGCCTGCCATGTAACCGCCAAGGGTCTCAGCTGCCCAAGAGGATTCTGCTCCCAACAACAAAGGCACCAAGCCAATGATCAATGGGAACAGGATGGTCATGGCTCCTGGTAGCATCATCTCTTTCAATGCAGCTTGCGTGGAGATGTCCACACACTTGCCGTATTCTGGCTTGCCTGTGCCTTCCAAAATCCCGGGAATTTCTCGGAACTGGCGGCGCACTTCTTGCACCATTTCCATGGCGGCCTTTCCCACACTTTTCATGGCCAGGGCTGAGAACACGACTGGAACCATGCCGCCGATGAACAGGGCTGCGAGGACGTTGGCCTTGAAAATGTTGATGCCCTCGATGCCCGTAAATTCCACATAGGCCGCAAACAATGCAAGGGCAGTCAATGCCGCAGATGCGATGGCAAAGCCCTTTCCGATGGCTGCTGTGGTGTTGCCCACGGAATCAAGGATGTCCGTGCGCTCGCGCACTTCCTCAGGGAGTTCGCTCATTTCCGCGATGCCGCCTGCGTTGTCGGCAATCGGACCGAAGGCGTCGATGGCGAGCTGCATGGCCGTGGTGGCCATCATGGAGCAGGCCGCAATAGCCACACCGTAGAACCCTGCAAACTCGTAGGCTGCGTAAATCGCCGCAGCAAAGAGGAGGATGGGTCCAAACGTAGAGATCATGCCCGTGGCCAAGCCCGCGATGATGTTGGTGGCTGCGCCCGTGGAAGAGTTTTGGACGATGTCCAAAACGGGCTTCTTGCCGAGTCCCGTGTAGTATTCCGTCATCCAACTGATGGCTCCTCCCACAATCAATCCGACAATCACAGCGTAGAACACGTTCATGGAGCTGAAGGTTCTCACCCCTTCGCCGAAGAAGTCCATGCTCAATTCGGCGGGAAGCATCATGTCAATGAGGAAATAGCACGCGATGGCAGTCAACACGATGGAGCTCCAGTTGCCGCGGTTCAAAGCCGCCTGCACTTGAGATTCTTTGGCGTCGTCGCCAACCCGGATGAATTGGGCTCCAATGATGGAGAACACAATACCCAATGCCGAAATGACAAGCGGCAACAAGATGGTGGACAAGCCATTGAAGTCGTCTTGGATTGTCCCGCCCATGTCTTTGATAACGTAGTTTCCGAGCACCATGGCCGCCAACACCGTGGCGACGTATGAGCCAAAGAGGTCAGCGCCCATGCCAGCCACGTCTCCCACGTTGTCTCCGACATTGTCGGCAATGGTGGCCGGGTTGCGGGGATCATCCTCTGGAATGCCTGCTTCCACCTTGCCAACCAGGTCGGCACCCACGTCCGCAGCTTTGGTGTAAATGCCACCGCCAACGCGCGCAAACAAGGCAATGCTTTCCGCACCAAGCGAGAATCCAGCGAGGGCTTCCAGGATGACTGTCATGTCTTGCACGGAGGTGGGCTCTGCGCCTCCGCCCTTCCAATTGAGCAACAAAATGAACAGCGCACTCAAGCCAAACACGGCAAGGCCAGCAACGCCCAAGCCCATCACCATACCTCCAGTGAAAGACACCTTGAGGCCTTCGCTCAAGCTGGTTCGAGCTGCTTGGGTGGTCCGAACGTTGGCTTGGGTGGCAATGCGCATGCCGATGTTGCCGGCAAGGGCTGAGAAAACCGCACCGATGACAAACGCGACGACAATGAACCAATGGGTGGTTTCCACCATGGAAGACACGAGACCCAACAGTGCTCCCGCCACGACAACAAACACGGAGAGGATGCGGTATTCAGCACTCAAGAACGCAAGCGCTCCTTCGTGAATGTGCTGAGCGATTTCGCTCATACGAGCTTCACCGGTGCTTTGTTTGCGCACCCATGCGGCCTGGATAGCCATGACAACGAGGCCGAGAATGGCCAAACCTGGAACGAGATAGAGCAGAGACTGCTGCATGATGTAGGTGTTATGAGACCTCCTTTAGGTCGAATTGAAATAATGTTGGTTTTGAATCCGGGGGGCAAGGTACCTTCAAATCAGGCCACGTAGGTGACGTCCTTGCACGCTTGAACGATGTCCTTGACTTGGGGCAAGGCCTCCTCAATGAGCGAGGTGGAGAAGGCAAAGGGTGTATCGCTCTGACACAGGCGACGCACAGGAGCATCGAGGTGGTCGAAGGCGTGTCGTTGAACGCGGTACGTAATTTCCGTGGCAATGGAGGCCACAGGGAAACTCTCCTCCACAATGACAAGCCTGTTCGTTTTTTTGACACTCTCAAGGATGGTGTCCAAATCCAAGGGGCGAATGGTCACCAAATCAATGATTTCTGCCTCGATGCCTTCTTTGGCCAATTCATCAGCGGCAGCGTGAACAGTCTTGAGGATTTTGCCAAACGACACAAGGGTGACGTCCGAACCTTTTCTCCGAATGTTGGCCTTGCCGATGGGAACGAGGAACTCTCCATCAGGGATCATGCCTTTGTCGCCATACATCTTTTCCGATTCCATGATCAACACAGGGTTGTCATCTCGGATGGCAGACTTCAACAAACCCTTGGCTTCGTAAGGTGTAAAAGGAGTCACGACCTTCAATCCTGGCATGGACGCATACAGGCTCTCATAGCTTTGGCTGTGCGTGGCGGCCAATTGACCTGCCGTGCCGTTGGGTCCTCGGAAGACGATGGGAACGGGGAACTGACCGCCGCTCATCTGCAACATCTTCGAGGCGTGGTTGATGATTTGGTCTGATGCCAACACGGCAAAGTTCCACGTCATGTATTCCACGATGGGGCGCAGTCCGTTCATGGCTGCACCCACAGCAATGGCGCTGAATCCGAGTTCAGCAATGGGTGTATCAATCACCCGCTCTGGGCCAAACTCATCCAACATGCCCTTGGAGGCCTTGTACGCTCCGTTGTATTCCGCCACTTCTTCTCCGAGAAGGAAGACAGATTCGTCTCGGCGCATTTCTTCGCTCATGGCCTCAGCCACAGCTTCCCTGAATGTCACTTCACGCATTTTGGTGCTTGATTTGGGCGGCAAAGGTAATTCACAGAGCAATGTGCCGGTCATCCGGGGGGATTGGATGACGATTTCAGGCATGGAATGGTCGGTCGTGAACTACCTTTGTCAGGCATTCAAGGGGTGTTGAGCCCATGCACGAAGTGGCGGATTCAACGACTTTTTGGAAGAATTATACATCATGAAGTTTCTCGTTTGCATCAGCAAAGCCCCCGACACAACGAGCCGAATTGCCTTTTCGGAAGGCAACACGCAGTTCGATGTCCAAGGCGTTCAGTTCATTGTGAATCCGTACGACGAATGGTACGCCCTGGTGCGGGCCTTGGAGTTGAAGGAGCAGCTCGGAGGTTCTGTCACGACGGTCACGGTGGGCGAAGCGGATTGTGATCCTGTGATTCGAAAGGCCTTGGCCATTGGTGCAGACGATGCCATTCGGGTGGACGCAAACCCCACCGACGCGCTTCAGGTGGCGACTTGGATTGCAGCCCAAGCAAAGTCCGGGGGGTACGATGTGATTCTCTGCGGCAAGGAGACCATCGATCACAACGGGTCGGTGGTGGGTGCCATGGTGGCTGAATTGCTCGACCTGCCATTCATTTCTTTGGCGACTTCGTTGGATGTCGAAGGCCAAACAGCCAAGGCTCGCCGTGAGGCGAGCGGTGGCTTGGAGGTGGTGGAGGCTGCCTTGCCTGTGGTGGTGAGCGCTGCCAAGGGAATGGCAGAGCAGCGAATTCCCAACATGAGAGGCATCATGGCAGCCAGGACCAAGCCTCTCCAAGTCATCACACCGGAGAGCGTTGCGCAAGGGTCAGCAGTGGCTCAGTTTGAACTTCCGCCGGCCAAGGGCGCATGCAAGATGATTTCCGCTGACCAGCCCGAAGAGCTGGTGCGTTTGCTGCGTGAAGAAGCCAAAGTCCTTTAACCCACCAGAATCTGAGACATGAATTGTTTGGCATTTGTACCCACGAAACAAGGACAAGCCACGAAGGCTGGATTGGAAGCCATTTCGTACGCTGCTCGACAAGGAGCCAATGTGACCGCGCTGGTTACAGGACCCTTGACAGGCGATGGTGGCACGGGTTCTGCGGGCGCGTCCAAGGTGTTGCATGTGGCTGAACATCTTCAGGATGAAGGCCAAATCGCGCGCGTCGTCGCGGCGGCTGCAGCGTCCACAGGGGCTGTCCTTGTGGTAGCCCCCCACGATCACGTCGGCAGGGCAGTGGCCCCTCGCGTCGCCGTTCGGTTGAAGGCAGGCATGGTGCCGGGCGTGACGGGCCCTGCGGAGGGAGGTACCTTTCGACGCAACGTCTTCAGTGGCAAGGCGATGGCTCATGTGCAAGTGCACACTGAGGTTCAGGTCGTGACAACCACACCCAATGCCTTTGGCGTAGACGCCCATGGCGAGGCGGCTGCCGTGGAAACGTTTGTCGCGGATGCGGGTCCAGCCAGATTGAAGCTGACAGGATTTGAGTCGTCGAGTGAAGATGGATCGGTGCCACTTCCCGAAGCCGTTCGGGTGGTTTCGGCTGGACGTGGCTTGAAGGGACCCGAGCACTGGGGGATCGTGGAAGATTTGGCCAAAGCCCTGGGTGCCACCACGGCATGCAGCCGTCCGGTGAGCGACATGGGGTGGCGCCCTCACCACGAACACGTGGGCCAAACAGGCATCACCATTCGCCCAGACTTGTACATCGCAGCGGGTATTTCCGGAGCCATTCAGCATCTCGCCGGTGTGAACCAGAGCAAGGTCATTGTGGCCATCAACACCGACCCCGAGGCACCCTTTTTCAAAGCCGCGGACTACGGAATCGTAGGCGATGCCTTCGAGGTGTTGCCCAAATTGACGGCTGCTGTCCAAAATTTGGGTTAAACTGCACCTGACGCAGCGCGCATGAAAAAGGTCGATCTCGAAATTTTGGACATTGCATTGAGCGGTTCCTCTTCAGGAGCCTATGCCCTTGTTCTGGGTGAAGTGAACGGCCGTCGTAAGCTTCCCATAGTCATTGGTGGCGCTGAAGCGCAGTCCATTGCCATTGAGCTTGAAAACATGAAGCCGAGTCGACCATTGACGCACGACCTGATGAAGAACGCCCTGACAGCATTTGGCATGGAGGTCACAGAGGTCTTGATTCACAAAATGGTCGAGGGCGTATTCTATGCCCAAATCACAGTCACGGATGGGCTGAGGGAGGAGTACATCGATTCGAGGTCCTCGGATGCGGTGGCAATCGGAGTCCGGTTTGGATGCCCACTTCGCTGCAGCGAAGAGGTCCTCCGCATTGCTGGCGTCGATCCCGATGGAGAGGGTGAGGATGCAGTCGACCGGTTGGAACAATTGGAACAGGAGGCTGGAGAACAGGTGTCGGTCGGAGAGTTGAGAAAAAAATTGCAAGAGGCCATTGATCAAGAGAATTACGAGTTGGCTTCGGAACTGAAAAAGCGCATCGACCAAGAGTCGGCGAAGTGACTCGGCATGCGGCCGAGGCGTATCTTTGATCCCATGAACAAATCAGTTGGCATCATCATGGGTAGCGCAAGCGATTTGCCCGTGATGGAAGGAGCCCAAAAGATCCTTCAGGAGCTCGGCGTGACTTGTGAAATGACCGTTGTGTCGGCGCATCGCACCCCAGAACGGATGATGCAGTACGCCCAAGAAGCGGCAGGTCGTGGGGTGGGGGTGATCATCGCAGGGGCAGGAGGTGCCGCCCATCTTCCAGGGATGACAGCTTCGTTCACGCCCCTTCCCGTCATTGGCGTTCCCATCAAAAGCCGCAACAGCATCGACGGCTGGGATTCTGTGCTGAGCATTCTCCAAATGCCTGCTGGGGTGCCGGTGGCCACTGTGGCCCTGGATGGAGGGGTGAATGCCGGCATTTTGGCAGCTCAAATTCTTGGAGCCACTGACGATGCATTGCGAGACCGAATCTCGGATTACAAGGCCTCGCTGAAGGACAAGGTCATGGCGTCTTTGCACGCGGTTGAATCCCATCGCAGCGCATGAAAACGTCTGTGGAGGTGACTACGATTCGACCCCAGGATGTCGATGCGCGCACACTGCATGGATTCCTGCTCGGTGGCATAGCGCCACGGCCCATTGCTTTTGTGAGTTCCATGGATGCCGAGGGGCGTGTGAATTTGGCGCCTTTCAGTTACTTCAATGTGTTTTCTGCCAATCCTCCTTGGGTTATTTTTTCACCGGCTCGAAGGGGGCGAGATGCCACGACCAAACACACATGGGACAACGTGCAGGCGGTTCCTGAGGTGGTCGTGAATTTGGTGGATTACGCCATGGTTCACGCATGTTCGTTGGCAAGCACAGATTTTGAGGCGGGGGTGGATGAATTCGTGAAGGCGGGTCTCACCCCTTTGGAATCCGTGGATGTTCGGCCTCCGAGGGTGGCCGAATCACCCATCCAGTTGGAATGCCGTGTCGTCAAGGTCGAGTCGCTCGGCGATCAGGGTGGGGCCGGTCAGCTGGTCTTTGCCGAAATTGTACGAATCCACGCGCGGGGCGATGTACTCAACGCCTCTGGGTTGCCCGATGCCACGAAGTTGGATTTGGTGGGCAGGTGTGGCGGTGACCATTACGTTCGAGCTTCGGGTGAGGCTTTGTTTGAAGTGCCCAAACCCCTCGGCGTACTCGGTATGGGGGTTGATGCCATTCCCGAGGACATTCGAACAAGCCATGTGTTGACCGGGAATCAGTTGGCCATGTTGGGAGGTGTTGAATGCATGCCTGACGAAACGGATGTCAATGAGTACAAGTTGCTCGAGTTGTCGGATGTGTTTATGCGCCATGAGGGAGAGGGCGTTGAACTTGAGAGGGCCTTGCACGTGCGCGCAGGTCAACTTTTGGACAATGGCTTGGTGGACGAAGCGTGGAAAACACTTCTGGCATTCAACGCCGGATGACTCGGTAAATCGGCGGGTACGGCCTACCTTCGTTCCATGGCATTAGAAGTGAAAGGCACCCTGAAAAAGCTGTTTGACCAGCAAGATTTCCCAAGTGGATTCTACAAACGAGATTTTGTCATTACAACGCTTGAACAGTATCCGCAAGACATCAAATTTTCCGCCTTGAAGGAGAAAACCGAGCAACTAGGTCAGTTCTCGGAAGGAGACGTCGTGAATGTGAAATTTGATCTGCGAGGTCGCGAGTACAACGGGAACTACTACGTGGATTTGAATGCGTGGCGGATTGAACGGGGAGATGCTGCCGAGGCCGTCTCGTCGACTCAAGCAGGTGGTGTGAGTGCTGCACCCATGCCTTCCGTGCCCCCCATGCCTACCGTGGCTCCTGTCGAGGACGACGACTTGCCCTTCTGAACGCGGGCATGCGCTCCGCCCCATCCGGTGAATCAGGCTTGGATCGTGCGTTGAATTCGTACGCGCGGGCTTTTCAGCGGTGGCTGCCGAGTCCGTTTTCGATTGCCATTCTGCTCACGGTTGTGGCAACGGCATGTGCATTGCCACTGTCTTCGCCCAAGCAGGTGTTGACCTCATGGACGGATGGGCTTTGGAATCCCGGATTGATGAGGTTTGGATTTCAGGCCATGTTCATGCTTGTGCTTGGTCACGTGTTGGCGTTGGCCCCTCCTGTTTTGCGCATGTTGTCTCGGGCTGTGGATTGGTTGGTGCTTCGGCCTGCATGGGCCCCTGCCAAGGTGGCCATGTTGAGCATGGCACTCGGGTGGTTGAATTGGGGATTGGGCTTGATTGCAGGCGCCATTTTGGTTCGAGGTGTTCTCGACGCCATGAGACAAGCCCCGACTGGTTCGAGGCTTCATGACCTCCACCCAGGGGTGCTTGGTGCGGCTGGCTACACTGGGCTGCTCGTTTGGCACGGCGGAATCAGTGGGTCGGCCCCTCTGAAAGCCGCTGAATCCGGCCATCTCCAGTCCCTCGTCCCTCAAGCGACCTGGGCTTCGCAATTGCCCGATGCCATGTCCCTCCGAGAAACGGCATTGAGCAACTGGAGCTTGGCGGTGACCTTGGCAGTGGTTCTGGCAGTCACGGCGGTGTTTGCATGGTTGGGTCGGAGGACGTTTGACGCAAACTCTCGCGCCTTGACCGAAGACAGCGTGATCGAGATCTTGGGAAGGGCCGGGGAGGTTGATGCCAGATCGTCGGGCTTGGGTGATTTGGGTTCCGAGGCTGAAGGAACCATCACAGGAGCGAGGAGCAGCTCCATTCAGGGATTCGCGGAGCGTTTGGACACGCAACGCGGGTTGGCCTATGTGTTGGGATTTGCATGCATGGGAGGTGCGTGGTTGTGGGGTGCACGGAGTGAGTCATGGACCCAGCTCACGTTTGTCACCCCCGATTGGATCAACTTGGTGCTGCTTGGATTCGCCATGTTGGCCCATGGTCAGGTGAAGGGAATGCTTGCCGCTTTGGATCAGGCAATCGCGGGGGCTTCTGGGATTTTGGTGCAGTTTCCCTTGTATTTTGGAATCATGGGGGTCGTCACAGGGACGGGCCTCGGTGAGGTGCTGGCCCACACGTTGGTTGACGTCACATCTCCATCCATGTTGCCGGAAGCATTGTTTGTTTCTTCAGGGCTGTTGAACATTTTTGTCCCGAGTGGAGGTGGTCAATGGGCTGTGCAGGGCCCCCTCGTCTTGGAGGCTTGTCAGGCGTTGGGAGTCCCCCTTGAACGAGGAATCATGGCCATGGCATTTGGTGACGAATTGACGAACATGCTTCAGCCTTTTTGGGCCTTGCCCCTTCTTGGCATCACGGGGCTTTCAGCGCGTGACATTCTTCCCTACAGCCTGCTTGTCATGGTCGTCGCGGGATGTGTAATGCTCGCGTTCATGTCGTGTTGGGCGTAGACGACACGTTCAACAGGCTCGTGTGCATGCTGTGTCCGTGGAGTCACCGCTGGCGGTTTCGTGCCATGCTTGTGGACTTCAGTTGACCACGGCTGTGTCGGAGGTGGGGAAATCCGCCCGAATTTTGCTTCCGCGATGTCCCCGGAATTCAGCACCCATGTTTTGCCCAACGGTCTTCGGATCATTCATGCGTGGTTGCCTCGTGATGTGAGTCATTGTGCCCTTGTTATCAATGCCGGAACAAGGGATGAAAGGACGGGGAAGGAGGGTTTGGCCCATTTCATTGAACACGTCCTGTTCAAAGGAACAGCGCAACGCAAGGCCTTTCACATCCTCAACCGGATGGAATCTGTGGGGGGCGAAGTCAATGCGTACACCACCAAGGAAGATACGTGGATCACGTCTTCGCAACGGACCCGGCACACCGAACGAGCCCTGGAGCTCTTGGCGGATATTGCCTTTCGAAGCACCTTCCCAGAGGCTGAACTGGACAAGGAGCGCGATGTGGTTTTGGATGAAATTGCCAGTGTTCAAGACCAGCCGGGAGATGTCATTTTCGAAGATTTCGAAGCACACTTGTTCGAGAATCATCCCTTGGGCAGACGAATTTTGGGGGATGAAGAGAGCGTGAGGAAACTCAGCCGATCGGATGTGGTTGAATTTGTGGCGGCGCATTACCATCCACATCACATGGTGCTTGGTGTGGTGGGAGCCGTTTCTTGGACAGACGTCGTTCATTGGGCCGAGAGGCACTTTGGTGAGATGAAGGTGGAGGTTGCGACTCCTCTTGGATTGTCAGGAGCGGGTTCGACCCGACTGGATGTGCCAGCGCGCGTCGTTCCTTGTGCCATCCCCCCATTTCGCATCCTGGAACAGCGAGGGCTGCATCAAGTCCACCACCTCAGCGGATGCTTGGCTCCTGGAGGTGATCATCAGGACAAGCTTCCCATGACCGTGCTGGCCAACATCTTGGGCGGGCCTTCCATGAACTGCCGACTCAATTTGAACATTCGCGAACGCCATGGCATGGCTTATCACCTGGAGGCTAACCACACGGTCTACCAAGATGTCGGGGTGTTCAATGTGTACTTTGGAACGGATGCGCGCTTTCATGACAGAGTGGAGCGTTTGGTACGCCGGGAATTGCATTCCTTGAGGACCAAGGCCCTGGGCACCCGTCAATTGCATGATGCCAAACAGCAGATTCTCGGCCAAATTGCACTAGGCCATGAGCACGGCGCGTCTGTCCTTTCAGGCCTGGCCAAAACTTACTTGATGTACGACAAGGTGGAGACATTGAAAGCCTTGGTCGAGGCCATTGAATCGCTTACTTCGAGTCAATTGTTGGAAGTTGCCAACCGCTGGATGCATGAGGACCACATGAATCAGTTGGTGTTCATGACTCCCCCAGGTCAAGCCCCTGAATAGTTCCTTTCGAGGTCCACTCAAGTTCTCGTTTTCTCGCAGCATCAATCTCGGTTGAAGGTGTGCCAGTCGTTGTGCCTTGATTCGATGCCATTTTTGATGGATCGAATTTTCAAGGCCAAACCACCCCACAGTGCACCTCCATGTTTCAGGACCCTTGTCATGGCTTCGTCGTCGTTGTCCGAAGCCAGGGCCATGTCAGCAAGGACGTCCAGATTGTGCGCCCGCAGCCACTGGACGGCTTGGGAATCGCCCTCAGCACCTCGGCAAAGGGCCATCAATTCAGGATGCCCTTCCGTCATGAGCCATTCTCGAGCGGAGGGATCCAAATGCAACGCATGGACGAACAGTCCCAGTTCTGGGTACCCATGGCTCATGAGCCAATGGCGGATGGCTTGATCCCCAGAAATCGCCTCTCCCCAAGCCAGGAGGACTTTGTCGGGATATTGCCTGCCAATCATGGTGCAATGTAGACACAGGGAGGTACCTTCGCAGCCTTGAACGAGCCACTCTTCACGCGAACTTTTTGGTTGCTTTGCACGGGAACGGTCCTGTTCATGGCGAGTTTTGGCATGCTGTTGCCGGAGCTTCCCGGGTACTTGGAAGCACAGGGGTCCGGACATTTGATTGGTTGGATTGTGGCGCTGTTCACGGTGGGGGCATTTGCCAGCCGGTTTGTCTCCGGAAGATTGGCGGATTTGGCGGGAAGAAAGGTGGTCATGCTTTTTGGGACGGCCGTGGCTGGGATCTCAGGATTTTTGTACATCGGAGCAGGTCGATTGGAGGACGTGGCATGGTCCATTGTGGCATTTCTCGCCGTTCGCTTGTTTCATGGGATGTCCACAGGTTTTCGGCCGACGGGGACCAGTGCCTTTTTGACGGACATTGCACCCGTCTCGCGTCGAGGCGAAGCGCTGGGATACCTCGGTGTTGCTGGAAACGCGGGCATGGCATTGGGCCCCGCATTGGGAAGTTGGTTGGCCGTAGAGTGGGGTTATGAGGCCATGTTTTTGGCCAGCAGTTTGCTGGGGACGGCAGCCTATGGCATGACCATGTTGCTTCCCGAGAGTTTGCCTCATGCCCGTCCAGTTCGGTGGTCGGATCTCAACGTCTTTGGTGGAGGTGTTGTGGAGCGATCGGCATGGCCGGCTTCTGTCTTTTTGCTGCCTGTGGCCATTGCATTTGGGACCTTTTTGACGATAACCCCAGATTTGGTGGAAGATCTGGGATTCACCTACAAGGGGTCGTTCAACACCATTGTTGTCGTCGCATCCGTCGTGACCCGTTTGTTGGCAGGAAGGGCTTCAGACCGTCACGGGCGGGTTGAATTGATGTTGATTGGCGCGTTGCTTTTGGCCGTAGGCATGGTGATGTTTTCCATGGCTACAACGGTCCCCATGTTGGTGGCAGCCGGCATTGTCTACGGACTTTCCGTGGGAATCAACATGCCAACCATTTTTGCTTGGACTGTGGACTTGGCGCCTGAAGGAAGGGCTGCGACAGGTTTGGGAACGATGTTGATGGCCTTGGAGGTGGGGATTGGTGTTGGAGCCTTTGTGTCTGGCACGTGGTACGCGAGCAATCCTGACATGTTGTTGAATCTTTATGGGATGTGCGCCGTGTTTGGTTTGATTGGTTTTGGTTTTCTGTGGGGATGGCGACGCATTCACAAATTGGGAGTGGGCAGACGTTGATAACTCGCAGAGCAGTGGTGTCTCCAGGGAATTTCAAAGACTATCTTTCAACCATGGAAGCCATCCTTGAAAAGCAACTCCAAGAAGCGTTGGCCGAACGCCGCGCTGTGATGGGAGAATTTCTGCGTCTGAAAGCTGAGTTGGTACGGGCTCAGCAGAGAAACGATGATCTCCGCTCAGAGAACAAGGCATTGCGCGAGGCCCTTCATGCAGCCGAGCACGAAGTGACCAACTTGTTTAGCTATGCAACCCAATTGGGTGGTGCCGCGTCCTAGGTGTGTCGCTCCACTTCGATTCACAACCGAATGAAAAAGGCCTCCTGTGTGGAGGCCTTTTCGTTATCGCGTTCGTTGTTCGAGTCGCTTTTGTGTCGCTCATGATTCAGCCACGACCAAACCGGCTGATTGTGTTGGGAAGGCCCTGTCCATCTTCTTGAACAACCCTTGAAGCACTTTGCCGGGACCGACTTCGATCACCTCGGTCGCTCCATCACCGATCATCGCCTCCATGGTTTGGGTCCACTTCACAGGAGCGGTAAGCTGGGCCACGAGTTGTTTGCGAATCACCGCGGTGTCAGAGGTGGGGGAGGCAGATACGTTTTGGTAGATTGGGCAACGTGGCGCGCGAAGGTCCGCTTCCTCGATGGCCTTGGCCAATTCTTCCCGGGCGGGTTCCATCAGCGGACTGTGGAAGGCTCCTCCGACAGGCAACACCAGTGCACGACGCGCTCCAGCGTCGCTCAAGGCGCGACAGGCAGCTTCCACGGCAGGAACCTCACCGGAAATCACCAGTTGGCCCGGACAGTTGTAATTGGCTGCAACCACAATGCCTTCCGTGTCTTCGCAAATGCGTTCCACCACGTCGTTGTCAAGCCCGAGGACGGCAGCCATGGTGGATGGCTGAAGTTCACAGGCTTTTTGCATGGCATTGGCCCGGGCGCTGACAAGGCGAAGGCCCTCTTCAAAGGACAAGGAATCCGCAGCTACAAGGGCGCTGAATTCGCCGAGGCTGTGGCCTGCCACCATGTCGGGTTGAAACACATCTTCCAAACACTCGGCCAAGATGACAGAATGCAAAAAGATCGCGGGTTGGGTAACGGCAGTTTGCTTCAATTCGTCGTCTGTCCCTGAGAACATGATGGAGGCAATGTCAAACCCCAGGATGTCATTCGCTTCCTCAAACCTTTGACGTGCCACAGCGGAGGCATCAAAGAGATCTCGTCCCATGCCAGAGAATTGGGCTCCTTGGCCCGGAAACACAAATGCTTTCTTCATCAATCAGGAGAATTTGAGGGACAAACCTACCGCAAGAATTTGTTTCAATTGCACACCAGGACCCACTTCTCCTGCGTCACCGGGCACATCAGGATTGGGCTCACGAAGAACCAAGTCGACATCTTTGTCGTAGATCAGCGTCAACCCCAAGGTTGTGGATAGCCAGTTGTTCACCTTCAAGGTGAGGACATGATCGGAGAAGACATCGACTGCTTCGGGTTCTTCCAGGTAGTTGCTGAACAAATCCAGTCTCACCGCATAGGTGACGTTCTCGCTGACTTGTTCTTTCAAACCGAGACGGACATACCCACCGACCTCATGTCTTGCCGTGGCTCCGGCGGGTACCCCGAAAGTGCCAGCCGACGAAAGGTCCGGGTCCAGGACGTACGTTGACTTGGACGTGAAAGGGGCGAGGAAGATGGTCGTGGTTTGGGTCGGTTTCAAGTCCAACCCCAACGCCACCACGAGGTATCCCGGCGCCATGAAACGAGACGTGACTTGATTGGGGTCAGGAACACCATTGACCGCCGCGAATCCAGGCGCGATCTGAGTCCGAAAACTGGCCAATGCAGTCAACGCGCCCTTGTCTTTGAGTCGATATCCCAACTTCGTTGCCAATTCAATGCGATCGTCGGTTTTCAGGATGACGTTTTCATCGGGGCGATGGAGCATGCCAAAGGCTCCGTGGAATTCAGTGTCCCACCCAAAATTTGTGCCGTCGTATTCCCAAAACTGGTCCAATTTGGCAATCAAACTTGCCGAACTCTGACCGCCTGCAGCCCATTGGCTTAACTGCACTTGGCTAAATTGAATGTTGACCAGGGTCTCATGCTTGTGGTACACAGAATCGGCATCTCCCACAACGGGCGCACGAAGTTTGGATTCGTCGGTGGAGGGGAGGGGTGTGGTCAAGGTTTGGGCTCCCCCCTGTGCCACAGACAAACAGACTAAGAGGACCACCAGCAAACACCTTCCTTGGATTTCCTTCATCACAGCCGCCTTCCTTGAATCAGCGCACCATGGTCACATGCCCTGTGTAGATGTCAGCGCCCCGACCACCTTTCTTTTTCAGCGCAATTCTCCAGGAATAAACATCGCTTGTTCCCGTGAAGTGTTGACCAGCCCCGGTGATTTGATTCCCTCCCGTCCACGCTTTGTTGGGATTGGTCGTATGGAACACCAAGTGACCTGCACGGTTGTACACCCAACATTCGTACTTGGCCAACAGGTTTTGCCCTGTGATCGAAGGAAGCCAGGCATCGTTTAAGCCATCGTTATCGGGAGTGAATGCATTGGGGACATATAGGTAGACGTCGTCAGCCACTTCAATCACTTGCGATGCCACATCCGTGCAACCGCAATCGTTCACCACAAGCAGTTGAGCGTTGTATTCACCAGTAGACAAGTATTCGTGCTCGGGGCTCAATTCGCTCGATCCTTCTCCATCGCCGAAGGACCAAATGTTTTGAGTTTGACCTTCAGAAGTGTTTTCAAATTCCACCACCGGATTGACGAATTCAAGCAACGTGTCTACTTCGAATGAAGCCACAGGAGGTGTACACCCTTCAAAAGCAGCAACGTATTCAATGTCGGAACAGCAGGTGATGATAGACGTACCAATCACATGGTCTTTGCAGGCTTCAAATTCTGCATTGTAGTACCCTGGAAATTCCACGTTCAATGTCAAGGGTGAGGCGAAGTTGGGCATCGTGGGATATCCCGGGATGTCCAAGACAAAATCCGAAGCACCTGAGGATGAATTGATGATGGTCACTGTGGTGGGCAGACAAATGGAATTTTGTTGGAAGGTCAATTGAGGTGTAGGAAGCTCTTGGACGGTGAACGTTCGGGCGGCAGTCGTTTGACTGCAACCATAAATATTGCTGATCTCAAGAATAACTTCAACTTGACCAACACTATCCGCCGATAGTTCAGGTACAACCGCTGTTGCTTCAGCAAGGTGCACCTGGCTTGGATTCAAGGGAGAAATTGCGGATGCGTACCACTGTATGCTTAAGCTGTCTTCTGGGCACAGGTTGTAGTCCGCCAAGGCATGCAAAATGTCAATTTCATTGCCGTTTTCAGGGTCAAAACAATCTTGAACCTCGTTGAACTGAAAGGCTGGTTCGGGCGTTGGACTGACGATTGTTGAGTCCATCCCACTTGTCGCACAGTACAACGTACTTCCGTCGCTTGTTGCATGTGTAAATCGAACAATCCATTCCACTTCACGCATCAATGGACAGGAGGAAGAGTTGACGAAATTGTCACAGAATTGAGGCGTTGTGGAGGCAGGATTGCCTTCAAAGAAATACTGAGTTAGCGTTGTTGCAGGAAGATTGACATTGTCAACCTGTAGTTCAATGCAATCACTGGCTGGGGAACACAAGGAATCTTGTAGCATGACGATTTGTGTCACTACAGGGGTGGACAAAACGTCGACGTTCATGGTGTAGGTATTGGACGAACAACCGTCGCATTCTACCATGAATTCGGCAACCATGGGATTTGAAGCGATCGAAGCAATGCCACCTGAATTTACGAGGCTGTAATCAATGAAATCATCAACTCCATTTCCACCATTCTCGATGGAAAGTACACCTTCAGTGAGATTTGCATAGAGGAAGTTGTAGGTGCAATTGTCGTCAAGGTCATTGCTGTTGGTGACTTGAATGGAGACTGCTACGTCTTCTCCCTGGCAAGTCGAGGTCGGATGGGTCACTGAGATCACAGGGAGATACTTCACCGCAAAACAGGTATCCCATGTTGATTCGCATGAATACGTGCTGCCTTGTACCTGAAAAAACTCAGTTTTGACAACTCCAAAACACGTGGTGTCGGGAAAAGCCGTAAACGTGACATTTGAATTGCTGGAGTTAGAAACATTCAGCCCTTGGTTCGTGCTGAAATCGAATTCAATGTCGACGCCCCCCCCCGCCAAATCGTCAAAAAGGACATCATCTCCCTCACAAAGAACTTGGCTGAGGCTTGGATCGATCACGGGGTTTTCGAAAACCACACAATTGTAGTTGGCCGTCGATGAACACTCCACACTGTCTCCATTGATGGTGTGGATGAGTGTGCCAGTAACGTCAATTCCATCGACATTGCACGCCATGGGGTCAGTATGCACAATGGTTTCTCGCACGTCTCCCGGACAACAAGACGAAGGTGCCGGGTCAGAATTCAGAAGGTAAATGTCCGCACCAAATGTGACATTCCACTGATACGAGTCGGCTCCACATACTTCAATTTCAAGATCATCTTCAGAACAGACTGGCGAACCCTCGAATGTCAAGTTGGGACTTTCCAAAGCCTCGAATGTCAACGCAATCGGTTCTGACGAGCATCCGTAGCCGTCGGTCAATGTCGCAATCAGGGTTTGGGATTGAGATTCTGAACAGTCAGGCCCACCGAATGACACGGCAGCGGTCAAATCGAGGCTACCGCCTGTGGCCGTGCCGCCATTGCCCGGAATGTTCCAATCCCAAGTCAAAGGATTTTCATTCCACAAAGGAATGCCGCATGACGCTGTGAGAGTGGCTTCCAATGGGTCTGTGTCACAAATGCCCAGAGCATCGAGTGAGCCTTCAGCCACAGGCATTGGCAGCACAGTGATTGAATTTGAGACTGTCACAGGACAAGTTTCAGAGGTGAGAGTTGGGTTGTAGGCCTGCTCAAACTCGAGCAATATTTCAACATTCGCCGCTTCGGTGCATGCACCGTTTGAAACCACATTGTTCCATGTCGCAGATGCATTCGTCCCAACGGTGTTCCCATTCACGACCCAATTGAACGTGTTGCTTGACCCACCAAAACCACTTGCTTGCAGGTTGACGTCTGATCCTTCACAAACAACACCATCGTTCGCGACGCCACTGGTTTCAGAAATTGTGACATCAGGAGTGCTGACGTTCAGCACAGCCGTTGAAAACGTTGAAGTTGTGTAACAAGTCACTGTCGTTCCGCCGCTCGGAGGAGTCCAACTGCCACCCCCTTCAATGGGCCCCGTCACATCATTCAAGAGAGCTGGATTTCCTCCAACGTAATTGATGTAATCAAAAGGAATGACAGCATTCACCGAGCAGTCTGAGGATTCAAAACAAGTCGTTTCAAGTCCAAAACAAATGAATTCAGGACCTTCGAAGACACAATCCCAAGGTTGACCGTTGCACACAAACATGGAACATGACGGCTCCATTTCAGGGCTTGGCACCACATGCAAGGTGTCCACCCAATTGAATTCTGCGAAGCATCCGGACTCCGATTCGAGCTCAAGGTGAACCGACAAAACTGGAACCTCCGTCAAATCACAGAAATTTGCCAGTTGACCTAAACACGGATAGCCGGTAGCATAGTTGGTTCCATCTTGCTCCAAAGGCAACACGGTTCCGTCTTGCCAAGTGACTGTCCACAGAAAATGGATTGAACTTTCAGCCTCGCTTTCAGCCAAATTTCCGAGTTGAGGAAGATCTGCGATGAATGCTACTGAATCCGTACAATCGCAAATTGCATTGATCGTGTCTTGCGTGGCTGGCAGCATCATTGTCAAGCCTCCTACGGACGGCATGGGGTGGATATCCACAACAAGGCTGTCGTACGCCATGCATCCCGCGTTGTCAGTGACTTCGAGCAATAGACAAGCCACGTCAGGAGACATCGATGGATCGGAAACTTCAAACGTGGCATCGCCGGACAAGGGATCCAAATTGTCAATGTTGAGCGCACTCGTCTCTTCAAGACAAGGCAACCATGTGTAATTCGCAATCCCTGTGTCTGAAACAGCGATGGCACCAAGTGTCCCCTCGTCTTCCAAGCAAATGCTCAAGGGGTTGATGAGCGTATCAATAACTGGTCGTGGCAACAAGTCAAGGAAATAGCTCAATTCATTCTGACAAG
>JBEARC010000018.1:0-28648 GCA_041163465.1 Bacteroidota bacterium
GTGATGGGCCGCAACAGCTTGCTTGCCGCCGCCGCCATGCGCGCCTACAACTTCACGGACGAAGAGCACGCGGAGTTTGTGCGCCAAACCCTCCACCGCCTCGTCTTGCATGAGGTTGGACACACCCTCGGCATGAGCCACAACATGCACGCCAGCACGATGCTGTCGCCCGACGAGTTGAAGGACGCCGCCAAGGTCGCCGAGAACGGCATGTGCAACTCCGTGATGGAGTACCCGTCGATCAACTTTGCCCGCAACAAGGCGGAGCAAACGCGGTTTTACGACGACAGCCCCGGCCCCTACGACAAGTGGGTGATTGAGTACGGATACAGCGTGGGACTTGACGACGCGGACGCCGAGGCGGCGCGGTTGAGCGCGATTTTGGAGCGCTCGACGGATCCGCTGCTGCAGTTTGGAAACGACGCGGACGACATGCGCGGCACCGGCCGTGGCATCAACCCCGACGTGAACATCTACGACCTGAGCAGCGATCCGGTGGCGTATGCCGCCGAACGTTGCGAACTCGTCAACGACCTCCTCCCCACCTTGGTCGAGAACTTCGCCCCAGGCGTGGACAGCCACCAAGAGGTGCTTCGCGCGTACTACGCCTTGACCGGCGAATACGCCACCCAGCTCCGCATCATGACCCGCCAAATCGCCGGCGTACGCTACAACCGCGCCACCCCGGCCCAGCTCGACGGAGCCGCCCCCTACACCCCCGTGTCGGAGGCCGACCAAAAGGCCGCGATGAAGGCCCTGGCCACCTACGCCTTTGCGCCGGATGCGTTTGAGGCCCAGGCCGACGTGTTGGCCTACCTGCAGGCGCAGCGTCGCGGGTTTGGGTTCTTTGGTGGCGGGGAGGACCCCAAGGTTCACGCGCGCGTGGCCGGCGCCCAGCGTGCCGCCATGGCCCACCTCGTCCACCCCAACGTGCTGATGCGCGTTCTCGACAGCGGGCTGTACGGCAACACCTACGACCTCGCCGAATACATGGACGACCTGACCGACATGATGTTCAAGGCGGACTTGCGCACCTCGGTGAACACGTACCGCCAAGGATTGCAGCTCATGTATACAGAGGAGTTGGTAGACGCACTCGGTGACAAGTCCAAACTGAACGCCGTCGCGCAAAGCGTGGTGCTCGCCCAGTTGCGTCAAATCGATCGCCAACAACGCGACGCAGCGTCGCCCGACGGGCTGACTCGAGCTCACCGTGCCCACATTCGTCACCTCATTGAAGTGGCGCTCGAACGTTAAGAAACGATGAAATCGCAGAAGGAAATCACCCCTTCATTCGCGGTTCATCCACAGAATGTGAATAAGACAAGACAGCGGGGCTTCGGCCCCGCTTTGTTTTGCCCTGGGGCCTTGCTAGCTTGGGGGACATGGATGAAGCATGCAGACGATTCAGGGTCATGGGCGGAAAAATGCAGCACGATGTATGCGATTACATCACTGCCATGACAAGCGAATCCGATGTTCAAGTCCATGTGGGGTGCGATTCACAGAACCACAAAGCGCACACGGTGTATGTCACCACAGTCGTGTTTCGATTTCCCAACAATGGGGCGCATGTCATCTACCGCCGTGAGAGGGTACCTAAGATTGCAGACATATGGACCAAACTGTGGGGTGAAACGGAACGATCGGTGGCCCTCGCTACGTTGATTCTCGAGGAGTGCCAACTTCGGGTGCATCAAATCGATTTGGACTTCAACAGCGACGCCCAATACGCCAGCCACAAGCTTGTGAGCGCCAGTGCAGGATACATCACCTCCTTGGGTTTTCATTCCAAAGTGAAGCCCGACTTGCTCATGGCTGCCTGGGCTGCCAACGTTCTGTGCCAGTAATTTCTCAAGACGGCATGGTCAAATCCACGCCCCCAAAGCGTTTCAACAAAACCTCCGTTCGGTGGGAAAAAATCGCACGAACCTTGCCATGGACGAGCCAACCGGTTAACGCGTCACCCATCCATCCACCGCGCAGTTTGTAGTGCAGGATATCGTCCATTTGGACTCCCCCTTCCACGGGCTTGAAATGATGTTGGTGATGCCACATGGCATAGGGCCCAAAGCGTTGTTCATCCACGAAATACTTCCCCTGCTCACAATGGGTAATCTCTGTCACCCAATGCATGGGCACATTGAACAGTGGCCGAACACGATAGCGAATGATTTGACCCGCATACGTTCTCTTTTCATTCTGGGTGAGTATTTCAAACTTCATGTCTGCCGGTGTAATCTCATCGAGGTTGTCGGGCACGCTGAAAAATGCCCACGCTTCCTCGAGCGTCATGGAGAGAATGATGGAGGTGCGCAACTCATGCATGTCGGAGTAACCTCTCCTCCCTGAGATAGGTTCAACACAAAAAAATGGAGCACCCGCCGTTGCCGGTGCTCCACTACGATTCACAACGAGGTCCTCCATGATTCAGATAGACCTTCAACCCTAAATTACACTATGAACTCTTAAAATCCAATATCAATCGATATTTATATGTATTTTGTCGACGAAAGCACCTCCAGGAGCGTGTTTGGTGTAAACGGCTTCGCCACGAAGCCCGTGCATCCTGACACCAGGGCGCGGTGACGGGTGCCTTCATCGGCATAGGCTGTCACCATGTAAACAGGGACGC
The DNA here is from genome assembly GCA_041163465.1 of Bacteroidota bacterium. GTDB lineage: Bacteria > Bacteroidota > Bacteroidia > Flavobacteriales_D > Sanyastnellaceae > UBA11663. The sequence continues at coordinate 2,636 of JBEARC010000018.1, forward strand.
CATGCAGTGTCGCACCTTCGGAAGCTCGGATTTGCGCCAACGCCTCCATCCCATCCATTCCTGGCATTTGAATGTCAAGCAAAACGACGTCAAAGGTGCCACGTTGGCATGCCTGTACGGCCTCTCTTCCATTGCTGACGACCGTCAAATCTACCTTCCACTGATTCATCAAGGCCTTGGCATACATGATGTTCAATTCGTTGTCTTCAGCCATGAGAACACGCGTACCCGAGCCATCCCATGATGGAACAGACATATCCTGACCACGGGCCACTTCCTTGGCTGGGCCTGACCACGTCGAGGCGGGTAATTCGAGCAGAAATTTGGCTCCAACTTCCGTTGGAATGAGCATCAAACTCCCGCCCATCAAATCCGCGAGCTCCCGTGCGATGGACAAACCCAATCCCGAACTCCCCATGTTGGCCGAATCCAATTCTCCCGAGGAACCAAAAGGCGTAAACACAAGAGCCCGCTGATTCTCGGCAATTCCCGGGCCTGTGTCACTGACTTCCGCATAGATCCAATCAGGCCGGGAAGGCTCCTCCCAGATGTCAAGCACGACCTTGCCCTGCGACGTGTATTTGATGGCATTTCCCAACAGATTGGTCAAAATTTGAAGCCATTTGTCGGTGTCAATGCGGCGTTTTTTGTTGACCAAACGGCAGCCACATTCAAGCCTTAACCCTTTTTGATCTGCCAACAGATGATGCATCTGCGCCAGTCCTGCCGTAACCTCCACCACATCCACGCATTGCAGAGACACTGTTTGTCGCCCCTCCTCGAGTTTGGTCAACGTGAGGATGTCATCCACGGCGGCTCTAAGCATGTTCGCAGCCCTCTGAGCCCCTTGCCACAGCGTCAAATCTTCGTCGGACCAACCCCGGGAATCCAACAAGTGGAAGAGGCCTGTGATGGCATTGATGGGTGTCCGCAATTCGTGGCTCATTTTCATCAGCAACTTGCGCTCCCGTTGTCTGGCCAACGCTTCTTGATGGGCCGCTCTCTGCATCTCCAGTTCAAGCTCCTTGCGCTCGGTAACGTCAAAGTGAATCCCGACTGAGCCAATCACTTCTCCCTTGACATTTCGGATGGGAGCGCCCGTGATCAACATCCAGATGCGATGACCCAACCTGTGGCGAAGAGGAATCTCGTACGAAGAAGATTCGCCCTTCTGCCTTCGATCAATCACTTCATCCATCCGTTTTCGGCCCTCGTCATCAAGCATGAGTTCTCCCTTGCGTCCGAGAAGATCCGTTCGACTGTAGCCTGTCATGGCCAAAAACCGGTCATGAACCTTGGTGATAACCCCCTCTTCATCCACTTCCATGTACCCAAAATCCAAATCCTCCAGGATGTTCCGGTACTTGAACTCACTCGCATGCAACGCTTGAAAGCTCGACAGCAATTCAGGATGTTCTTTCAAGTTTTCCTCCATCCATCTCAAGAGTCGTGGAGAATCTATGTCATGCGCGTCGGGAGATTCCATCACTGGCAAAATACCTTTGAATAGCGCATGAAGGTACGTGCCGCATGGATTTTTTGGCTGATGTTTCGACTGACTTCAAGGGTCAAAGCCCGCACCATTCAAGGGACCTTCCTGAAGGTTGTCCCATGGATTGTCTCGAGGGCTGTCCTTTTGGTTGTCTTGTGGGTTCTTAGAACAGGGGGCCTTCCTGCGCTGGGCCAAACCTCATCCTGGCCCTCCTCAGAATGTCCTGGCGATGCCTTGGAATTCAAGGTGGACATCCGCGTGCCCGACGAATGGGAGGATCGGTGGGAAGAAGCTTGGCCTGACATTGCTGAACCCATGCAAGCATGGCGAGACAACAACTTCGCCAGCTTGCAAGGCCTGTGGCGGTATGCCTCCCCTTGCATTGTCGACTGGACAGAGCGGGCCATCGCTCACGACCTGCCTCCATCCGCGGGATGGCTTCCGCTGTGGATGGGCTCTCCGGCATTGGCCACTTCCCCATGCGACTGTGTGGTCCCTGATGAATTTTGGCATGAACTTTCCCAACGGAAAGAAGACCCTGTGGGTGCGCTGGCATGGCTTCACGAACGCGCCAAACCCACACCCAAAGGAACGCCCAACGGAAAGTCTGGACAGGGCGATTCGTGGGGAGCAACCATTCGAACCGGGATTCGCTTGATGGAGAATCTGAACATGCCGGTGGTCCACATCACACGCCCTGGAGATACAGTGTACAAGGTAGGGCGGCAATACAAGGTGTCACCCGAGTGCATCTCCCTGGCCAACGGCGTTTGGAATGACCTGCGGCCAGGCGTACCCCTCCTCATCCCCTTTGCAGAGTGATTGAGGATACCCGTTGGCCCGTGTGGACATGGCTCCTGGTGTGGTGCTCCGTGCTTTTGCCTTGGATGTTGATTCGCGGATTCGACGGGAATTGGCCCATGTCACGACCTGGCGATCTTCAACCCTTGCAACCTCTTCCCTTGACCACCATCGCTCAGGTTGCTGTGACCAAGGAGGCTGGTACAGGCTTGCATCAGCATGTGCCAGCAGGCCAAACATTGCGCTGGACCCCTGACTACGACACGCTCTCGATCACATGGGGCCACCCGTGGCAATTGCAAGGAAACAGCAAAGCATGGTTTGGCATGGATGTGCTGTTTCGCAAACTTCTTCAATCAAGCCACACAAGCGTGGACATTTTCCATTGGGGGGATAGCCAAATCGAAGGCGACCGCATCACGGGGACGTTGAGAGCCAGTTTCCAACAATCCTGGGGAGGACATGGCGTGGGGTGGGTGTTGCCAAGGATGCCTGCACCGAACTTCGCGTTGGCATCCACGGACATTCGCCCGGTAAGGCGGCGCGCTGGGTTTGGGCGTGGCCGAGATGCGTCAGCCCTGCGCTTGCCTTTCTTCGCTGTCAACGATTTTCCGAAGGGCACGCCATGGGAAATCGGAGCCAACCCCCAAGGGCACGTGACCAACCACGGATGGACGCGGACGGTGGTTTGGTCTGAGTTGGACCAACCATGGACGCTCGAGATGTCGGACCGCAACCGCGACCCCGCTGCATCGCTCGACGGCATCTCCACATGGATTCACGACCCTGTGCATGCCCCTATGGTGGTGACGAGTCCCGCCGAGAACTCCACGATGCTCGGGGTCAACCTGACATCCTCCACGGGTGTACACATCCACAATGTTCCCCTGCGGGGGAACTCTGGAACGCTGTTTGACGATGTTCGAGAGGAGGATTGGTCAACGTTCAAGATGCTCCACAACGTCGGGCTTGTGATCCTTCAATTTGGTGGGAACGCCGTGCCGTCCTTGGGAGGTGAAGAAGCCGCAAAGCGCTATGCCAAGGCCATCGCAACCAACATTCGACACATTCAAGGTCAAATGCCAGGGGTTCCCATTGTGTTCATTGGTCCTTCAGACATGGGAGCCTCTCCTTCAGATTTCCCAGGATTGTCAGCCGTCGTCGACGCGTTGCGTGACGCAGTCCTTTCAAGCGACGCCCTGTTTTGGGACCTTCAAGCCGTCATGGGAGGACCTGGAAGCATGGCCACGTGGATGAACACAGGACTGGCTGGAAACGATGGCATTCACTTCACACCACAGGGGGCCCGTCTCGTCGGTGAGCGACTCGATGCCGTGCTTCGCCAGGCAGGCAGAAACCGCGTGAACACATCCCGTGAGCCATGAACATGTCTTTCACCTCTTTTGAGTTCTGGGTGTTCTTCGCCGCGGTATTCACGGCAATGCATGCCTTGATGCCTTGGCTGTCCCAAAAGACCTCAGCGTCCGTCACCCGGAATCTCCGTCAGGGAGCTTTGCTGTTGTTGAGCGTGGCCTTCTATGTCATGGCAGCGGGTCACCTTGTCATCCTCATTTTGGCATCGATTGCCGCGAACCATGCCATGGCCCACGTGATATCTCGCGCCCATGGAGTCTGGCGCACTGTTTCGACGTCCGTTGCAGTGACAATGAATGTCGCGATGCTGGCTGCTTTTAAGTATGCCTATTTCGTCGCCGAGTTGATACCGCATGGGCCTTGGAGCAGCCTCAGACTCGAACATTGGATGCTTCCCTTGGGCATTTCATTTTACACATTTCAATCGCTTAGCTACATCCTCGACATCCATCGGAGTCACATACCGCGTCCCGCCCGATGGTGGACATTTGCGACCTACATCACGTTTTTCCCGCAATTGGTGGCGGGCCCCATTGTCAGGGCACGGGAGTTCTTGCCTCAGCTCAACCAACCCTTTCAGGGAGTGAGTCGCGTGGAGGGTCGCGCGCACCTGGCACTGATTGTCTCGGGCTTCCTCAAGAAGTTGATGCTGGGCGACTTGCTTGGGGCGTGGTTGGTCGACCCTGTGTTTGCCAATCCCGAGGGACAAGCAGGTTGGACGGTATGGTTGGCCTTGTATGGCTACAGCCTTCAGGTCTACGCCGATTTTAGTGGGTACACAGACATGGCCCAAGGCATGGCGGGCCTGTTGGGTATTTCCCTGCCTGTCAACTTTCGCAGCCCTTACCGTGCCTCATCCCCTGCTTCGTTTTGGCGACGATGGCATATCAGTTTGTCCACATGGTGGAAGGACTACCTCTACATCCCTTTGGGCGGAAACCGGCATTTCACAGCCGCATCTGTGAGCTTCATCGCCTTTGCCCTGGGAGCCTTGGGATGGGGGTGGAATGAACCTGGAGGCTGGCTTGTATTGGCTGGTATTTCCTTGATGGCCGCTGCAGCCGTGCTGATGTCCAACCACTGGATGACGAGGATTGCAGCAGCTACGCATGTCCTGATCGTGATGTTGGTGGGAGGATTGTGGCATGGCGCACATGTGAATTTTATCACCTGGGGCGCCATCAACGGTGTGGCCCTCGCAGGATGGGTACTCGTAGCCCCTAGGAACTCAACACAGCCATCCAGTCGAATTCGAACATGGTTGGGATGGTTGGTCACGTTCCACATTGTCGTTCTTTCCCGCATTTGGTTCCGGGCGGGATCGGTGGTCGCATGGGATGAATCCCAAACCAGACCCCACCCTGACGACGCGTGGGAAACGGCTGTGGCATTGTGGAATCGATTGAGTCATTGGAACATACCCCATGGCGATCAAGCGCCTCTCAATTTCCACATCTTGGCTGGGATTGCTCTTCTTCTCCTTGGTTGGGCTTTGCACGCGAGACCAGACACCACAAGAGACCGCCACATCACTTGGTGGTCCAAACGCCATGAAGCATACCTGGTGGCTGCATGGATTGCGGGCATCGTGATTACAACGACTTGGCCCATCGCTGCGGCCAAACCGTTTATCTATTGGCAGTTTTAAATCCGCGCCGCAGCGAGGAAAGCGGGAACTCAGCGGCCTTGAACAGGCTGTACCTGTTGGTACGCGCTGCATGCTTGGCCCTGGGGAGCGCATGATGACAGCGCTGCAGCTGCAATGGCTGCCCCGACCAACCATGCCAACACTGGAATTTGACGTGATTTCTTCATGACAGCAAGTTCATTGAAAAGAATCGCAATTCACAACATCAAGCGCCCATTTCATGAACAATCAAACGTTAAATTCGCGACATGACCCCGACGAGGCTCTTGACTGGCGTCCTGTTCATGCTCTTGGGCTACAACGGCGCATTTTTCTTCTACCATGTCAAGGGTGATGCGCGCGCATGGGCCGATGCCTTGTCGGACCTTCAGTCTCTCCTCAATGTCATGGAATTGATCGCTGTGCTGTCCTTGTTTGTGGACTTGGTGGTGCGCTTTGACCAAATCCCCAAGCCAAGCCAACCATGGCGAACCCTGGCCGTTGGAATCTGCGTGGCAGGCATGCTGTTCAAATGGTTTGTGTTGTACCTCCGTTTGAGCTATCTCGTGGACTGAGTGGGTACAGGCCCAAAGAGCCCGTAACTGATTCAGTGCAGGCCACCATGATTGGTCTCCCTTAGACGCACTGCAATCTCGGTCAGCGTTCAGTTTGAGTCCCCTTCAATCTTTGTGATACTCCATCTCTTCTCCAGGAAGGTCGCGAGGAAGCATGCGAAACAGCTGGTAGCGCTGTTTGACATACAGGATGAATTCATATTGACTCCATTGCTGAAGCAGGGCATCACCCGGATCACAAAATCGCGCAAACGCTTCAAATTCGGAGGTCTCAAGGTCCACAATGTCGTAGTCCACATACTTGACAAACAACTCTTGTAGCAAGGCGAGACGGCGGTCGTCATTTTCCATGTCAGCCACTGCGCGCCGACTTCGGGCCTCACGCGAAAATGTCTCATACAGGAACGTGATGGGGCTTTCGAATGCATCGACCCCCGACACGCGAAAATCCTCTTCCTTGTAGCCCAACGCTTGGATGTCACGCACAATCTCGCGCAACGTTCGAGGGGCGATGACTTCAGCCGTGCCGATGTCTACTTTCAAGGGAGCCAAACGTATGTCCCATCTCGGCGAGCCATCCGGCAGGGCGGCCTTGGACACGGTCTTGTATCCCACCGCGCCAAAAACCAGGGTATCTCCCGGGCACACACGGATGAGAAATTCACCATCATTTCCGACGAATTCTCCCGCTCCTGTGGACCGATTGACGACCATGGACGAGGGAACCCACCCTCCCACATCATTCAACACGGAACCAGAAAGCACCCATGCGCTGTCACAGCGAGACATTGGGGACTGCGACCAAAGAGGACTTGGGCCCATCCATCCCAGCGCCAACAACCAACAAGTGACGTGAACAAAGCAAGAGTGCATGGCTACAAAGTAAAGGCCCTTGACCCCTTGCTCCGAATGGCTTTCACGTATCTTCAGCCTATGCCCGTCGATCCATCACGATCCCAGCAAGCCAAAGCACGTGCCCAACATGCTGCATTGGCCAACATTCAAGGCACTCCACAACCAAGCCCAGCGGAATTAGCCGCCTTGGTGATGTCCAGAAAGCGAGAGGCACTCGCCCAGGCCATCACATGGGTCGAAAGCAACCGTTCTGAGGATTTGGTCCGGAATGCAGAACTTCTGCGATACGCCCAACCCACATGTGAAAGCATTCGAATTGGAGTCACCGGAATTCCCGGTGCCGGGAAAAGCACATGGATTGAACGAATGGGAATGGATGCCCTTGCTCGTGGACACCGAGTGGCTGTCCTGGCCATCGACCCTTCTTCTCAGCGCACCCGAGGTTCCCTGCTTGGGGACAAGACACGGATGAATCGGCTTTCTCAACAAGCGGGGGCATTTGTCCGCCCTTCCCCGTCTTCCAACATGTTGGGAGGCGTGGCCAGAGCTACTGCAGAGGCCATTCAATTGTGTGAAGCAGCGGGGTATGACTTCATCTTGGTGGAAACGGTGGGCGTTGGACAAAGTGAGACTTCGGTCAGGAACATGGTGGACCTCTTCATGTTGTTGCTGATTGGTGGCGCGGGTGATGAGGTGCAAGGGATCAAACGCGGGGTGGTCGAGATGGCTGATGTGGTGATCATCCACAAAGCCGATGGCGATGCCCTTCCTGCATGTCGAGCCACTGCAGGGGCCTATTCCCAGGCGCTTCATGTCCTTCCAACACCCCCGAGCGGATCCGCTGTGGAAGTTCTTCTCGCCTCGAGCACCACAGGTGAAGGACATCCAGAACTGTGGGCCCATATTCAGGATTTGGTGCGAACCTGGAAACACTCCGGGTGGTGGAATTCACAGCGTGCCGCGCAGCGAAACTCCTTGTTTGAACAGCATGCCAAACAACTTCTCATTGAAGTTCATATGAACAAGCATCAAAAATTGTATGACACATATTTAGATGAAGTAAAAAGCGGAAGTCAAGGCCCCTTTGAAGCGGCACGAAGGTGGATTGCCGCGCAAGAATCCGACGCGTGAATCCGGTGGAAATTGGGGGGTTGTTTCTGGTGTTTTTGGCGTGTTTCGCCGTGGGCTACAGATGGTTTTGGAGACGATCGACTGCCACTTCCGTCAAGGACGCATCGTCCGTTGGATCTGTGCCCTCCCAAGACTTCACTGCGCCAGTTGTTCCACCTCCACTCGAGCTGCTGAAAGAACGCCTTCACCATGCACGAGACGTGGGGATGCGGCATCGAGAGCTCGCCATTCAATCCGAGCGAAAAGCCCTCGAATCGCAACAAGTGCAAACGCTGGAACACATCCGTGAGCATGTGGGATGGGTGTTGATTCAATTGGAAAGAGCCATGGAATCGTGGATCCGCGAATCACAGGTCGTCGACTGCGAGGATATAAACTTGGGCGACCCGTTGCACGACGATTCAGCACATGCACGGGACCATGTCGAATGGTTGCTGGAAATCACGAGCAAGACCCTTCGACACGCCTTGGACATCTGCCGCTCGCCTGCCTGGGAATGGCGGGATCTTCAGCCCAAACTGACTCATGTGGCGCACACCCTCGAGGCACTCCACACCCACAACAGGGGTGCCATGAATGAGAGGCAAACAACCACAGATTCAAAGGAAAGGCTGATGTGGAAGAGCGATTGGTCGAGGATTTCAGCCGATTCCATTGTCGAAGGTCCAGACATGCTTTTGGACCTTTTGAACATGCAACAAATGCCCGAATCCGAAGGTCGTGTATCCCCGTTTGAGGCGTCTCAGCCCAGCAAGTAAGCGAGGACCTCGGAAGCGGGTATGGTCACCTGCGATCCATCAGCCATGTTTTTCAGGGAAAAGCTGTGCGTGAGGGCTTCCTCTTCTCCTTGCAACAAGACCCATTGCGCACGCCGGTCATCGGCGTACTTGAATTGCTTTTTCAGCTTCGCGGTCTCCGGATACACTTCCACACCCAAACCCGCTTCCCGGAGCTCCTTGGCCATGGCGAGCTCTGAGGTCAACGTTTGGTCATTCATCCGAAGAATCAAGACATCCAATCCGCGGTTGACGATTTCAGGCCAAGCGTCAAAGTGATTGAGTACGTCTTCGATACGATCGGCCCCAAAACTGATGCCGACTCCACTCATGCCTTCCCAACCAAAAATCCCTGTCAAGTCTGCATATCGACCTCCCCCGCAAATGCTACCAACGGGGGCGGAGTCCACAACCACCTCAAAAATGGCCCCCGTGTAGTAATCCAGCCCACGCGCCAGCAATGGATCGAGCTGTATGGCCTCAGGTTTCACGCCCAATGCCGCAGCGCGCTCTAACAAATCTCTCATGTCCTGCAAACCTTGCTCCGCCGCTGACCTGCCATGGCAACGTCGCGCCAACGCCTCCCATTGGTTGCCCTCAGCAAGGGATGCCCGCAACGAAACCAGGTCCTTCATCGCCTCCTGAACTTCTTCCGACAATCCACGCTGTGCCAGCTCTCGGCCCACCCCCTCCAAACCTACTTTGTCGAGTTTATCCACGGCCACGGTCCAATCTTGGAATTGTCCCTCTTCAACACCAATCGATCCTGCAAGGGCATGGAGTATGCGGCGATCGTTCACCACAATCCGATAACCCGGCACCCCAAGTTTGGTCAATGCCTCATCAAAAATTTGGACCAAATCAAGTTCGCACAGCGTGCTTTCAGACCCGATGATGTCGCAATCACATTGGGTAAATTCCTGGTAGCGTCCCTTTCCCGGCCTGTCACCGCGCCACACGTTCTGGATTTGGTAACGCCTGAAGGGAAAGGTCAGCTCGTTGCGATTCATCACCACAAAACGTGCAAATGGAACCGTGAGATCGTAACGCAATGCCTTTTTGCTGATCGAGGCCGTCAATCCCTTGCTATCCTTCGATGCCAAAGCGCCTTCATCGGCCTTGGCCAAGTAATCACCGTTGTTCAGGATTTTGAAAATGAGCTGATCCCCCTCTTCACCGTATTTCCCGGTCAGGGTGGCCAGGTTTTCAAACGAAGGCGTTTGGATGGGCACAAAGCCATGACGCTCAAACACGCCACGCAACGTGTCAAACATCCATTGTCGACGAACCATGGCCTGGGGGCCAAAGTCGCGGGTGCCTTTGGGGATGGAAGGTTTGCTCATCGTGGGCAAAAATAGCCCCGAATCGTCAGCGCTTCAGGCGACGACGGTACTGAATGAACAAGACGACAATCAGGATCGCGACTGGAATGAAAATCATGTTTCCCATGCGGTGAAACTACGGCCCAATTCCAACCTGAGGACGCTTGTTCATCTCCTTAATTTTGCGGTATGCTGAAAGCTCCTCCCATGCAGATCTTTCATGGCCACCAAGGGTCTGTGTATGACGTCGCTTGGCATCCCGGATTGCAGAAGTGGTTGTCGGCTGGCGGAGATGGGGTTTTGGCCTTGTGGACTGATGGGGCGAATGATGCGACAGCCCTCGCCCATCACAGCGCGGCTTTTTTTTCTGTCAGTGCATGGGGCCAAGACCATGTCGTGGGCGGGAATTCAACAGGTGAATTGATGTGGATTGGTCAAGGCGCGTCGCGCAACTTGACTGCGCATGAAGCACCCATTTACGCCCTTCATCCATGCGACGACCAAACCCTTGTGTCCGGAGATGGCCATGGCGTGGTTTGCCTCTGGAACATCACGACCCAAGGCATTCCCACCTTGAAAGCCAAGGTTGAAACAGGCTTGGGAAAAATCAGACATGCAGGCCCTCACCCCCTGGGTGTTCTGTTGGCAACAGGGTCTGGAGCGTGGGCCGTGTTGAGTCTTGAAGGAGCTGTTTTGGAAAGCCATGTGGTTCACCGTCGGGCCTGCTACTGGGCGTGGTGGCATCCTCAAAAACAGGCCGTGCTGAGCACAGGACAGGATGGCGAATTGGTGGTTACCCACCAAGGGTCTCCCCTTTTGCACCTGTCCATCCATCAGAGCGCCGTTTACCGTGGCCAGGTGAGCGGCGACATCCTGTGGACTGCAAGTCGCGACAAAAGCATCAAGGGGTGGGATGTCCAAACCCTTGAAATCCGCGCGAGGAAAGACCTCGCGCACACTCGGTCCGTGAACGCCTTGGCCTTGGGTGGCCGTCGTGGGGATGTCCTGGTATCCGGAAGTGACGACAAATCCATCAAGGTGTGGGGGCCGATGGATTCTCGACACCAGTCATGATCGGTTGTCACCAGTGAATGGGCGCTTCGCCCCATGCACGCAGGGCCCGGTTGGTGGCAGAAAACGGCCGGCTGCCTCGAAATCCTCGGTGCGCGGACAACGGACTCGGGTGACTTGATCGTAACACCAGATCTTCACTTCGGTCCACGCCCGATTCCAGCCACATCTGGACCAAGCTGTCATGGAGGTTCTGTGCTGGCTTGCCCCACAGGATCCAAACGAGCCGTGGCTTGGATTTGGCCACATGGAGCAAGAGATTGCGGGTGACGGTCTCCCAGCCCATGCCTTGATGGGCGCCTGCCTGCCCCTGTGTCGTGGTCAACACGGTGTTCAGCAACAAGACGCCTTGGCTCACCCAATCGGACAGGTCGTTGGACCGTTGGGGGTCGGTGCCCACGTCGGCTGCGCATTCTTCAAGAATGTTGCGCAGCGACGGCGGGCGCCGCAATCCTGGCCGCCCCACGCTGAAGGCCAAGCCATGGGCCTGGCCTTGCCCATGGTAGGGATCCTGCCCTACAATCACAACCCTGACCTCATGCGGTGACAACCCTTCAAGCGCACCCCAAATCTGATGACGGTTTGGGCACAGCGTGCCGTGTTGGTCCGCCTGCTCCAAGGCCTCGACCAACCCGGGTGGAGCCTGTTCCTCCACAAGCCCACCACACCATGTCGGAATGACGCATCTCCAGGGTTCGGGAGGCAATGTGGAAAACCTCTTGAGAGCTCCTTGACCGCTCGCTTTCATTCCGCCAATCTAGGCGGTATTTTTGCGCTTTCCCAATCGCACCATGACCGAAGCCATCCCCATGCACCAAGCCCTGATTGACCGATTGAACTCCAAGAAGGGCAAGGAGCTGTATGGGTACCAGGCCAATGCGATTGAGACCATGATGTCTCGGCTACGGAAGTTTCCCACGGAATACAACCTCTTGTATCAGTTGCCCACCGGAGGCGGAAAAACGGTGATTTTTTCGGAATTGGCGAAGCGGTACATCCTGGAGACGGGCAAGCGAGTGCTCATTTTGACCCACCGCATCGAACTTTTGGGCCAAACCTCCTCGATGCTCACAGAGATTGGGGTTCCCAACAAGATCATCAACAGCAAGGTCAAAGAAATGGCCGACGGCGAAGATCATTGGTGCTATGTCGCCATGGTTGAAACCTTGAACAACCGACTCAATGACGAGCGCATCGAGTTTGAAAACCTGGGCATGGTGGTCGTTGACGAGGCGCACTACAACAGCTTTCGCAAGCTGTTCAAGCATTTCGAAAACCAAGTCATTTTGGGTGTCACGGCCACGCCGCTGTCGAGCAACATCAAGCTTCCACTCTACGACAACTATGCTGAGCTGATTGTGGGTGAGTCGATATCAAGTTTGGTCGATCAAGGATTTTTGGCACGCGCCCACACCTACAGCTACGACGTGAACCTTCGGGCACTGAAAGTGGGGATCAACGGGGATTACACGGTGAGTTCCTCGGAGCGATTGTACGGGAATTTCCTCATGCAGGAAAAGCTTTTGTACGCCTACGAGGAAAAGGCCAAAGGAACCAAAACCCTGATTTTCAACAACGGCATCAACACGTCCAAGCAAGTTCAGGCCATGTTCGCTGAGGAAGGCTACCCATGCATGCACCTCGACAACACCCACAGCGAGAAGGAACGGAGTGACATTTTGGAGTGGTTCCACAAGACGCCTGACGCGGTGCTTTCGTCAGTGTCCATCTTGACCACGGGTTTCGACGAGCCGACGGTGGAAACCATCATCCTGAATCGCGCGACCAAATCCTTGACCCTCTACCACCAAATGATTGGTCGAGGTTCGAGGGTGCTTCAGAACAAAAAGGATTTCACCGTGATTGATCTGGGCAACAACGCGCGTCGATTTGGGCTGTGGGATGCTCACATCAACTGGCATGACATTTTCAAATCTCCCCAATCCTACATCGACGGTCTGTACACCGATGAGGAAATCGAGAACGAGTTTGTCTTTGAAATGCCCGACGAATTGGCGCCACGGTTTGCGGGAGGTCCTGAAACGGAGTTTGACATGGCGGAAGCATACCTCGAGGTGACGCGGGCGGGCTTGCGGCCCAAAGACGCCATCAAACGAAGCATTGAGCAGCACGTGGCCATCATTCACTACGCTGCAGAGGATTTTTGGGATGCGTCGGAGCTGGTGGATTTGCTGGCGGACGACATCAAGTTCCGTGTGAAGCAGTACTCCAAATGCATTGCCAAGGCCACCGAGAATTACAGGAATTGGTTGCAGGAAGAATACACCCGCAATTTGAAAACTGCGCTGCGAAACGCATTCTTGGCCGAGGAATAATCCCCCTCACCCCTTCCTCATCGCCGGGGAGGAGCCACCAACAAATTTGGGGTGTACGCGCACGAAGTCCCCATCTCCTGAACCAAGTTCTTTCATCCGGGTTGCGTAGTTTACGCGGTGATGTGGACAGGCTATCTTTTCGCAGGACTCGGTGGCCTCGGCCTGGGTTGGTTGGTTGCCCGAGCCAGGTCGTCGCGTGATCCATCCTTACCGCGGACAGGCTCAACGAACCCATCGGCCTCGGCGGACTTGCATGCGCACAATGCACCCGCTGTGTCAAATCCGCCCCTCGTTCAACATTCTCCCCATGCACCACCCGAAGCGTGGCTCGAACGTCATCAGCAGTTGCAGACCCAATGGGCACTCACTCATCGCAGGTCCCAGATTTCGCAAGAACGTCACATGCTCAAGTCAAGGGGACTCCACCTTCATCTCAGTCCCCACTTCATGTTCAATGCGCTAACGAGCGTTCAATGGCTTTGGTCAAGAAACCAAGGCCAACGCGCGGTAGCCAGTTTCAAATCGTTCATGGAGTTGTGGAACGCCCTGTGGATGAATGCTGACCAAACCACCCACACCATCGAAGCAGAAATCGAAGCCCTGGGCAAATACCTCGACTTGGAGAACCAACGAATTGCGCGCCATGTCCACGTGCATTGGGACATCGATCCGGCCTTAGACACCTCCCTTCACATTCCTGTCTTGGTGTGTCAACCCCTGCTCGAAAATGCCATTTGGCACGGGTTTTCGAAGAACTCCGAGGATGACGTCGTGCCCCTCCTGTCCATCCAATGGCAAGCTCTTCCTCCGCGAGATGGAATCCCTTGGATTGCCATTACCATCCTTGACAACGGCTCTGGCCTGCCCCCCGAACTCGACGATGTCATCAAGGATTCAAGTGAGCCCTCAGCCCATGCACAACCGGCACATGCTGGAAATCATCGCTCTCACGGCATGGCATTGCTCCAAGAGGCACTCGCAACCACCCATGAAAGCGCACACCTGGAGTTGACCAGGGCAACCCCACCCTGGTCCACCCGAGCCTGCATCATGTTGCCTGGCGTGAGGCCAAAGGCTTGAGCTCAGGAAGCCGCGGTGACGGCGCTGCATCCCAACTTCCCGACAATCCCTCGAGATGATCCAACCAGCCCACTGCAGCTATCATGGCCGCATTGTCCGTGCAATAGGCCATGGGCGGGATATGCACTGTCCAACCCTCTTCTTCCTCCGCCTTCCGAAGTGCATCGCGAAGACCTGAGTTGGCACTGACCCCGCCGGCAATGGCCACTTCTCGAATGCCCTCTCTTTGGACCGCTTCCCGCAGTTTGTCCATCAACATCGCCACAACGGTCGCTTGCACCGACGCACACAAATCGGCTTTGTTTCGTTCCACAAAATCGGGATCGCGCGCAACCTCGCGTTGGAGGAATTGCAACACCTGGGTTTTGAGTCCACTGAAACTCCACTGCAAGCCCTCCACCCGAGGTTTGGTGAATGAAAAGGCCGACGAATTGCCCTGCTTCGCCAAGGTGTCGACGAGTGGGCCACCAGGATAGGGAAGCCCCATCAGTTTGGCCACTTTGTCAAATGCCTCTCCTGCCGCATCGTCTAGCGTCTGGCCCAAGACCACCATGTCCGACGGGGATTGGACGCGCACAAGTTGGGTGTGCCCCCCGGACACCGTGAGGCAGAGGAAAGGGAAGTTGGGCGTGGGTCCGGGTTCAAGCACATGGGCCAAAATGTGGGCTCTCATGTGATGCACCGGAATGGCTGGCAAGCCATGGGCCCATGCAAAGGCTTTGGCAAAAGACGTTCCGACGTGAAGGGACCCTTGCAAGCCAGGCCCCAAGGTGTAGGCCACAGCATCCAAGTCGCGTGCTTGAACGCCTGCCTGATCGAGAGCGGCTTGGACCACGGGTTGGATTTTGGCCAAATGGGCCCGCGAAGCCCATTCGGGAACCACGCCGCCAAGCGCCGCATGCAACGCTTGATTGGCCACCACATTGCTGAGCACCTGGCTTCCACGAATCACTGCCGCCGACGTGTCATCACACGACGATTCAATTCCCAAAATCAATGAATTTTCCATGGCATGCATTGCCGTCAAAAATACATCCCATGCGGCACCACACTATCTTCGGAGGCCTGTTCCCACACCCCGCGTTGGACTCCCCATCCCATTCATGTCAAGCACAGAATCGACTTCGCATCCAAGGCCACGGCCCACATGGGCCCGATGGGTTGGTGCGACCGCTTTGATGATGGGGTGCATCATGGCGTTGTGGTGGGGTCGACATGCATGGATGGTTCATGCCATCAATGGAATTTCGCATCAATTGGAATTGGGCATTCGGGTTGAGAACGTAGAAATCAACGCCTTTCCTTGGAGCGGACACGCTGGGGCCGTCGAGTGGGTGATGCCTGGCGGATTGGACACCTTGTGGATTCACGGGTTGAATGTGTCTCGCTTGGCCCACATGGAAAGGTCCTGGGATTTGGGGGATGTTCACGTGGAATCGCTTCGCTTGCTCATCCACACGGACTCGACAGCCCAGCATGGTCACGACGAGAGCAACCCGGCACTTCAAGGATTGCCAAAAATCACGGCCTCCTTGCCCAATGTGAACTTGAATGCGCTGTCGTGGGATACCCTCGAAGTGTGGCACAAGGAGGCAGGCTCCCTCCTGCTTTGGGCTGGTGAACTCCGGTCAGGAAGGATTGCCCCAGACACGGTTTCTGTGGATTTCCTGGCTTGGGACTCCGGACACTATGCATCAGCCAATCCCTCCTTGGACATCGCTTTGGAGCGAAGTGAACTGCAGATGCTTGTGCAAGGGCAAGAATGGCATGTGAACAGTCCCGGGCTGAATCTGCCTGGTTTTCATGTAGAAGGCTCGCTCTCGTGGCCTTTGCAGTTAGCCTCAGGACGGCTGGACATCGGATGGAATGATGCGCTGCCGTGGCTCGGGGCGTTTGGAGGTGCAGCCATGTCTGATTTGGAGGTGTTGCGGGCAGACACCACCACCGCCACGTGGGACCAAACACATGGCAACTGGACCGCCCACGTGCAAGGACCCTCTTGGCTGGAAGCCACGGCTTCGGGTAATGACGACCACGGGTCGTTCCATGCTTCAGTGACATGGCCAACGCATCTACTCGGCGGCTCTCAACTCCCCGTTTGGATGAGAGAAACGCGCATGTGGAATGTCCACGCCCATGGCGAAATTACGCGTGATTCCATGCCTAGTACCGAGGGGGCAACGGGTCCCAACGTTGCATCCAAACCATGGACTGACGTCCTGTCAGGAAGGGTGGAATGGACCATGGATGACAACCTTTTCATGTCCACGGATATTCACCACGTGGACGTCTCCCAACTTCAAGGCGGCCTGTTGCATGGAGAGGCATGGGTCCAACTGCATCATTGGCCAGGATGGTTGGACTCACCCGAGGATGAACTTTCTCTGACGGTTTCCGGACAACCTGACTCGCTGAATTGGCAACTCAGCCAACGGTCTCGATGGGGACAAGCCCATGGTCATGGCACATGGATGGACTCGGCATTTACCTGTGATGTGCACGCAACCGAGGCGCGATGGACAGCCCACGGCCAGCCATGGCAGGGTACCTTCAAGGGGTCCGGCGTATGGGGAGAGGAAACCTTACGCTGGGATGTTCTAGCACGAAGTCCCCTGTGGGACCATGAGGCACTGTCTGTTCGAGGCAGCCTTCCCCATGGAGAGGGCTTGTGGCGATTGAATGTGGAAGGTGCCGGTGTTCATGTGGCGGCCTCGAGCAGTGCCTCGTGGGTCGACCTTGCCTCACATGGTCACGATTTGATGCATCGGACGCATGATCGTCCCCTTCCCAGCGTGCATGCTTCGATGCAGTTGGACCGTGTCCCTTGGCTGACCCATTGGCTGGCTCCTGCCCTTTCATTGGACGACACGTTGTATGCGTCCATTTCTTCCAGTCCCCATCACTTCAAGGGATTTGTTGAGATTCGGGAATGGACCCTCGGGGACTTTTCTCTCGGAATGACGCAATGTGTTGTGGATGGATCTCCCCAGGAACTGTTCGCCAATGCTTTCGCAGAATCCGGGGAAGGCGGCCCCTCCTGGTTCCCCTTGCACACGGCAGTGGACATCCGAGCGGATACAGCTTGGGCGTTTGATGTGGGATGGACGTTGCCCGACATGCCTGCAGCTTCGTGGTCCCTCGAGGCCACACCACCTCTGACATCTGGAGAGATCAACCATCCATGGAGCATGGTCATTCACCGAGGCGAAGTCCCTCTTCCCCATGGTTCGTTGACCATGATGAACACACCCGTTCAATGGACACTTCAAGACCAATGGCTTCCGCCTCAATGGTCCATGGCCGGATTGGGAGGCGAAATCAACTTTGTGCTGTCAGATCATGCTTCGGCCAGAGCCCTGAATGTCGAAGGTGCCTTTCCTCAAATCGAGGAATTGTTCCCGCCAGACTGGTTCCCCCTCACCCTGGAAAACACAGAAATTCGAGGACATTTCCCCCTCGACAGGTTAGAAGATGGCCATGTGCAACTTCGCTGCACTGAAGCCGTTTGGAACAACCTCCAAAGCCCCAGTACGACCTTGATCCTCGCGATGCGCGAAGGCAAGTTGACATCCAATTTTCAGTCGAGGGTGAAGACAAACAACACGCAGGAACAAGGTGTTGTCAGCGGGGAGGCCACGTGGAACCTCGGACGAAATGAACTCGAATCCTTCGAAGCGACGGGCCTTACGCTCCCCTTGGGATGGATTCAGTCCTTTGTCGACAGCGCAGACGCACGAATCCAAGGAACCTTTGAGATTGAGAAACTCCACATGTGGGGCAAGATGGACGAACTCAACATCGAGGGAACGGGTCACGTGCTCGACGTCCGATGTGAGGTGCCGAGTTTGGGGACCCATTTCTCAGCGAATGGCGCCCTGCAGATTGAAAGCCGCGATATCACCTTCTCGGACTGGCGGTTACGGGATGCCCGAGGTTCGGAAGTCCGCGTGTCGGGAGCTGCCTACCAAGACGACGATGGGTGGAATCTCAACCTCGGTAGCACGGACGGAACCCAGGATTTGTTGATCATGGACCTCCCTTACAATCCAGAATACGCCGTGTACGGCACCCTGCTGGCTCGCGGTGATTTGGATTTCAACATGTTTGACCATCAAGTTCTTCTGGTAGCCGACGTGACCATTGATGCACCCACGGAGTTTAACCTCTCGTTGGTATCGGGCTCCACGTCAAACTGGGGGGACGTGGTTCGTTTTGTCACGCCAGAAACCCCGCTGGCTGCATCCTTGCCTGAGGACAATCCTTGGGGTCTGCGCATGGAGATGAATCTGGATGTCAAGAAAGGCGCCAAGGCCAAACTCATCACAGACGAACTCACAGGAGCCAGCATTGTGGGACGCACCACAGGCAATCTTGAGTACGTTCTCGAAGATTGGGATCGGATGGAATTGAGGGGCGAATTGGAGGTGGTGGAAGGAACCTACGACTTTGCCCTCGGCCAATGGATCAAAAAGAAATTCACTGCCCAGCCCGGGGGGCGTTTGCGCTGGGATGGAGACCCTTACAAAGGATCGCTCGACCTGGATGCGGTCTTTCAAACCCGGGCCAACGTCGCCCCCATGATTGGAACGGCCAATGGGGGACGACAAATGGAAGCCGTCGATGTCATTTTGCACTTGAACGGCCCCATGCTCCGCCCACAGATTTCGTTTGACCTGGATCTTCCCAAGACGGATGCCATCTCGCGAGATGCCTTTGCAAGCGCCCTCATGGACGAAAGCGAACAAACGAGCCAGGCCATTGCCCTGCTCAGTTTGCAGGAGTTCATCCCGGAACAGGTCAACACCCTTCAGCTCGGTGCCTCTGGACTTCAAGACAACAGCCTCGATGTCTTAACCTCCCAACTTTCGGGGTGGCTGAGTCGCATCAACGACGACCTCGAAATCGGCGTGAGCTATGACCCCAATCAAGGGGATGTAGCCAATGCAGCCATGAACCAGGACGCCTTGCAGCTTGCCATGAAGGCCACCCTCCTCAATGACAAGCTGGAAATCGAAGGTTCCTTTGGGTCTCGGGATTTGTCTCAGGAATCCCTCACGGCAACGCATCTTCAAGACCTGCGCATCTTGTACCACTTGAACGAGGAGCAGTCGTTGCAATTGACGGGATTTTCAGAATCCCAATCTTCCATCACGCAAGGTGCCAATTCGACGACCCAAGGGGTAGGCATTCGCTGGCACCGATCCTTTTCATGGCCATGGAAGGGAACAGGCACGCTGAAGACGGACGAACACAACGATTGACGGGAGATTCAAAGGGCACCGGTCATCTCCGTGGCTGCCTCCTCCTTGGCCATGCTTGAGTCCACGTGACGTAGCCAACAATCTTGAAGCCAGCCTTTGGCCACCTGCGGATTTCTAAAGACCCGAAACGGAATGTCTGACGAAAAGAACATCCAGCGGATGCGGTGTTTCAACGCGGTAATCCCCGAGGGCACAACCACAGCCCGTGCCACCACATGGGTCATGCACTCTTCCCCCATCCACACGCGGAGTGCATCGTGATCCATCATGTCAATGTTGCTTGGAACCAAATGCAGCACAACCCCACGGTGATCCGGGCACAGTTCCCTTCGGTCTTGTTCGACGCGCATCGCCGTGGTCACGTCAAGGATTTGCCGCGGATGGTGCTCAATGGTGCACATGCCGGAAGACCACGAGAAGTGAGCTCGCTCGTTGTTGCATGTCAAAGCGTGTTCCATGAGGCCCAAGATGCATCAAGGCCATGCGGACTGCGATGCCATGACACAAAACATGTCCACACCTGCCCTGTGGAGAAGCCCCAACCAGCCCGTCTCACCGAGTCACACGAAAGACGCCAAAAGGCTCAACACCATCAACACCATCAACACCATCTTCAACCCCCAAAGACCAATCCCTCCTCCCAGGGTCAATCGCAGAAATAATCGCTGATGGGGCTGGGCGAGCAAAAATTCAATGCTGCCGTCAAATCACCTTCTTGGAGGTGTTGCATGGTTTGTTTGGTGTAGCCCAAATCATACACCCCGAAGGTTGTTCGAGCGCCCCACAACCCGATTCCTCCCTCGATGTTGGTCCAAAGCGGACGATCCTGGACAATGCTGTTGGTCGTCTCATTGACATCGAGGTAGATGGCCAAATCTTGGTTCGCTACCTGAAGCACAAAATCAAAGGCGAGTTCCTTCTGGACGGCCTGGCTGTATCGTCCAAGCACCCGTCGAATGCGGGGATTGGCCTCCAACCGAGAAGCCAGCTCTGAGTAAAATCGCTCACCGTCAAAGGTGACCTCGACCTGGGCAAAATCAGAAATGGACGTCACATCACGTGTCCCCAAGGGAATGCTGATCACCCTTGATTTTACACTGTCAAGGAGTGTCAAGGCATCGTCCGCATAGAAACGTTCGTCGTAATGCACGCGAAGGGTGGCGGAATACAAACTTGCGCCGGGGCTGACATCCCAATTGAAGGGGATTTGTCCATAGTTGGGCACACCATTGTTGACGGTGGCAAACCCCATGGGGAATCCCTGCAAATTGGGTCCTGAGGGCGGGTAGTTGATTCCTCCCACAATGGACTCTACCATGGATGTCACCGCTTGGACCTCACTTCCATCCGGCAAGGTCATCCTCAACTGATACAGCATGTCGTCCCGCAAGTTGCCTCCTGAACCATCGGTGGTAGCCGCGAAATAGACCCTGTGGTAAGGGCTGAAGAACACGCCATCCTCACTTTTGGTCTCCAACAACGTATCCCGAAGCATCCAACTCCTCCCCGTCGGAAGCTCGTTGCCAAGCACCTCTCCCGACCCAGAAGGTATCAACTCATGAATGGAGGCCACCAAAGATCCGGCAGGGTACTCACTGCTGTCAGGAATTTGAGCGACAAGCAATTGATTTCCCTCACCGAGCCAGGTTTTGTTGATACGCACCCACTGGGTGTCGGCTTCCACCTCCAACAACCCATACACCACTGGGATGCTGTCGTACGGGGCCGTGAGGTCAACCTCCGTCTTGCATCCCCACCATCCCGCCACGGACATGACCATCACGAGGGTCCATGCCATCCAACCTTGTCCCTTCGTCCATCGAGGTGTGACTTGTGATGTTCTTGCCATAGGCGCAAAAGTACACGACCCGGTCAGTCGCATCATCGCAACCCGAGCAGAAATGCCAACGTATCCACCCCGTCTGCATGATCCGTCAACGTCGGACACTGATTCTCCCCCATCTCCGCCGTGCGGAGTCCGGCGCGCTGAAGTGGCCCCACCAGGTCTGATTGAGGGCGAAGAGTCACGACTTGGATTTGGTCTTTGACTTCAGTGAGGTGATCCACCACAGAAGAAGTTTCTCCATAACGCTCGATGAACAACGTGCCAATTGGAGACACCAAGGCTTCATCCTCCTTCACCAACAGGAATCCATTTTCGATGAGGTTCTCCTCGTTCAGGAGCCAAACCGCCTTGTGATAGTCGTAGTTGTTGGCATACTTGGCATGGTTGCCTAGGTGCCCCCAGGACATCCACTGGGCAAAACAACGATTCAGGTCAAAATCCTCAGGAAGGTAGAGTTTGGTCACGCTCCGACACCCCATCCCAAAATGAGCAAAGATGTCATTTCCGAGGGCCTGAAGGGATTCGGGAGACTCCCAACCATCCAACACGGCCACGCTCGTTCGTTGCCCCCGGAAGAGATGAGGGAGGTGCCCAAAGTAGGCCTGGAAATAGCGACTTGTGTTGCGGCTTCCGGTTGCAACCATGGCATCCATGCCCTTGACCATCCCCTCGTGGAATGTCACCGCCGAAGCCACATCCTCATTCAACTCCGCCCACTGGGAAACGACCCAACGAGGCAGGATGGCGTCATCGCTTGACAATTTCACGTGGACTTCATGGCCTGCAACGACGCCAGCCACAATGTCCGAGAATCCCACGAGAGGGAGATTCCCTGCCAAAATCAGTCCCAACTTTTTCCCACTTGCCTCCTCAGGAAGGAACTTTCCTGACGTCCACGCCTTGATTCCTGACTCGGTCAAGGCTTGACCATGCGCCCGAAGAGCCATCTCGACATTGTCACGTGTGAACCAGGCGTTTTGGGCTTCCGCCATCTGCAGGACATCGTGATTCAAAGCCGCATCCTTGCGCAACCATGATCCGAGTTGAACAAGGGACAAGAGGAGTTTGTTGGCGTTGTACATTTGTCCCCCAAAGGTATTTGCCCATGGCCATCATGATCACCGACGAATGCATCAATTGTGGTGCATGCGAACCTGAATGTCCCAACAACGCCATCTATGAAGGTGGCGCCACGTGGCGATTTGCAGACGGCACGGGAT
This sequence comes from Bacteroidota bacterium, assembly GCA_041163465.1. Lineage (GTDB taxonomy): Bacteria > Bacteroidota > Bacteroidia > Flavobacteriales_D > Sanyastnellaceae > UBA11663. The sequence continues at coordinate 25,403 of JBEARC010000018.1, forward strand.
TCCGTGGAATGGGGTCGCACCCCACCGCTGGTGAGGTCCGCGCCGAGGAAGAGCACGACGCCGGTCACCCCGATTTGTACTACATCGTCTCCGACAAGTGCACCGAATGTGTGGGCTTTCACGACGAGCCCCAATGTGCGGCCGTGTGTCCGGTAGACTGTTGTGTCGACGATCCGAATCACCGGGAATCCGAGGATCAGCTCTTGGCCAAAAAAGCCTTTATGCACCTGTAAGATTTCGAGGGAATGCTGCGTTCCTTGCTCATGAAGCTTTCCCTCCTGCTTTGTATCGTCGTGGCATGCGTGTGCGTGCTCCCGTCTTCTGGCATGGCCCAAACCCCAGAACTGGCTCGCGTCAAGGCGACCCATGAAGCCCTGCGCATGGCAGGCAATGAAGAGGACCGATTGGCACTGCATGGCCAGCTACAATCCCTGTGGTCCGAAGCCTTGGAGGCTGGAGGCGTGTTGGACGTGAGCTGGGAAGATTGGGAATTGGCCGTGGTAGACGTGGGTCAAGGGCCAGACCGACTGGTGGTCTTGACTTGGAATGTGGAAAAGGACAACAGAACCCATGTCTACGGCGGTTGGATTCTGATGGCCAATCCCAACAACCAAGAGCGAGGCTACGACTACGTCTTGTTGACCCATGATCCCGCCCTCAATCCCGAAGATGCAACACGCATGTATAGGCACGACAGCTGGCAAGGAGGTCTCTACTACGATGGCATCCTGACCTTCGACGGCAATCAACCTGTATACACCCTGCTGGCATGGGATGGAGCCGATGCATTGGTTACACGCAAATGGGCTGAAACCCTGGAGGTTCGGAGGGGACGTGTCCGGGTGGGTACACCGTCGTTTGAATTGCCTGAAGGACTTCGCAAGCGAATGGTGCTGACCTACAGAGATGCGGTGCAGGCCACCCTGACCTGGGAGCCTGAGAACATGCGCATTGTCATGGACCACCTCGCACCTGAAGAAGCCAGCATGCAGGGGCAGTATGCCTTCTATGGACCTACCTTGAGTTACGACGCACTTGTTTGGAAGCGCGGTGCATGGGTGTTTGAAGCCGACGTGGAGGCCATCAACTCCGCAAGTGGAAGTCCCAAAGAATACCGCGACCCCTCGAAAGCTCGGCGCTCCCGGCGCGATTGATGGCACCCAGTGTACGATTTGCTGTACCTTCAAGGCATGAATGTTGCACGCTGCATTGGTTCCACCCTGCTGGTTGTTTGGGGCATGAGTGCCCCCCTTGTTCAAGCCCAAAATTTGGACTCTGTCCTGACCAATCAACAGATGTCAGGGGGCGAAATGATGACGGAACTCGTCCGTTTGACCATGGTGCCGATGGCGGAATCGCCGATTCTCATGCGGGGCATGGCCTCGTTTGAATTTCAATCCAGAGGCAAGACGACCCTCGGGGAATTTCGATGGAATGAGAACGACCAACTGCTTTGGACAGACGATGTGACGCTGCGCTCTCAGATGTCCCTGTGGATGGAAGACCAAAAACTCGCTGCCTACAATTTGGAAACACAACAGGGATCCTTTTGGCCTGAAGCCATGGTCGATGGCAGTGGCCTGTTGCCTTCAAGCTCGGAGCGAATCACATTGAAGGCCTCCAAAACCGAATCCAACCTTCAATTTCGTGATTGGACTTGTCTTCCCTACGAGGGAAAATTGGACAAGGACCGGGTCGTGGTGTGGATGGCCGAAGAGGAAGTCGCTGGTTTTGATGCAGCCATGGCATCGGACTATCGCGAAGCCTTCATGAAATGGGCTCGCCTGCGCGTTGGGCACCCTGTTGTCCAACGCATTCTGATCACGGAGGGAATTCCTGTGGCTTTGTCTTGGGGAACCAAAGAGGGGCTGACCTCGCACATGAAGGTGGTGGATCTGTCGACCAAGGCTCGGGTCGAGATCGACGCGCCCAACATCCTGATGCTGGTGCCAGGAAGGGACATCAACCAAGTCGCCCGGGAGTACAAGGAAAAGATGAACCAAGGGCAGAACGCCCCCTTACCGCAAGATTGAACCTGCGAGATTGAACCTGCGAGATTGAACCTTCACATCTCACTGAGGGCGCCCGATGAACACCTCGGTTGCACCTGATCCGTACTGACGCGGATCGGCATCGCGGTAGCTGCAATCAGGGTGGTCCTGCTCGAGGAGGGTTCGGATTTGATGACGAAGAACCCCTTGACCCACGCCGTGAATGAAGACGATGCGGCGGAGGTGCTCGCGTTTGGCAATGTCCATCATACGGTCAAAATGAGCCAACTGGATGGCCAGTTTGGCGCGGTCTTCAAGTCCCTGTTGACTGTCGACGAGCTCGTGAATGTGCAGGTCCACCTCCATGTGCGCATCGCGACGATTCACATTCGTGGCCAGGGCGTTTCTGTAGCGGACCTCAAACTCCCGCTGCAACTGACGCATGCGCTTCTCGCCCACCTCCTGAGCCAAGATTTGCGCCAAATCAGGAACCCGTTCGCCATATCGCTTGGCCTCTTCTGCAGGATCCGGTGCCGCGAGAAGCTCCGACACGTCCACTGTGCGGTCAAACCCATCTTCATCGGTGACAACCACTGAATTTCCACGCACCTCGACCACACGGGCAGACCCCACATCGTTGAGAAACTTGACGCGTTGACCTGGTTGAAATGCCATGAGCGTGAAGATTGATTGGTTCGATGGCTTGGCTTGGGCAGAATTTGGGCTGAATTTGGGCGAAATCAGGCGTTGGGTTTCCTGATTATCCATTGACACGTGACGCCAAAGCCCTGATGAAAGGGTCCCTCATCAAGCACTTGTTCACACCTTGCGCACCACTGCACCAAGGCGTCATCACCCAGATCTTCGGGAAGCGTCGTCTCAGAAAAAAGCATGTCGATGTCTCGGGGACCTCCTGAGGTTAACCCCAATTGGTCCTTGTGAAACCCTTCGACAAGAAGCAATCCACCAGGCTTCACCCATGACCACGCCCTGCGGTGAAAATCGCCCCGAACCGAGGGAGGCATGTGCGCGAAGACAAGGGCCACAACATCAAATTGTTCACGGGGATCCACGGTCATCGCGTCCCCTACCATCGCGTGGATCGTCACCCCCCGTTGAGCGGCCAGAGCCTGAGATTTTTGGATTCCAACTTCGCTCGCATCAAAGGTGCTGACGCGCCACCCTTGCTCCGCAGCCCACACACCATTTCTGCCTTCGCCATCGCACGGAAGGTAGATGGTTCCCGGTGTTCTCA
>JBEARC010000019.1:0-7166 GCA_041163465.1 Bacteroidota bacterium
CACAAGGATGGTGTGAAGGTGAATCCCGCGCACTACTTCTTCAATGATTTGACGCCGGAGGAGTACGAGGCCATGCTCGAGGCTTCGGAGGCCGAAACGCAAAGCCTCGATTGATTCAAGCCTTTGTTGGTTTGCAAGCGTGCGGAACTTTCAGTAACTCGTTCTATCTTGCTTCTTGTCATGCCGTTGAATTCACCCGTTGTCAAGCGTTACCACACCATCACGGAGGTGTCCAAGATGCTGGATGTGAAGCCATCGTTGCTGCGTTTTTGGGAGAAGGAGTTCGTGCAAATCCAGCCCAAAACCAATGCCCGCGGCAAGCGCGCCTACAAGGCTGACGACATTGAGGTGATTCGGCGAATCTTCGATTTGGTCAAGGTTCAAGGCCTCACGCTCGAAGGGGCACGAAGGGCATTGTCAGCCCGAACAGGAGAACCCAACGAGCGGGCTCACAAGGCCATTGCGGCAGCGCGGGCTTCAGTGATCGCCCATGATTCCGCCATGTCTCAAGAAGAGGACGTGCGTCAGTTGGAGTCCTTGCGCAAGCGCCAAAGAGAGGCGCTGACGAAGCTGAAATCAGTCAGGCAGAAGCTCCTCGAGGCCCGCGCGTCTCTCCAGTGATCAAATGGTTCTTCACGTAGTCGTCGATCCCTTCCTCCAACGAGCGGAACGGATGCGTGTACCCGTTTGCTCGAAGCTTGGTGAGGTCCGCCTCTGTGAAGTATTGGTAGGTGTCCCGAATGTCTTCTGGCGTGTCGATGAAGGAAATGTTGGGTTCCAAACCCAGGGCGCGGAAGGTGGCTCCTGCCAAATCGAGAAACGTGCGGCCTTGTCCGCTGCCAAGGTTGTAGAGCCCGGAATGGTCTGGGATGCGGTTGTGCATGAAGTGAAGCAGGACGCTGCAAACATCTTCTACGTGGACGAAGTCCCGGGTTTGGTGGCCGTCGTCAAAATCGGGGCGATGGCTTCGGAAGAGCTTCATGGCCCCCGTCGCTTGCACCTGGCGAAACGTGTGGAGCACCACTGAAGCCATGCGGCCTTTGTGAAATTCGTTGGGGCCGTAGACATTGAAGAACTTGAAGCCCGCCCAGAAATACGGTTTGCGCTCTTGGGCAAGGGCCCACGCGTCGAAGTCGTTCTTGGACCTGCCGTAGGGATTCAAGGGCTGAAGCCGATTGACCAACTCATGGCTGTCCACGTACCCGAGCGCACCATCGCCGTAGGTAGCGGCTGAGCTTGCGTACATCAAGGGGAGGCCAAACGCCACGCACAGCCTCCACACTTCCTTGCTGTACTCGAGGTTGAGCTCGTTCAGGAGGTCTTGGTCCATTTCCGTGGTGTCGGTTCGGGCGCCGAGGTGGATGATGAATTGAACCTGTCCCTCGTTGTCGCGAAGCCACGACGGGAAGTCCGCACGATCGATGCGGGCAGTGACGGGAAGGTGCTGGTGGTTGGGGCGTTTGGCCTCCACGCTGAAATCGTCCACCAACACGAGCTGGCGGTAGTCCGCCTCCAACAACCGAACCGCGAGGACACTTCCAATGAAGCCTGCTGCACCTGTAACGACAATCATGACGCGAAGGTACTCGACGGGAACATCTGCGACCTGGAAACATCTGCTACCTTTGCGAGGTTACTCGAGTCATGAAGAACGTCTACGTCACGCGCCGCGCCCGATTCAATGCCGCCCACAAGCTCTGGAACGACGAATGGGATGCCGCCAAGAACCAGGCCGTGTTTGGCAAATGCGCCAACCCCAACTGGCACGGCCACAACTACGAGCTGCACGTGACCATCAAAGGTGAGCCTGCGCCTGAGACGGGTTACTGCATGAATTTGGTCGACCTGAAGCATATCATCAAGGAGCGTGTGGAGGACCCCATCGACCACAAGAACCTCAACCTCGATGTGCCGTTCATGAAGGGAAAGATGACGTCGACGGAGGTGCTGATTATTGCGATTTGGGAGGAACTCGAACCGGCCATTTCCGCCGCGGGGTGTCAGTTGCACCACCTCCGTTTGTACGAGACGGAAAACAACTACGCCGACTACTACGGCGGCGAGTAAGACCTTACCTTCGGCCCATGGCCCTGTATTCCAAAGAGGAGCGATACGACGAAGCCGCCGTGAGGGCGATGGCGGAGGCGTACGAGAAGGTGTTGACCACGTGCGGAGAAGACCCTCAGCGCGAGGGCTTGTTGAAGACGCCGATGCGCGCAGCCAAAGCCATGGCCGTCCTCACGAGTGGCATGGGCGTGGACCCTGCGGAAATCTTGCGTTCAGCCCTGTTCCAAGAAGCCAACGACGAGATGGTTTTGGTGAAGGACATCGAAGTATACAGCCTGTGTGAGCACCACATGCTTCCGTTTTTTGGAAAGGCGCACGTCGCCTACATCCCCGATGGCGCCATCGTGGGGCTGAGCAAGATTCCGCGGGTCGTCGACGCCTTCGCCAGACGCCTGCAAGTGCAGGAACGCCTCACCGAACAAATCCGCGATTGCATCCAGAATACCCTGAACCCCAAAGGCGTCGCCGTCGTCGTCGAGGCTCGTCACTTGTGCATGCAAATGCGGGGCGTCGAGAAGCAAAACAGCATCACCACGACCAGCGCATTCACGGGCCTTTTCCTCGACGACCCACGCACCCGTCGCGAATTCATGGGCCTCGCCCTGCACCGCGGCTGATTGTTGCGCCGCACCGGATTGCCGAGCCGCACCGGATTGTATCGCCGTGCCGGATTGCCGATCGGTTCCACGGGTTGAACTGCAAATTTTGGTCAACGGAGAATCGGAGTACACTCCGGTCGTGCATCTTTGAAGCATGGAACAACCCCCTCGGATTTTTGGCGGCAACGAGCCGCAATTCAACGACGCTGGCATCCTCGAAAGCACCAGCGCGTCTTCATTCATGTCCACCGTGTTTACGTGGATGGTGGCTGGGCTTGGTGTGACGGCCGCTGCTGCCTACTACGCAGCGGCAAGTCAGCTCTACTTGACGCTGATGCAGGGCATGGGATTTTGGCTGGTGACCCTGGCGCCATTTGCGTTCTTGCTCGTGATGAACTTCGGGTTGCAAAGGTTGAGCGTGACATCGTTGGCGTTGTGTTTCCTTGCGTTTGCGGGCACCATGGGGCTTAGCTTGGGAGGGGTGTTCTACATGTACTCCTTGGGAAGTTTGACTCAGGTCTTCCTCATTACGGCTGGGACATTCGCTGTCATGGCAATTGCAGGGTATACCACGAAGGTGGATTTGTCACGGATGGGGAGCATCCTGTTCATGGGGCTGATTGGCATCCTGCTGGCGAGCCTGGTCAACTGGTGGATGAAGAGCTCCATGCTTGACTTCGTCATCAGTGCTGTGGGGGTACTCATCTTCACGGGGCTGGTGGCCTACGACACGCAGCGTCTCAAGCGCATTGCTGCTGGGGTTGAATACGGCGCGGTCGCGCCGATGAAGCTCGCCTTGTTGGGAGCGACGTCGCTCTACCTGGACTTCCTGAACCTGTTCCTGTTCCTGCTGAGACTCCTCGGTAGACGAGATTGAGGGCAGCAATTTCAGGGTTTGTCCGCCTGTCTCTCGACCTTGGTATCGTCACGTGGTTGACGAGCGCATGGCGCGTTTGATCTCCCCCAAGGTGGTAGACCTGGTTCAGTGCTGAACCACCAAACGTTCCGTCCAGCGTATGCCACGGTCAGTCGTGAGCGTGACAAAATAGGATCCGGATTGCAGGTTCTCGGCATGCACAAACAGCCGCTGAATTCCACGACCCAATGTTCCTTGGTGCAATGTCTGGACAGGTTGACCCCATGCATTCATCAGGTTGACCGTGCATTCGGTGTCCCTGGGAATGTTCAATTCCAAACATGTGATGGCTGCAGCTGGATTGGGGTAGATCGACAGCCAAGGGGACACTGCACCGGAGTCATTCAAGCCCACGACTGAACCGAGCACTCGAAATGACCACGATCCCTCTGGAGCGGGCATGGGGCGAGCTCCTGTCTTTCCGCTGTTGGCGGAAGCTTGCACGTAATAGTAAACCTTGGTTCCTGCCGTTTGTGCTGGAATCAGCGCCGTATAATCCGAGCCATTGTTTCCGACGGTTTGCTCTATCATGTCGACAGAATTCCAGGGGCCTGAGGGTGACAGAGACCACAGAACTTGAGCACTTTCGATGCCTGAGCGGTGGCTGATTTCTGCGGCAACTAGGTAGTCATTCACGGTGTCTTCGGTGTCCAAAAGTGGGAGATGGCTGATGATCAAGGGGTCTTCTACACCCACAGAATGGGTGATGCAGTGGATCGCCCCACTGAGTGAGATGATGTCTTCCCCGGGTGAATCGCAATCGATGCCCACCACCTCGTATCCTGGCATGGCTTCTTCCCAAATGCGTATGGCCGTGGTGTCGTATTGTTCGTAGTAGGTTGGCAACAAGATGGTGTTGTTCACGAAGGTCGCATTGCTGTAGGTGAGGTAGTCACCGTTTTGATTGGGGTAGCCTCCGCCAAATTCGGGGGGACTTGGGATTCGAATCACGTCAAACGGGGTGCCCCACTTCGTGGTGAAGTTGCTCAGCACGTACTGCAAGTTGGCTTCGATTTGCGGCCCGTCCGCAACCCCGGCGGGATACTCGGAAACCAGCAATGTGGACTCGTCAAGCAACTTCATGTGCATGTCGATGTGATGGATGCCATCGTAGGGCAATACGTCCATTTTGACATAGGTATGAACGCCATGGTAGGCTTCGACGATTTGGTCGATTTCTCCCTCGGTGTGGTCGGGAAATGTGGTCCACCACGTGTTTCCTCCGCCGTTTTCCTCCAGAATCAATTCAGAGGCGAACGCCGTGCCAAATCCATCGGACATCCAATTCCCCCCGGTGTTCATCAAATCACCGGGCTCTTCAATGGTGCTGTAGAGGTCGATGTCCATGTGCTCTGCCAACACATCGGGAATGGCATCGTCGTCGGGACGGGGGCGGTTGTACAACCAATCCACCAAGACCCGCCCATCGTTCCATTCCGTGTAGACGGTGTTGGCACCATAGTCGCGGATCCAAATGCTGTTGGACGGTGCTTCGACAATCTCCACGTTGTCCAGCGGGACAGGTCCGCCGCAGCTGTTGGCTGTGAGGTAGTTCTGTGTTTGGCCTATGTTCTCGGAAAAGATGATGACGCGGCATTCAGAGACAGAGGCCGCTGTGATTTGTTTGAGTATGCATGGAAAATCTTGCCACGTGATGGTCAGGGCTTCGATTTCTTCCCATTCGGCGGCGGTTCGCAGGTTGGATCCGGGAGGGGGGGTAGGAATGCCTCGGCTGTTCTGAAGGTCAGGTCGCGCGGTGGCACCCGTGGTCCACATCATCTGTTCCATCTCGGTCAACCCATGGGGCAGCACAATGGCGTCTGTTCCCTGTGAATAGGCAGAGAGCGCAAGGACAAGGCCGCACATGATGGCAGTGATTCGCGGGAAGAGGGTGGTGTCGGTACGGGTCATGTCCACAAAACTACAGCGTCCTCCACGACGTTGCGTTGAAATATTATTTTGACACGGGTTCTATCAATGTCGTTGTTTGAAATATTATTGCGACATGGAGTTGATCGCCGTTGGAGTCTTGTTTTTTGTGGCAGGCTTTGTCTTGGGAAAGTACCTCGGACAACAGAACCCCGAGGTGACCTCGGAAACCAGGGATCGCTTGCTTCGAGACGCGAGTTTGGAGCAGTTTGGTCATCTCCGTGAAGCCCTTCTTGCCTTGCACGAGGTCCGGGGGACCGTGCTGGATACGGTGGCCCTCGATGCCTTGCTTCTCATGGACGAATTGAGTTCAGAGGAAACCAAACGAAGCCGCCGTTCAAGAACCATCAGCGATGTGAATTCATGGGGTTGGGCTTCCAGTGGAAAGCCGGTTTTGACCCGGGAGAAGGATGAAGATGATCGACGCCGAACCCTCTATGTCGTGAGGGATTTTGACCTTCCAAGTTGGGCATCCAAATCCTAATTCAGTCGTTCGCCGCGTCACGCGTCGTTGATGGACATGTTGAAGGATTCAATCCAATGTGAATTGGATGGAACCACCTTCCGGGCACCAAATCGAATCCAAGGCAGTGCTGTCAGCGCCGCTGCATTGCCAAACGCGGTGGTGGACCAACCACGTTCCCCCAGTGATGAGCGCGGCGACTTGCTCAGAATCAGAACCATTGACGGCATTCCAATCTGTACCGCCTGTCCACCGAATGTCGGCATCCACGCTTGGAACATTTCGGGGAATCCAACGGTACAAGAGGGGTTGAGCGGTGCAATGGCTGTTGTGAAGGACCGAGGCGTCGATTTGACATTGGCTCATGATGCTCAGGGTCACCTCGTTCCAAGTGCCATCGGTGAGGAGGTCTTCCGGATTCAACAGGACCACCTCATCAAAACAGCCCTCTTTGGAAGCCCGGATTCGGAGGGAAAGTACGTTCGCCAAGGGGGTCGAAAGTTCCACCACACCCCCCTGATCTGTTGACGCTGTCGCCACCTCTGTGAAGTAACCGTTGAGAATTCCATTGTTGAGTCGCTGTTCTTCCAAGGCGATGTCCACGCCTAATGCTGGTGTGCCTGGTTGGGACCATTCGAGGGTGCGCACCCGAAGGAGAATGTCGTCGGGCTGACGGTTGTCGCATCCAACCAGGACCCCCAGCCCCACCCACGCGATGAACCACATGGAAACAAACGATGATGTGCCTGAGGTCTTCATGCCAGATGCAATCAGCCGATGACCTGTAGTTTGGCAAACTTCAGCAACAGTTGTTTGGAGCCTTCCGATGGAAAAAACACCGTGGCTTTCTCGTTGGGTGAGGTGCCTTCGAGGGCAACCACCTTGCCTTTCCCAAACTTGGCATGCATCACGGTGTCACCCACTTGAATCACTGCGGAATCTCCTGCGGGCACATTTCCCGGACCCTTCGCGTTGGATGTGTCGGGTTGTTGGTGTGACAAGGAAGGGGATGCGCCTGGCTTGCTTGCCGCTTCTTTCATGCTTGACCAATTTCCGGGCCTCGGAGGTGGCGAGGTTTTGGATTGAATTTTGGTGGTCAGTCTTCCCAAGGAACGCGGCGTGGTTCCCGCTGGCATCTGTTGGAAGGAGGCACGGGCTTGGGCAAAATCCATAGGCCCCCGAGACGAGGGTG
>JBEARC010000020.1:0-12250 GCA_041163465.1 Bacteroidota bacterium
CCCAGCAAGCGCCCCGTGGAATCAAACCCACGTGCAGTCCACGTCCCAGGGGATTGCTGCTGAATCAAAACCCCGCTGTCGTTCCATTGCAATTCCGTGTCGGGAGCCACTGGCCGCTCGAGCACGGAACTCACGTCCATCAACGTTCCGAAGTACACAGAGTTGTTCCCGCTGCAGGCGACGGCGTAGGTGTCACCCGCCGTGTTGATGCTCAAGTCGGCGGGGTTGCTCAGTGGACTTCCCTGCACCAGGGTGCTGGCGATCCAAGAGCCGTCCACAGGGTCGGGGGTGAACAACGTGATGCGTTGGGGCGTCCAAGAACTGACCACAAAGGTTCCGTTGACGTGATCAATGCCATCACAATTGCCCAATCCCGAACCATTGACGACCGTTTCGATGGCGCCTGTTTGGACGTCTACCTTCAAAACATCAGAATTGCCACCCCAATTCACCACGTAGGCTTGGCCATCCACCAAGGTCACCCCGTTGGGCGTTGTCCCGGTGTTGGCCACAAGGGTGGAATAGGTCATGTTGGTGGGGTCACTGACGTCGACTTTCAGCAACCGTCCTGCCGAAAAATCGCTGACAACCAAGATGTCACCATCCACGCTGCTCTCGCTTCCCATGCCATTCAAGAACGTAGCTCCGTTGGGGGAGAGAGACCCCAAGAGTTCCCCGGAAACCACGTCGTAAGCACGGATGACGTTGTTTTGGATGGCAAACAAGGTGCTGCCCAGCACTTCCATGCCATGCGTCGCGCCGCCCGAGCCAAACACAGACCACGTCGACCCAAGGTCATCCGTGACGAGGATGCTCGTTCCATTGCTCACGAACCACCGATCGCTGTTGGGATCGTATTCCGCGGCTTCGACAGCCGAGGGGGTTTGGGCTTCAAGCGTCAAGGGTTCAATCATCCATGCGAAGCAGCAAATCGCCACGGCAAGGACATGGAAAGAAATAGAATTCATGGGCTGGGATTTCGAGCTGGCATTTCAGGCTGGCATTTCAGGCTGGGATTTCGGGCCGGGATGCGTTGGCATCGGGTCACGTTCGTTTGCGGTCGTGGAACCATCAATCAAACATGAAAGGCCAAAACGCGAGTTGATGGTCAAATTCAATCCACGACACGCCTTCATCGAGGACAACGTCCCATACCATCGGGTCCATCAGGCTGACGTTCAGCGAGTCGTTCTCAAGCCAGATCGAATCCAACCCAAAGGGAGCCGTTTCAAATTCGGAGCAATCAGAGCATTTGCCCCATCGATCCACCAAGTAGTGGGGTTGGACGGCACCAGGCGGGATGTGCCACAGGGTGTCCATGGACCATCCCGTTTGGGATTCGTTGGTCCGAATCGCCAGGTGCAAGGTGTCCTGCGTGTTGTTGATGAAGTGCTGGTTGACGTAGGTGGCGCCTTCGCAAGAGCTCAACCCAAGGAGAAGGAGAATCCCCCAAACCTTCGGAGCCCACAACGAAGGGCAGCCAAACTTGATCAATGTCATGTGCGGTGTTTTCATGTGCGGTGTTGTGAACGGCTGACCCATGTTCTGGCAGCCAACACGTAGAACACGGTAAAGATGCCGACGGTTGCAAGACCATACAGCGCGGCTCCTGACCAATCAGGAGGGACGAGCCCCATGTCTCGCGCCTCTGCGGCACTCACCCCGTCCGTGATGCCATGGGTCAGTTTCCAAATGCGAAACAGCTGGTTCCGGACCAAGGCAGTGCTGCCAAACCCTACCACAGGAGCCAACACCATCCACCCTTGAAACCAAGGTTCCCAGGCGCGCCATCCCGTGGGAGCATCGTTCATCCGACGGGAAGGTTGCGGTCACCAAAAATGGCACTTCCAATTCTCACCATGGAGCTGCCTTCCTCCACAGCCCAAGCCCAATCGCCACTCATTCCCATGCTGAGCACATCCCATGAAGCGCCTCGGGATCGGGCCACTTGATCGAAGGCTTCTCCATGGGTTTTGAAGAGCGTCGCGAGCTGCGCAAATTCGCGACGCACCTGCTCCTCATCGTCGGTGAACGTGGCCATTCCCATCATCCCAACCGGCCTCACGTGGGGAAATTCTTCCCAACATTCAGGGTTCGCCAAAGTGGCAATGTCAGACGCGTCCCATCCGAATTTGGTGGCCTCCTCGGCAATGTGTACTTGGAGCAGGATGTCCACGTCGCGGTTGAGTTTGGCAGCTTCCCTTTCCAGCACCTCCAACACCTTTCTTCGGTCCACCCCATGCACGAGATGAACCCAGGGTAGGAAGTCCTTGATTTTGTTGGTTTGGACATGTCCAATCATATGCCACCGGATGTCCTTGGGCAGCCGCTGTGCTTTGCCGACCAATTCCTGCACCCGGTTTTCGCCAAAATCACGTTGACCGGCCTCATAGGCGGCGAGCACATCGGCATCGGGTTTGGTTTTGCTGACAGCCACGAGCACGACCTCTCGGCCTGCTTGCTTGGCCCGTTCTTCCACGTTTTGACGCACCTGCATCAGCCGGTCAGCCACACTCATTGTGAAGGGTCGAATTCGTGGATGAACAGGGCGCTTCGAATTTTGGGCTCCACCCATGTGCTTTTGGGGGGAAGGGTCCCTTGGGCGTCAGCGACATCGCGGATTTGGTCAAACGGAATGGCATGCAACAGCACCAGCGCACGGTTGGGATGTTGTGCCGCACGAACCCTCCATCCGCCTTCCGGACGTTGCGCTTCTGGCAGGTGATTCAGCCTGGCATCGTTTCTGGCATCGACAATCCCAAAGACATCCCGAATGAGGTGATGTTGCACCCAATCGGCATCAGTCGCCTCGGGACTCTCCGAGGTTCTTCGAATGCGCCAAACCACGCCTTGGTATTCCACCACGATTTCACCCGGTGAGTCGGGCAGGGTGACATCATTGGAGGCAGAATCGCCGCCAACCACGGCGGCATTCGGACACCTCTCCAGCGCCTTACCCAATGCGTCGGCCGACATCTGGACATCCTTGATTTCCTTGTGATAGCCTTGGATGGTCAGGTCTCGTTGTGGAACAACGTAGGCCAAAATCAAGCCAGCTCCCGGCAAATCAGGTCTGGCACTCGCCAGACGTTGGGACGAGGCCAACCTGTGATGGCCATCGGCCAAGTAAAGCACCTCCGCCTGACTCCATGCCTGACCAAACGCTTGGCCCGATTCACCATGCGCAGGGATACGCCACAATTCATGCCGCACCCCATCTGCCGTCATGAAATCGGTGTGTGGTCTTTGTGCCACCACGTCTTGGAGGCAGGCCATGGATTCAGACGCTCCCAGGGCATCGTCTGGGCAGGCCACCAAAATGGGTTCAGCATGAAATCCCACAGCCTCGAGAAAGGAAGCAAAGAGTGACTCACGGGTCTCCAGGGTTTGTTCATGGGTTCGCAGTCCGCCTGTGCCGCATCGCTCCAAATCCAAGTTGCACACAACCCCAGTCCACGCATGGACATCCGTGCTTTGTCGGTAGACAAGCCATTCCAACTCCTCGGCATCCACAAGCCAACCTCGGGCTTTGAAGTCATCGTAGCCCGCCCGAACTTCTTTGAAAAATTCGGGCGTGCCTCGTGGCACTTCCACCTCGCGCGAAGCATCCGGATTGATGACCTGGATGTAGGAATAGGGGTTGTGCTTCAATTTGTCTTGAAGCTCTGCGCGGGTGTAGCTCAAATAGGATCGGGACGCCACCAGATGGGCCATGTGCCGCGGTGGAGTCACCGCTGCCAGAGGAACCATCAGGGCCCGTGCTTTGGTCATGACAAGGCTTCGATTTGAGCCGCCAATTCCAATCCGATGCGGTCCTGTGCTTCTTCTGTGGCCGCGCCAATGTGAGGGGTCAAAGACAAGTGGGCATGCGCCGTGACATCGGCCCGAGGAGTGGGTTCTCCCACAAACACGTCCAGTGCTGCACCCGCCAAGTGGCCGCTGTCAAGGGAAGCCATCAAGGCATCTTCGTCCACGGAACCACCGCGTGCGGCATTGACCAAGAAAGAACCGCGCTTCATCCTTTCCAACTCAGCCGATCCGATGACGGCGCTTCCATCCGCTTGGGCAGGAACGTGAATGCTGACCATGTCCGACTGAGCGAGCAACTCGTTCAGGGAAAGCAAAGGGCAGTCCACTTCAAGCGTTTGGCCGCCAATGGTCAAAGACACGTTGCCATGCTCCACGAAGGGATCATGGGCCACGACGTTCATGCCACATCCCAGGGCGTACGAGGCAAGGGACCGTCCGATGCGCCCAAAGCCCACGATTCCCAGGGTCTTTCCGCGCAATTCGGTGCCCTTGCCGTAGGCTTTTTTCAGCGACTTGAAGTCGGTGTGGCCCTTGGTGGGCATGGCACGGTTGCTGTGGTGCAAAAACCGGGAAAGGCTGAACAAATGACCCATCACCAGTTCAGCCACACTTTGGGATGAAGAAGCTGGGGTGTTGAAGACGGCAATTCCCTTGTTGCGGGCGTATTCAACGTCGATATTGTCCATACCCACGCCACCACGCCCGATGAATTTCAATCCAGGGCAAGCGTCGATCAGCGGCTGGCGGACTTGGGTGGCTGACCGCACCAAAATTCCGTGAATGTTGTTCTCGTGAATGAACGCTTCGAGTTGGTCAGCCTCCACAAAAGAGGTGTACAATTCATGTCCTGCATCACGCAATGCTTGGGCTCCGGAAGGGCTGATGCCATCGTTGGCGAGAATGTTCATGGGTGGTTGGTTTGTGGTTGGGTTTTCAGGGGCACGTTGCACCAAGGAAAGGGGAGGGCTTCCTGCACGTGTCAGCCTTGGGTTCGTTCAAGTTCTTTCATGACATCCACGAGCACCTGCACGCTTTCCAAAGGCAAGGCATTGTACATGGATGCGCGGTATCCGCCCACGCTTCTGTGACCTTTCAATCCGCTAATTCCAGCTTCATTCCAAGCCTTGTCAAATGCCCCGGCATGCGCCTCGTCGTTGAGGCGGAAGGTGACATTCATGTGAGAACGGCTGCCCATCTTCGCGTGTCCAACAAACAACGGGTTGCGATCAATCTCACTGTACAGGAGCGCGCTTTTTGTTTCATTGACCCGTTGAATGGCAGCCACCCCTCCTTGAGCCTTGAGCCAACGGAGGGTAAGCATGGTCGTGAACACGGAAAACACAGGGGGTGTGTTGAACATGCTGTCCTTGTTCAGGTGTACGTTCAAATCGAGGTACGACGGAATGCTTCGACCTGTCGCACCGAGTCGCTCGCGATCCACAGCGTACATGACAGCTCCCGCAGGCCCCATGTTTTTCTGAACCCCACCGTAAATCAGGGCGAATGGTTCTGGATCAAAGGTCCGACTCATGATGTCAGAGCTCATGTCAGCCACGAGGGGAACGGACACCGATGGCATCTCCGCGTATTGGGTTCCGTAGATGGTGTTGTTGGTGGTCACGTGGAGGTAGGCATGGCCCGAATGAACCTCCCCAAGGGCAGGGATGTGGTCGTAATTCTCGGACTTGGACGAGGCCACCACATCTACCTCGCCAAGATGTCGAGCCTCCTTGATGGCATTGGCAGCCCACGTGCCTGTGTCAGTGTAGGCCGCACGCCCACCCACAGGCAAGAAGTTGTATGCCGCAGTCAAGAACCCCAAACTCGCGCCCCCTTGGAGATAAAGCACCTCAAACCTGTCGGGAAGCCCAAGCAATTCTTTGGTCAACGCCCGACATTCGTCCATCACCGCCACAAACGGCTTGCTGCGGTGAGACATCTCAATCAATGAAAGCCCTTGGCCCTCCCATTGGCGAACCGCATCCGCGGCTTCTTGGAGAACTTCAGGAGGGAGAATGCAGGGGCCTGCGGAATAGTTGTGAATCTTGGACATGATGGGTTCCTTGTGAGACAAAGTTCAGGATTTGAAGGGAGGACTCCCACATCCAAACACGAAAAAAGCGCACCCAGAGGCACGCTTTTTCCACGTTCAGGCGATGCATTCTCAACGTCCTGCCGCGAAGGTCAGAATTTCATCTCCCAAGGGGTCAGCACCACTTCCCAACGCAGCAACCAGCTCACCTTTCTCATTCACGAGGAACTTGTGGAAGTTCCAGCGAACACTGTGGTCACCCGCCCCATTGAGTTCCTTGCGGGTAAGCCACGCATACACCGGGTGCTGTTGATCACCCTTGACGTCGATTTTCTCCATCATTTGGAAGCTCACCCCATAATTCTTGCTGCAAAACGACCGAATGTCATCGGACGATCCAGGTTCTTGCTTTCCAAACTGGTTGCAAGGAAATCCCAAAATCACCAGCCCTTGGTCTCCATACCGTTGGTGGAGCGTTTCGAGGGATTCGTATTGGGGGGTGAAGCCGCATTTGGAGGCTGTGTTCACAATCAACACGCGCTTGCCTTGGAGCTGGTCAAACGCAAATTCATCTCCCTCGAGGGTGGTTGCTACCAAATCGTGAAAAGAGGCCATGGCGGGTTGGGGGGTGTAGTGGTGGTTTGCATTGAACGCTTTCCAAGCCACGAGGGCTCCGACGCCTACAAGCGCCAAAACAATCAAGAATGTATTCATCATCGGTTTCATGGTGGAAAAACGCATTGATTGCATCAAATGTTCACTCAAGTTGTTGGTTCTTTCAACCGGTTGCTTCGGGCAAACTTTGCTGCGTCATGGCTTCCAACGTGAACGTAGTCCCCGCCCAGGCATTCGTCCTGCAATCCAGTGGCGGAGCGCTCCATCCGGATCCACGGCTTTGGGCACGGTCAGCCCCGGGATGACCAGGGCTGCACCCAAGGCGATACTCACTGCACATGCTGTGGATTCCAACCATTCCAAGGAAGGAAACATACCCAAGGGAATGGCCACAATCACAGCCATCCCACCGCCTGGAAGCATGAAGAGAATCAGCTCCTTCCAGGAGATACCCAAGGTGTGTGCCATCCATCCTATGGTCAACAGGCATTGAACACTGGATGCGAGGACCACAGCCCAAGCCGCACCCCGAGCTCCGTACCCATCGGCCAAGGCCCATTGAATGCCTCCTGCCATCGTTCCCAAGAACACCAACTTGATGATGATTCCCCAACGAAGTCCGTCCAAGGCTCGGATGTTGGCGTCGCCCAATTTGGTGAGGGCACGGAGAGCCACCGCGAGAAACAGTGTTTGGGCCAGAGGTGCGGCCCCATCAAATTGGGGCCCCAAGACCAGCCGGGTAATGCCTTCGGCATGCCACACGAGCACGGTGGTCATGGGTAAGGTGAGGAGGAAGATCAGATGCAAGCCACGCAATGAAGTGGCCCGGAGTTGGTCCCGGTCGTTTTGCATGGCAGAGAGCCCGCTAAAAAGCACACTGTCACCAAGCTTTCCCAGCACGGTGACGGGGAGTCCCATCAAGTACACGGCCCGGTCGTACCACCCCACCTCGCGCCATCCCAAGGACTCCGTCACCATCAGGGTGTCCATCTTCGCCCCCGCATACGTGAGCAGGTTGAAGGCGGTGCTTTGGCTCCCATATCTCAACAGTGATCCCAAGGCTGCGCCATCCCATCCCGCACCCAGGGGAATGCGGGCAAACCACAGATACCCCAGGCTCAGCACAGCGTTTTGGACCAGAAGGGCTGTGACATAAGCCCACAGACCCGCGCCACTGAATGCCATCCACAGCCCAACACCCAAGTTTCCTACCACCATGCCAGCCAAGGCACAGACTGTGAGCGCACGGAAATCCATGCGTTTGATCAACAAACTTCGAGACACCACGCTGAAGCCCGAGATGACAAAACTGAGGGAAATCCAACGCAGCACCGTGCACAGG
Source organism: Bacteroidota bacterium (assembly GCA_041163465.1). Classification (GTDB taxonomy): domain Bacteria; phylum Bacteroidota; class Bacteroidia; order Flavobacteriales_D; family Sanyastnellaceae; genus UBA11663. The sequence goes on from JBEARC010000020.1 coordinate 7,800, forward strand.
GCGGGTGTCTCATAATGCGCAGAGAGTGCGGGTGCAGCCGCGTACATGCCCGCAAAAAACAGGAGGCCCAACCCGGCACTGAACCACCATGCCGAGGCAATGTGGGAGGGGGTGAGGTTGGGTTGTTGGACAATCGAAGGGCCGATGCCCACTTGGGCAAAAATCTCAACCACACCAACCACCACCAGAGCAATGGCCATCACGCCAAAATCCTCGGGCGCAATCCATCGCGCCAGCAAAGCCATGTAAACCAACTGCAACGCCACTTGCAGCACCACATTGAGCGTCTGCCAACTCAGGGAAACGCCCAGGGAGGGTGTGGAGCCCTCCTGCGTCATCAGCGTGCGATGCTCACCGCGCGACGCTCACGAATTACGGTGATTTTCACCTGACCAGGGTAGGTCATTTCGTTCATGATGCGCTGGCTTATTTCAAACGACAGCTGGTCGGCTTGCTCATCGCTGACCTGATCACTTTCCACCAAAACCCTCAATTCACGGCCTGCTTGGATGGCAAATGACTTGGTCACCCCCGGGTATTCCAGGGCGAGATTCTCCAAATCCCGAAGACGTTGGATGTATGCTTCCACCATTTCGCGACGTGCGCCAGGACGTGCACCACTGATGGCATCGCAAACCTGGATGATGGGGGAGAGCAGGCTGGTCATTTCAATTTCGTCGTGGTGGGCTCCGATGGCATTCAGCACGTCGCCGCGCTCGCCAAATTTCTCGGCGATTTTCATGCCGAGCAGCGCGTGCGGCAATTCACTTTCTTCGTCGCTCACCTTGCCGATGTCGTGAAGAAGTCCTGCTCGTTTGGCAGCCTTGGCATCCAAGCCCAGCTCGGCCGCCATCGAGGCACACAAGTTGGCTACCTCCCGGCTGTGCTGCAACAGGTTTTGGCCGTAGGAGGAGCGGTATTTCATCCGTCCCACCATGCGAACCAATTCACTTTTCATGTTGTGAATTCCCAAATCAATCAAGGTTCGTTTGCCCGTCTCGGCAATTTCTTCCTCCAATTTTTTGGTCACTTTCTCCACCACTTCCTCAATGCGCGCAGGGTGGATTCGGCCGTCTGTCACCAATTGGTGCAAGCTCAAACGGGCAATTTCTCGACGCACTGGATCAAAACAGGACAGGATGATGGCCTCGGGTGTGTCGTCCACAATGAATTCGACCCCTGTGGCTGCTTCGAGCGCCCGAATGTTGCGCCCTTCTCGGCCGATGATTCGGCCCTTGACATCGTCGTTTTTGATTTGGAACACCGAGACGGAATTTTCGACGCTGTGCTCTGTAGCAACCCTTTGAATGGTCTGGATGACAATCTTCTTCGCATCGGCATTGGCCCGTTCTTTGGCCTCGTCAATGATTTCCTGCGCCACCGTGGCAGCCATGGCTCTGGCTTCGCTTTTGACCTGCTCGACCATGGACGTCTTGGCTTCTTCCACGCTCATGCCACTTAACTTCTCAAGGACCTCGAGGGCCTTTTGTTGGTCGCCATCGAGTTCCTTTTGTTTCTTCTCGAGGACTTGCAGTCGCTGCTCAACTTTTTCTTGGTCTTGCTGCAGTTTGCGCTCTGCACTTTTGTTCTGGTCAATGGACCGTTGCAGGTTGCTTTCGGTTCGTTTGATGCGCTCTTCGCGTTCATTCAATTTGCGGTCGAGGTCCTTCCGCTGGTTCGCTTGCTTCTCTTTCAGCTCAATGAATTTCTCTTTGGCTTGAAGAATTTTTTTCTCTTTGATGGCCTCTCCGCGCAATTCAGCTTCGCGAACGATGCTGTCTGCTTTGCCCGTGAGGACTTTCAGAAACAGGAAGTAGCCTAGACCTGAACCGAGGACGATTCCAAGGGCTGCGGCAATGATTGGTGTCATGGATGGATGTGTTCAATACAGAACCATCACCGGGCAAGGACTTCTTGGATGCGGAGAAGGAGTTGATCCATGCGGTCAACAGGCCAATCGTTGGTTTCGCTCCCGGACAGCGGGGGAGAAACCTCAGTGTGATTGGAACCAGTTTGAGTGGCAATCTGAAGTGCAGCCATGGCCATCAAATCGATGCGGTCACTGATGGCATATTGCGATTTCAGGGTTGCAATGTGGCGATCCACAAGCTTGGCGGCTTCTTGAACGTTCTTCACCTCATCGACCTCCAGGGTCATGGGGTATGATCGTCCGCCGATTTGGATGTTGTGGGTTTCCATGGTAGTGCCTGTTCTCAAGGATTGAGAAGTGCGATGCAAGAGTCGATTTCCTCCACCAACGCGTCCAGTTCAGCCGCAGAGAGCGGAGAAGGTTCTGTGGTTGGGGTTGAATGTAGGTTGTTCGCTGTGCGTTCAGATTTCAGCTCATCCAGTGCTGACAACGCCTCCTCAAGCCGTTCCTTCACCACCCGATGTTCTTCTTTCAGGAGCACGTGGGCCTGAAGAAGTGCGTCGGTGGCTTCCAAGAGCGAATTCAGTTGGGATTGATGCTTAGACATGAACGCAATGCTGTAGACAAAAGTAGGGCATTGCCAAGAAGTGTGGGGGGGACACCAACGCGTAGTTTTACACCATGCTCCATGAACGCCCTCACCCGCCCTTCAATCGCCAGTCGTTGAGCCCGAGGGGCAGGGGTCGTTGGGTGCGTGCTGTGAAGGGGTTGGCTGGGTGTTTGGTCCCAACGCCATGGTGTCCTTTTCGCGATTGGTCCGGCGTGTTGCTTGGTCTTGGAATGGCCTTGGCTCCGGGAATGTTGAAAGGACAAACCCTCGACCCGGTCTCGTTCAAAGCGAAGCATGAATGGGTGAACCCACTCGACATTCCCTTGTTCTTGAGTGGGAATTTTGGAGAATTGCGAGGCAATCATTTTCACACGGGCATTGATCTGAAAACGGAGGGACGGGAAGGATTGCCCGTGCTTGCAGCAACCTCGGGACGTGTGGCTCGCGTCAAGATGTCGCCGTGGGGTTACGGGAACGCCCTGTACCTTGAAGGACCTGACGGCATGACCACAGTGTACGCGCATTTACAAGCCTTTGCACCCTCGGTGCAGGCGTGGGCCGTGGCCAGGACCTACAAGGGAAGAACGCTGGGTTTGGATGCCAATCCGTCGCCCTCGGACTCCCTTGTCTTTCATGCAGGAGACACCTTGGGATGGAGCGGAAACACAGGGGGAAGTGGGGGGCCACACCTGCATTTTGAAATTCGTTCAACCAACAACCAGCACCCCTTGAATCCCCTCGATGGCTGGATTGTGAAGGAAGACTCAAGGCCTCCTGTGCTTGGGGGGCTTTGGGTGGAGGGCGTGCGGGGGCAGCGCGACAGGCTTGAGCCGAGGTCGGACACAGTGGAAGTGCCTCTGACGTGGAGGGCATCGGTGGAGGCGTACGATGTGTTAAACGGGGCGAGCAATGTGTGCGGTATTCGCGGACTTACAAGCCAAATCGAAGTAGACGGCATCGTTGTCTCCTCCCACAACTTTGCATTGGAATCCTTGGATTTTGGCGTCAACAAAGACATGAATGCCCACACCTTGTATCCCGTATGGGCAGAGACCAAAAAGCAAGTTCATCGTTTGCATCGCCTGTCAACCAACGCCTTGCCGATTTATCAAACGCCACCCTCGGATGGATGGATTCGCTTGAAGGAGGGGCAATGCGCCGTTGTCAGGGTCGAGGTCACGGATGCGGCGGGCAATGCTTCTGAGGCTGCTTGGACGCTGAAAGGACGGGATTTGCCAGGTGCCCCCTTGCTTGGGCCTTCAGGCGTCCTGGCCATTCCAGAAGCATCGGGGGCGTTGGAAGTCGAGTCTGTCACGGGCGCCTATGCCAAGATTACTTGGCCTTCAAACATGTTCTACGAGCCTGAGCAAGTGATTTGCCACATGGCGTCAGACGGGATGTCGCTCCACCTCGAACCCACCCAGGTTCCATATCGAAGGGGGATGGGGGTTTCATGGCGATTGCCCGTTCGTGTCGAAACCCTTTCGACATTCCACGGCAGTGTGCCAGCAGAAACGTGGCCAACGGATCGTTGGGTGTTTGTGCAAAGAAACCAGGCTGGTGAACCCACCGAGGTTGAAATCGCTACGTTTGACAAGGGACTCTTGCGCGGGACGTTGCGTGAAGGTGGGCATTGGCATGTTCAGCGAGACACGCTTGCCCCGGAAGTCAAGCCATACCACAGTGGCACACCCTTGGTGGAACATGGTGATGCCGTGTGGTGGGTGGATGATGCTCTTTCAGGTGTCGACGATCTCGAGTTGCGCATTGATGGCACATGGGCTCGGGTGGTGTGGGATCCCAAACGCCACATGGTGACTTACCAAGCCTCGGACGGAGTGCATCCCAAGGGCATTCCCGTGCCTGTGTCCCTTCGAGTGACAGATGCCGCGGGCAACCAAACCTCTTGGAGTGGGTCATTGCAATGGCGCCCTTGAACCCATCATCCGCCACATCAAGAGGGTGTTAAGG
>JBEARC010000021.1:0-12639 GCA_041163465.1 Bacteroidota bacterium
CGCACCTCCGGTTGGGTCGGGTACACGCTCAGCTGGAGCAACCGCCAATTCGACGACCTCAACAGCGGCGAGTGGTTTCCCTTCACCTACGACCGTCGCCACGACGTGAGCGTGGTTCTGACCCAAGAGTTCAACGACACGTGGTCGGGGTCGATGACGTGGGTGTACGGCACGGGAAGGGCAGTGACCTTGACAGAGTCGGTGTTCAACGGCTTGGCCTTCGGGTCCCCCAACGCTCCGTCCTGGGAGGTGCCAAGCGACCGCAACGCCTACCGCCTCAGCCCCTACCACCGCATGGACGTCAGCTTGACCCGTGTCAAACCCGGCACGGACGGCAACCGCGCCTTGATTTTCAGTGCGTACAACGTCTACAACAACCTCAATCCGTTCTTCGCCCTCGCCGAAACCGAGGCGGACGGCACCCGTGTCATCCGCGAATACGGCTTGTTCCCCATCATTCCCTCCATCGCATGGCGTTTCCACTTTTGACCTCCTTTTTCGTTGCGTCCCGTCGCCGCATGGCGGCCCTCGTTGCGGTCGCTGCAGCTGTTGCGGTGATTTTGCCGTCCTGCGAGAAACTCCAAGAGGGCGTTGTCAACGTCATTGAATTCCCGGAACACGAGCCGCGCTTGGCGGTGACGATGTTCGTCTCGCCTGGCGACACCGCTGTGTACGCGACGGTCTACCAATCTGCGGGCGTCACGGACACCGCAGGAAGCTTGCCCTTGAAGCACGCTACGGTCGCCTTGATGCAAGGCAGCACAGTATTGGTAGAGGGCGACTCAACGAATTGGGCCGATCCCGACCCGTGGAGTTCTTGGTATACGGGGCCAGTGATGAAATTGAATCTGGATGAGCCGCTCGAGCTTCAGCCTGGGGCCATTGCCCTTGTGGTGGATGCCTCCCCCACCTTTGAGCCACTTGTTGTGATTGAAGAAGTCCCAGAAGAGCCGGTGTTCGACTACGTGTTTGAGGCCTTTGCCGATTCAGTCGACGAAGGCTGGGGCTACGTGTACTACAACCACCGCGTGACGTTGGATTTGGTCAACCGTCCTGGGGTGCGTGACGACTACATGATTTCCGTCGAGGTCAAGGAAGGGTTTGAAGGGGAGGGGTGGTACAACATGGCCAACCCCGCTTTCCCCGATCCACGTCTGGAATACAATTCGGGATGCGGCTGCCTCCTTGCGACGGACAGCGGCGAGGACAACGTGTCGATGGCCAACCTCGTGCTGGAGTCGTACGCGGGTTCGCCTGAATTCCCCATCGAAGGTGATTTGCGCATCCGCGTCCGTCGCCCCACGGCCGCCCTTGCGAACCATTTCCGCAGCGTGGATGCGTACTACGGCGCCCTTGACAACCCCTTTGCTGAGCCGACGAGCATCCAAGGAAACATCCCCGACGGGTTTGGAATTTTTGGGGTGACGACGGAGGTGGTGGTGCCGCTGTGAGGCACGCTCGAGTGGAAAAGTTTATTTAGACCGATTCCAAATTACCCTGTTTGGGGGAGGCTTGGGGCGCGTGCTGCGACCCAACTTTGTGGCACGTTTTTGCAACATGATTTCTCCCTCGTTCATTCGTCTTTTCTTCCTTGCGGCTGCGGTCGCATCGGTTTCGCTGACTTTTGCCCAGGACGCCTTTTCTGCGGAGGAGGGAGCTTTCATGTCCGAGGACAGCCTGGACGCGATGACCCACATGTGGCACGCCCTGCCTGAAGCTGAAGTGGGCAGCATGGGCTTGGCTGCAGGTTCGCTCGACGCGAGTGAGGTGCCAGGATCCATGCAGCGGTTGTCATCCAAGGCCCTCCGCACCATGGCCTATGCAGATCCCATCCGGACACTTCATGCACTGGCGGGGTTGAATTTGGTCGAGGAGGATGGGTTTGGGTTACGGCCCAACATCGGCATGCGCGGTTCGGGTACGGACCGCTCGGCGCGCGTCACGCTCATGGAGGACGGTGTCTTGATGGCCCCGGCTCCCTATGCGGCGCCTTCTGCGTACTATTTCCCGACGATGGCCCGGATGGAGAGCGTGGAAGTGCGCAAAGGGGGGAGCCAAATCGCGTTTGGCCCCCAAACCGCTGGAGGCGCCATCAACCTCGTCTCCACCAAAATCCCCGACGCTGAAGTTGCGGGTCGCGTCCGCCTCGAATCCGGCAGCTTCCGCAACCAGCAAATGCACGCCTTTGTCGGCGGCACCCGCGGCCAATGGGGGTTCAGTGCTGAATGGATGCACCTCGGCAGCGCGGGGTTCAAGCAACTGGAAGGGGGCGGAGACACGGGTTTCGAAAAGGCTGACCTGGTCGCCAAAGTCCAATGGACCTCCACCTCAGGCCAGCACGTTGTGCGGGCCAAGGGAACGACGTCAGAAGAGTCGTCACGCGAGACCTATCTCGGTCTAACCCAAGCCGACTACGAAGCGACACCGTTCCTTCGTTACGCGGCCTCGTCGAACGATCTCATGACCACGGGCCACACCCACGCTGTGCTGGGCCACGAATTCAATCCGACCCCGCAATGGTGCATGACCACAGAGGCGTACCGAACGTCGTTTGCCCGGAACTGGTACAAGCTCGACCGCCTGGTGGACACGACGGGAACGACCCTGAAGTTGGCGGACGTCCTCGAGGATCCCGCGTTGGTTGACGCGCTGGGATGGTTGCAGGGTGTGACGACGCCTGACGGCGCCGGCCTCGACGTCAAGGCGAACAACCGGGTCTATGGAGCGCGCGGAATTCAACACCGCGGCCGCTGGTCTTTCGGCGGGGCTTCTCAGCACCGTCTGACCTACGGGGTTCGAGCGCACGAAGATTTCATGGACCGTTTCGAATGGCGCGACCGCTACGCGATGAACGACGGCGCGATGTCGTTGATCGCGGCCGGGGACTCCGGTTCGGCGTCGAACCGCGTGGAGTCGGCGCGCGCGCTGGCTGGACACGTGCGGACCGCCTTGCATTTCGGCGCGTGGACGTTCACCCCCGGGGTGCGCCACGAGCGCATCGACTTGTCGCGTGTGGACTACGGAAGCGACTTGGACCGGGCTTTGGACGGGGCGGAGCGCACCAACGAAGTGGTCGTGTGGTTGCCCGGCCTCGGCGCGCATGTGGATGTGGTGCCCGACCTGTGGACCGCCTTTGCCGGGGTGCACCGAGGCTTCGTGCCTCCGGGTTCCGCACCGGAGACCGAGGCCGAATTCAGTACCAACGTCGAAGTGGGCTCGCGGTTGAGCACACGCGCCCTGAGTGGCCAAATCACCCTGTTCCACAGCGACCACATCAACTTGTTGGGTGCCGACTTGACGGCGAACGGGGGCACGGGATCGGGAGATCAATTCAATGGCGGCTCGTCCCGGGCACGCGGCGTGGAATTCGAGGCGGTGGGCGATTTGCTTGCCTTGACCGGAGCGACCGCATTCTTTCCAGATGGCAAGTTCCACCTGCCGGTCCGCGTCAGTTACACCTTCACCGAGGCCGTGTTCACGCAGGCGTTCGACAGCGAGTTTGGGCCGTGGGGCGAAGTGGAAGTGGGGGACGCACTGCCGTACCTCGCCCCGCACCAATGGAGCGTGGTTGCGAGTTGGGAGGGGCCACAGTGGAGCTTCGACACCAACCTTCGGGGCATGTCAGCCATGCGCACGGTCGCCGGCCAAGGCGAGATTGCCCCGGGTTTCAGCACGGACGCGATGGCCATTCTAGATGCGGGCATCCGGTGGCGCGCCGAAGATCAGCTCGAGTGGTTTGTCGGCGCGACGAATCTCCTCAACGACACGTACGTCGTGGCTCGCCGTCCCTACGGCGTCCGTCCTGGAATGCCCCGCGCGTTCCGGATGGGCGTGACGGTGAACTTCTGACGGCGCGCGAAGCGCGAGCTTAAGGGCAGTCACGAGGATAGGGGTTGGGGCTTAGATCCATCCCTTGCGCCGAAACAGCACGAACATGCCGCCGGCCACGGCCACCATCGCGGCCCAAACCATGGCGTAGCCGTACCTCCAATGCAATTCAGGGATGTGGTCGAAGTTCATGCCGTACACGCCTGCGATGAACGTCAGCGGAATGAAAATGGTGGCCACCATGGTCATGAGCTGCATGACTTGGTTGGTGCGCTGGTTGACGCCGTTGGCGTGCAGGTCCATGAGCCCTCCGAGGGTGTCGCGAAGGGAGTCGATGTGGTCGTGGATTTGGATCAGGTGATCGTGGACGTCGTGCCAGTGCTTTCGAGTCTCGGCCTCCACAACCGCGGGAGGATCTTTCAGGAGTTGCGCCACGGCTTCCCGCAGCGGGGTGGTGGCCCGCCGAAGCTGGGCGAGCATTTTCTTGAGCCTTTGGAGTTCCTGAAGGCTTTCCGCATCGGCGTTTTTCAGGATGCGTTCCTCCAGTGCCTCGGCCGAGTCCATCAGGTGGTCCGTCACGAAATAGGATTGGTCGACGACGGTATCCACCAAGCGGTAGGCCAAATATTCGGCACCCCGCCCCCGCGTGTTTCCTCCCCCGGCCGCCAAGCGATCGCGCAACCCGTCGAAGACGTCGCCGCGCTGTTCCTGAAACGACAACACGGCGTCGCCTTGGGCGGCGACGGTGAGTTGCTCGACGACGAGGCGCTTCAGTTTTTTGTTCATGCCCAGCATCTTGAAGATGATGACAAACCCGCCGTTTTCCAGAGGTGCGAAGGTGGGGCGGTGGCGGGTGTTCATGACGTCCTCGAGTTGCAACGCGTGGAGGCCGAGGCGTGTGCCTGCCTGACGGACGAGTTCAGGCACGTGCACGCCGTCGATGTTGATCCAACGCACGGGCTCGTCGCCCCAAGTGGCCTCGACGTCGCTCCACCCGTCGAGGACGGCAGTGCGGTGGGTGTCTGGGCCATAGGCCGTCAACGTGATGCGGGGCTGGTCTGGTCGAGCTTCACCCACGTGCACCAACGTGCCGGGAGGTAAGCCGGATTTCGTGGATTGAGGAGCTTGACTCATGCCTCGAAGATGCGGCAATTAGGCTGAGTTTCGGCGGTTTTGTTCCCGCTTGAGGAGGTCGAGCTCACGCGAGGTTTGGCCTGCAACGGACGTGTTTTCTTGGGCACGGCGGATGAGGTAGGGGATGGCTTCACGGATGGGGCCGTAGGGCACGTATTTGGCGACGTTGTAGCCGTGGGCTGCCAGGTTGAAGGTGATGGGGTCGCTCATGCCTAGGAGTTGGGCAAAGGCTACCCGCGCATCCCCTGGGTCCAAGCCGCGCGAGGCCATTCCTTGACAAAGTTTGAGGTTGCTCGCTTCGTTGTGACTTCCAGCCACGAGGTGAATTGTGTCCAACCGATCCAAAGCCCAATCCACGGCGGCATCGAAATCGCGATCGGTGCTGGCTTTGTCGGGTTGAATCGGCGAAGGGTAGCCCTGCTTCTCGGCACGCTCGCGCTCCTTCTCCATGTACGCCCCGCGCACGAGCTTTACGCCGCACGCGTAGCCGCCTTCTTCGGCGCGCTCGGCCATGCCTTGGAGGTAGGTCAGCCTGTCATGGCGGTACATCTGCGCCGTTGTGTACACCACGACGTGCTCGCGGTTGTAATCGGACATCATGTCTTCGGCCAGGTCATCGATGGCGTCCTGAATCCACGATTCCTCCGCGTCAATCAGGATGCGTCCACCGGCTGCGGCCGTTGCTTCGCACAGCGTACGGACGCGCCGTTGGACGCGCTCCCACGCGGCCTCGTCGTGCCGACTCAGGGCCGCTCCGCCCGTCATCGCCTTCCCCACCTTTTCGAGCAGAGCGTTGGACGACAAGCCGCTCACCTTGAAGACAGCAAAGGCATGGCGGGCATCTCCTTCGGCCGCGTGAATGGTGGCCAGGACCTCACTGCACGTGGCGTCGAGGTCGGCCTCGGCGGTTTGGCCCTCGGCGCTGTAATCGAGGATGGTGCGGACGTTGTGGGCCGCCAACTTGGCCACCGTCTCTTCTGAATCGTCGATGGACTCGCCTCCGCAGAAGTGCGCGTAGACTGTGGGGCGAACCGCCCAACCCAAGGGAATGCGCAAGGCCAAAGCGAGGTTGGCCACCGCACTGCCAACATGCACCAACCACGGTTTCCCAATCAACGAGAACAGCGCAACGGCCCGACGCAATTCGCCATCAGTGAGGTGTTGGAAGGCCTGGGCGGTGTCATTGAACCGCGGGAGGGAAGACTGGCTCATCGGTGCTGGTGAACGTAGACGGCCACGAAGATAGGTGGGGGCTGACCGAGGTTGTACCTTCGAAGCATGGACGTGAAAGATTACATGAACGAGCATCGCAGCCGCATGCTTGATGAATTGTTGGAATTGTTGCGGATCCCAAGCATTTCTGCGGATCCCAGCTATGCGGGCGACACGTTGAAATGCGCTCAGGTCGTGGCTGAACACCTCCGAAAGGCTGGTGCTGACAACGTTGAGGTCGTCGCGACAGAGGGTTATCCCGTGGTCTATGGGGAGAAGATTGTCGACCCGTCCAAGCCGACGGTGTTGGTCTACGGCCACTACGACGTGCAGCCGGCGGATCCCATTGAATTGTGGGACAGTCCTGCGTTTGAACCGGTCATCAAGAAAACGGAGCTGCATCCCGAGGGCGCCATTTTCGCCCGCGGGGCGTGCGACGACAAGGGCCAGTTTTTCATGCATGTCAAGGCGTTCGAAGCCATGGTGGCGACGAACCAAGTGCCTTGCAACATCAAATTCATGATCGAAGGCGAGGAAGAAGTGGGGTCGGTTCATCTCGAAGATTTTCTCGAAGCGAACCGCGAACGCCTTGCGGCGGATGTGGTGCTTGTGAGTGACACGGGCATCATTGCCAACGACGTGCCGTCGATCACCACGGGTCTTCGCGGTTTGAGCTATGTGGAAGTGGAGGTCACAGGACCCAACCGCGATTTGCACAGCGGGCTCTATGGTGGTGCGGCACCCAACCCCATCAACATCCTTTGCGAAATGATTGCGTCCCTCAAAGACGAGCACCAACACATCACGGTGGAAGGGTTCTACGATGACGTGGTGGAACTCAGTGCCGAGGAGCGCGCAGCGATGGCCGAGGCACCTTTCAGCGAGGAGGCGTACAAGAAAAGCATCGACATCGGCGCTGTGGAGGGTGAGAAGGGGTACAGCGCGCCGGAGCGAATGAGTATCCGCCCGACCTTGGATGTGAATGGCATTTGGGGAGGATACACGGGAGATGGAGCCAAGACAGTGATCGCTTCCAAGGCTTATGCCAAAATCTCCATGCGCCTCGTCCCCAACCAAGATCCGGACGACATCACGGCCAAGTTTGAAGCCCATTTTAAGTCCATCGCCCCCGCGAGTTGCAAGGTGAAGGTGAAGGCCATGCATGGCGGTCAGCCTGCCGTGACTCCCACAGACAGTGCAGCCTACCAGGCGGCGTCTGCGGCGATGGAGAAGACGTACGGCAAGGTTCCGGTGCCGGTCCGCAGCGGCGGAAGCATCCCGATCGTGGCGAGCTTCGAGCAAATTTTGGGGTTGAAGACGGTGCTTATGGGTTTTGGTTTGGACTCGGATGCCATCCACAGCCCCAACGAGCACTACGGCCTGTTCAACTACTTCAAGGGCATTGAGACGATTCCTCATTTCCATGCCGAATTCGCTGCAAGACATGCCTAGATCCATGGCGTTGTGGGCAGTTCTTGGTGTCTTGACGTTGGGGCTGTCAGGATGCTTGTATCAGGATCTCGAGGTCTTGTCTGTCGAGGATTTTTCATCCGTTCGTTTGTCCTGGGACGGCATGAGCGCCGACATGAAGGTGGATGTGTTCAATCCCAATCCCTACGCTGTCACGGTCGCAGAAGCGGATGTCCGTCTTCGCGTCCATGATGAGGTTGTGGGCGATGTGACTTTGCTTGAGGCTCAGGTCATTCGTCCAGAGGCTCGGGCGACAGTCTCGCTTCAAGTCCAAACCAGAGACGGTGCCCTCCTTCGCGTGGTGAAACGAGACCTGATGAATTTGTTGCGTGGGGCAGAGGTCCCTTTCGAGGCTGAAGGCAGTGTGACGGGCAGAGCATTTGGCCTGTCATTTTCGGTTCCCATTCGGCACAACCAATCCCTGAACATTCGACCATGACGTTTCCTTCGATTTCTTCCCTTTTCATGTTGTTCTGCCGCGTTTTCTATCAAGGAATGGCTGTGTTGCTGGTCGCCTCCATGGCAAACATCTCCGGAGCATGGTCCCAAGGATCGAAGCCCTCGAACGGTCAATCATCCGACCAGGTCGAGGATACAGACCCGGTGGAGGCCCTGGTCGAGGCCATCCGTGTTCGTCACATCGGACCAGGCACGATGAGCGGACGGGTCACGGCGATTGCTGTGCCTCACAACGCTCCTGAAGTGATTTACGTTGGCACGGCTTCGGGGGGGCTCTGGAGGAGCCAAAGCGCGGGCTTGACGTGGGAAGCGATTTTTGATGATCAACCCACCCAAAGCATCGGAGCCGTGGCCTTGAGTCCGCTCAATCCCGACCTCGTGTGGGTGGGAACAGGGGAAGGAAACCCCAGGAACAGCCACACCAGTGGCCGAGGGTTGTACCGCAGTTTGGATGGAGGTGCATCCTGGGAGGCCATGGGCTTGGAGGAGACCCGCAACATCCACCGCATCCTAATCCATCCCCGCGACCCCAACACCGTGTATGTGGCTGCCACGGGTTCGGCATGGGGTGATCATGCGGCCCGGGGCGTGTACAAGACCACGGATGGTGGACTCACGTGGAACCACGTGTTGGCCATCGATGAACGCACGGGATGTGCGGAACTTATCATGGATCCCTCGAACCCCGACAAGCTGTTCGCAGCCATGTGGTCTTTCCGTCGTCAGCCATGGACCTTTGAGAGTGGGGGGGAAGGCAGTGGATTGTACGTCACCCACGACGGCGGAAAGCATTGGACCCGACGTACGGAGCAGGACGGACTGCCTGCAGGAAACCTGGGGCGCATGGGTTTGGCCATGAGCGCGGCCAACCCCGATGTGGTCTATGCCTTGATTGAAGCTGAATCGTATGCCCTGTACCGCTCAGATGATGGCGGGGCAACCTTCCAGCGCCGCTCCACGGACAGCGATGTGGGCAACAGGCCTTTTTATTACGCTGAAATCCATGCCGACCCAACCAACGAGGACCATGTGTTCAGTTTGTGGAGCATGGTGTCCAAATCCACAGATGGGGGAAGGACGTTTGACATCATTTTGCCCTACAGCGGTGTGCACCCCGATCACCATGCCCTGTACATCCATCCCACGGATCCCAGCTACCTCATCAATGGGAACGATGGAGGGTTGAACATCAGCCACGACGGAGGGGAAAACTGGATGTTTGTAAACAACCTGCCCGTGGGCCAATTCTACCACATTGCCGTGGACAATGCCGTCCCTTACAACGTCTATGGCGGAATGCAAGACAATGGATCTTGGGTCGGCCCTTCGGCAGTGTGGCATGCCGATGGCATTCGCAATGAGGATTGGCAGGAGGTGTTGTTTGGCGATGGATTCGATGTTCAGCCTACGGGAGACGGCGACGTGTATGCCATGTACCAAGGAGGAGCATTGAACCGGGTGGATCTGACAACATTGAACTCCACAGACATTCAGCCGGCGTCTCCAGATTCCACACCCTTGAGGTTTGCATGGAATGCTGCCCTGGCGTTGGACCCCCAAGACCGGGATGGCCTGTATTTTGGTTCTCAGAGGGTGCATTACAGCCCTGACAGAGGCCGAACGTGGGAGACGTTGAGTCCAGACCTGACGACCAACGATCCGGCCAAACTCAACCAAGCTGAAAGCGGTGGTTTGACCATCGATGCCACCAAGGCGGAGAACCACTGCACCATTCTTGCCATCGCTCCTTCGCCTCAACGACCCAATGAACTCTGGGTCGGTACGGATGACGGCCGTTTGCAGCATACCTCAGACCGCGGAAAGACGTGGACGGATCACGGGGCCAAACTCAAGGGCCTTCCCACGGGCTCTTGGATTCCCTTCATCCACATCAGTCCCCACAACCCAGATGAGGTGTACGTCGTGGCCAACAACTACCGTCGCAATGATTGGGCCGCCTACCTCTACAGGACCACGGATGGGGGTAAGGTGTGGAAGCGGTTGGTGTACGGAGAGGACGTTCCAGCCCACGTTTTGAGTGTCGTTCAGGACCCCCAGGCTCCCGACCTGCTGTTTTTGGGCACGGAAGAAGGATTGTACTTCAGCGTCGATCGCGGTGTGAATTGGCGCAAGTGGAAACACGACGTTCCGGCCGTTCCCGTAAGGGACATGGTCATTCAAGCACGGGAAGGGGATTTGGTCTTGGGGACCTTTGGGCGTGCGGCCTACATCCTTGAGGACCTTGCCCCACTTCGGGCCTTGGCCACGGAAGGTCCCGGGTTTTTGAGGAGCACGTTCCGGGCCTTCGATGCGGCTGACGGATACGTGGTTCCCAATCCCCGACCTGCGGGATCGCGATTCATGGCTGATCACGTGTGGGAGGGGGCCAACAGGGAACGCAGTGCCCATGGACATTTGTTTGTGCATCCAGACACTGCCAAGATTCATGAGGAGATCAACATTGCCATTGTGTCTTCGACAGGAGACACGCTCAGGCGCATGACGCAGGAGGTGGATGGAGGATGGCAATCGTTCTCCTGGAGAGGGGACATGGATGGGGTTCGGTGGCCCAGCCGAGACCTTCAATCTGACAAGGACCCGGTGGGAGGTGGCCCCCTTGTTCTTCCAGGGACTTATCTGGCCGTGTTGGAGTTAGGGTCCCACAAAGACAGCATGTCCTTGACCATCCACTCGGATCCTCGCGTCCCCTTTGACCAGGAGTCGTGGACTCAGGCCCAAACCCACACCAGGATCGTGCAACAAGAGGTTTCCCGATTGGCCGATCTGATGCAAGAAATCGCCCAAGCCGAAGAAGCCCTGGGCACCATGCAGGCCCTGTGGTCGCTCATGCCGGATTCGCTCACAGGAACTGTGGACTCTCTGGCGAAAGAAGCAAACAAGGAAATTTCAGCGATTCACGACATGCTCTGGACTCCGAAGGACTTCGTGGGTTATGACCACGTGACTGTGAGGGTCATGGACAAATTGTACGGTGCCATGAGCTCGCGGTCTGAGGCTCCAACCCCCAATGATTTGCGCAAGTTCCGCATTGCACAAGACGCCATCGATGAGGTGGAGACGCGCGTGGATTCGTTCATGGGCGGTCTGTGGTCCAGTCTGTTGTCAGCTTCAGCGGACATGCGCCGCGGACTGAATGAGGTGTGGCAAGACATTCGGCAGGACGCGAACCAAGAGTAACGCGCGGAGGCAGAGCATGAGGAGAGGCGGCTTGTCGGGACCAACGGAGCAAGCGGGATGAACGGTGCACACGGGGCACATTCATGCCCGGAGCAATGAATCACTGGTCTCTGCTGGGTTAGAACATCTTTGCGTAGCCCAGTTGCATGGTGAGATTTTGCATGCGGTCGTCCCAACGGGCGTTGGGTCCGGGGTTCGAGGGTTTGGGCACGATGCCGGGCAAACTTTGGGTGTGGCGTAAAAACCACTCACCGTTCTCGCCCGCGCGCATCCCAATCCAAACCACCCAACTCAGTTCAAACGAACGGATGGGCAAGGTTGTGGGCTCCCAGACGCCGTCTGATACGCCGCTGGCAAGACCATCTTCCAAGGCGCGAATCAACACACCTGGTTGAAGGCCTGTTCCAAAGGTGTAGCCATCCTTGACATCAATGACGGCCGTGATGGGAATGTCGAAGTAGGTGAATTTGTACCCCCAGTTGCTGTAGTCATCCACTTTGGGATTGGGGACTTTCCTGCTTCCTTTTTGGTTGTAGATCAAACCCACTTGAAACCCAACATTTCTGAATTGTCGAATTTCGAGTGTCGCTCCTCCATGAAAACCGAGTTTGTTGAATCCTTCAATGCCATCCCCGCGCACTTGCGCAGCAGTGACGCCAAGGGTGTATCCTCCATTGAACGTCCAAGGCACACCTGGCGCGAACAGTTGACCATGACCGGCAAGGGTCACAACCAACGAGCACAGCACGAGAACATGTCGTTTCATTCGGTCACAGGCACGGAGAGCACTTGAATGACGCTTCCGTTGTCTGAGGTAAGTACCGCAAGCAGGTCACAATGGGCGGCATCCCACGTATTGTTCCAGGTGAAAGCGTAGCATTCTTGCTGCGTGTCGCCTGCCTGAGGGTTTTCTGCGACGACCAAACCTTTGGCTCCGGTGACGCTTCCTCGAAGCATGTGTTCAAATTCATACGCCTCGACATATTCGGGCGTGTTGCCATACCACAACTGAGGCCCTACAATGTGGTTCTCGGAAACGAGCAAGGCCAAGCGAACCGGCCCGTCGTGGTCATCAAACCACGTGGTGTGCACGTGGATTCCCGTACTCCCTGAAGAGGCGTCATGGTCGATCACCATTTGCAACCCGGCGACAGGTGAAACATCGAGCAGGGCATCAACCCTGGCTTCCCATTGGTCGAGGAGCAGGATGCTGGTCTCCGTCTCCAAGCGATTGACGCGCCCCACGGGGTTGACCTGAAACTCCAAGTCGTCCCAAAACACATCTCCTTCAGGGCATGTCCAATCCGTTGGATATTCGTTGTTGATGCTCGCCAATTC